>RFRK01000014.1 GCA_009924525.1 Betaproteobacteria bacterium
ATCCGATCAGTCTGCGCTTTCACGCCGTCAATGAACACTGCAGAATTAACGCTCGACATGCCTCTTAGAAAGAGACTGGTCGTGGAGCCGGGTCCACCATTTCTTGAAATCTCGAAACCCGGCTCTCCAGAAAGAAAGCTTGCAAGATCAAGCGCCTGTGAGCGCTCTATTTCCTGCCGAGAAATGACGCTCACTGAGGGAATCACATCGCTTAAGGGTTGTTCGAATCGCGCGGCACTTACCACAACCGGATTTAGTGAATTGAGGGGCGTTTCGTAAGCCGCTGACGGACCATCGGGCGGCTTAACGCCTGACTGGGCGAAGGCTGCAGAGACCCCGAGCGCGAGTGCGCTGAACGCCGGCAGATACCGAAAAGACATGATTAACCTTTCTTGTCCCCCAATCCCCGAGGCGACAAAAAGCATTCACGCCACGGGCCGGTATCCAGACTTCGGTTGCTGCCCCACAACTGCAGGCAGATGAATCAGCGCCTTCCCAGGGTATGTGCACCCCAGTGGCCGGCCCAAACCGCATGAGCCGCTTTGAATCATCGCAACCGTTACTGTTTCGGGGAAAGTGCCGGATTCACACCAGCTTCCCGTTTAACCTGCGCTAAGCAAGCACCACGCGACGGCGTTTGACCAATTTCAAAACATCAATAGTTTAGCGCCTTCTGACTGAGCGGCGGCCTATCGCTAATGATCGGAGTCAAAAAGTCTGACGTAGACAGACGCTCGACATTCATTTGGCAAAGAGACGATCAGGGTGCGCCATGGCCTTAAATTCAATGGCGTTGCCAGAGGGATCTAGAAAAAACATGGTGGCCTGTTCTCCCACCTCTCCTTTGAATCGTATGTATGGCTCAATCACAAACTCAACGCCTGCAGCCGTTAACTTATCGGCCATCGCCTGCCACTCGGGCATCGACAGCACAATGCCGAAGTGACGCACGGGCACCTGCTTGCCATCCACTTCGTTATGCGGCTCATGCGCTGAGTCACCCTTCGCCAGGTGTGCCACGATTTGGTGGCCAAAAAGATTAAAGTCAATCCACTCATCCGAGCTGCGACCCTCTGGGCAGCCCAGCAGACCGCCATAAAACTCTCGGGCCTTGTGCAGATCATCAACCGGAAACGCGAGATGAAAAGGATGCATAACTAAACTCCGCTATTAATATCGTGACCAAAACACACTATCGGGTAACCATTTCGATAAACATCTTCGAATGCTCAATCGTCGGTGCTAAAAACGAGAGTCGATCTGACAGACTCGCCACAAGACTGGAATGACTCACAAGGCCAAAGGGGCCCTCGTAGACTTCCATCTTGACATAGACTCCCGCCGCCCGCAGACGCTCGGCAAGTGTCGCAGAATTGATCTGCGGGTCCACCAGCGGATCTCGCTTGGCTGAGAGCAGCAGCATGGGCGGAGAGGCAGCCGAGACATGCTCAATTGGCTGTGAATCACGCGGCGTATTTGGCCAATTGAATGCCCGCTGGGCAGCGGGCATCTGAATCGGCAAAAAATTAACCGGTGATGATAGGCCAATCACGCCGCGAATCCGTCGGCGCTCGGCTTCGGTCAGCCAGCGGGGATCAGTGGCCAGGCTGATCGCGTTATAGGCCCCAGCAGAGTGGCCTGACAATACGATACGCTGCGTGTCACCGCCGAAGCGCGCAGCTTCTTCAATAATGAGCCGAAGCGCCGCAGCACTATCTTCAACAAATCCTGGATAGGTCACCTCGGGCGTGAGTCGGTAATCGGGAATTGCGACCAAATAACCTAAGTCATTAAATGTTCTCGCAATAAATCGATAGTCGAGCCGCGAACCACTCTCCCAGGCGCCACCATAAAAGAACACAATCACCGGCACAACGGTTCCAGACGCGGTCTTTGAAGCTGGATAGAACTCAACTCGTTGACGTGTTGAGGGCCCATAACTGAGGGTTACCGAGGCGACCTGGGGAGATTTTGAGACTGCATTTAGAACATCCAGGCTTGAGCAGCCTGAGAGTAGAAGTGTGCCGAGCACAACAGCAGCCCATCGAAACCACGTCATGGAAGTGAGGAAAACCACCTTAGGGAGAAAGTTGAAATGGTCGGGGCGAGATGATTCGAACATCCGACCCCTTGCACCCCATGCAAGTGCGCTACCAGGCTGCGCTACGCCCCGACCGAGCCGAACATTATAGCCGAGGCCCGCTACCCCTTAAGATCTGAAGGACTGCAGCCAACTCGGTGCGTAGATCATTGGGTGTTGATGGTAAAGCATCCATCACTGGCGCTGGCACACCGCGTGTTGCGCTTGCATCGCCATTTGTTCGGCTCTCCATCAATTGATTACGAGCACCGCTGATGGTGAAGCCCTGATCGTAGAGTAGTTCGCGAATCTTTCGAATCAATAAGACTTCGTGATGCTGATAGTAGCGGCGGTTACCGCGTCGCTTCATGGGCCGAAGCTGGGTGAATTCCTGCTCCCAGTAGCGCAGCACATGGGGTTTTACAGCGCAGAGCTCGCTGACCTCGCCGATGGTGAAGTAGCGCTTTGCCGGTATCGGCGGCAGCAGGGGTGAAGCGACGCGACTATCCATAATGTTTTAGCGCGATGCCGAGAGCTTAAGGATATCTAACCAAGGCTGGGTTCATCATCGGCGTAGGCATCCAAGGGCTTTTTAGAAGGATCCTGGACATACGACTTCAGTTTCTGGCTGGCGTGAAAGGTCACAACACGCCGTGCCGCGATCGGAATCTCTTGGCCAGTCTTAGGATTGCGGCCCGGCCGCTGCGGCTTGTCGCGGAGTTGGAAATTTCCGAACCCCGAAAGCTTGACGCTGGTGCCAGCAACCAGGGTTTCACGGATCTCTTCAAAAAAGATATCCACGACCTCTTTGGCCTCGCGCTTATTCAGGCCGACAACTTCAAACAACAGATCCGCGAGCTCCGCCTTGGTAAGACTGTCCTCCGATGAATTCAGGCCCGCGTGCTTGAGCAGCCTGGGCGCCACCTCTGCCGCTGCGGGGGCTGGGTTCGCGGCAGGCGACGGGCCAGATAAGATCTTCGAGTCGAAGTGCACGTTTCAGAATCAGGAACGGAGTCGAGCGGCGAATTCGGCTTGCATCAGTCTGATGATGTCGGCCATAAGCTGATCGACCTCCGCATCCTGGAGTGTTGCCTCAGGGCTCTGGAGTATAAAGCGGAAAGCGAGGCTTTTCTCCTTTTCGGACAATCCCTTACCTCGATATTCGTCAAAACACTTGACATTAGTAATCCAAGACCCTTGTTTTGACTGACTTTTTAGGTGATTAATCCGATCGAGTAAGGCTCCAGCAGGGGTTTCAAGGCCGACGACCAGCGCCAGATCCCGAATGACCGGGGGGAACTTAGAGGGCTCCTGCGGCAGCGGTACGGAGGCCTTGGAAAGTGGCTCAAATTCGAGTTCAAAAACAATCGGGGCGCTCACAAGCTCAAGGGCCTGCACCAGCCGGGGGTGCAGCTCGCCAAGCAGTCCGACGGGCTTACCAGCGATCAAAACCTGGGCACTTCGGCCGGGATGGAGGGCTGGATGCTCCGCGCCCAGCGCACAAGTGGTGAGCGCGGCGGGCGCAACGAGGCGCTGCAAATCACCTTTCACATCAAAAAAATCAACGAGCCGTGCAGGCAGCCCCCATTGCTCATCGGCAGCAAAACCGAAGGCGAGTCCCGCAAGCCGCAGCGGCTGCCGGATACCCCCGACAGCCCAGTCACCTGCCTGCACGGCGGGATCGTCGTGATAGGTCCGGCCAATCTCAAAAAGCCGAATCCGAGCCGCCTTGCGTTTCAGGTTTGCAACTGCGGCCTCCAGTAATCCGGGTAACAGGCTGGGCCGCATCACTGACTGATGAGAGGCCATCGGATTAAGGAGCCTTAGTGCGGCGGTCTCAGCAAGAAAGGGGGCAGCCTGCTCCTGGCTTATAAAGCTGTAGGTGATCGCCTCGACATAATCGCAAGCCACCATCCTGTCCCTGAGCTGCATTGCGGATCGGCTTGCCTCTGGCCGAGAGAACATCGCTGCAGCGGCTTGCGGCGGATGGGCCGGAATGCGATCAAAACCGTAGACTCGAGCGACCTCTTCAATCAAATCCTCCTCGATCTCGAGATCGAATCGAAATGAGGGCGGTCGGACACGAATCACCTCCTCTGTTCCCGACTTTGAATGCTCCGCAGACAGACCGAGCCGAGAGAAGATGTCCATGCAATCCCGGGCCGTGACCTTGATTCCTAACACCTTGCAGCAGCGGGCAACACGCATCGTGACCGGCTCACGGCTCGGAACACCAAGGATCTGATCATCCATCGGACCTGCAGCACCGCCGCAGATGCTCTGAATGAGATGGGTGATGTAATCAACATGGGCTACAGTCGTCTCCCAGTCCACACCACGCTCAAACCGATGTCCTGCCTCGGTACTAAACCCAAACCGCCGCGCCCGGCCCCGAATTGAGTCGGGCCACCAGAATGCGGCCTCGATATAAACATTTTTTGTCTCAAGCGATACGGCAGTAGCATCACCGCCCATGATGCCGGCCATCGACTCAGGACCGCGATCATCAGCAATCACGCCCACGGACGGATCTAGCGTGAACTGCTGATCATTTAAGAGCTTGATCGTCTCGCCGGGGCGGGCCCAGCGGACCACCAGCGGTCCGTGAATCTTGTCGGCGTCAAAAATATGGCTCGGCCGGCCAAGCTCAAGCATGACGTAATTCGAAATATCGACAAGCGCCGAGATGGATCGCTGACCTGCCTGCTCAAGCCGACTGCGCATCCAATCCGGTGTTGCCGCCTTGGCATTAACGCCCTTGACCACGCGCCCTGAAAAGCGGCCGCATAGATCTGCCGCCTCAACACGCACGGCAATCCTGTCGGAAACGGTTGATGCAATCGTGGGCCAACTTGGATAGCTGATCGGGGCTGAAGTCAGCGCAGCGACCTCCCGGGCTACCCCGGCCACCGATAAGCAATCTGCTCGATTCGGAGTGAGTTTGATTTCAAGTACGCGAGCATCGAGATTCATTGCCTCGCGCAGGTTCCTGCCGAGTGTTGCTGCAAATGACTCGGGCAAGGCGAGTAGGCCCTCGGCGTCCTCTGAGATTCCGAGCTCCTTTGCCGAACACAACATGCCCTGACTCTCCACCCCGCGCATCTTCGCCCGCTTAATCTTGAACCCGCCGGGAAGCACAGCGCCCTCAGTAGCGCACGGCGCAACCATACCCGCATGAACGTTCGGTGCGCCACAAACAATCTGCAAAAGATCGGGTTTGCCAATATCGACAGTACAGACGCGCAGCCGATCTGCATCCGGGTGTGGCGCGACTGCGGTGACGCGCGCGATCACCACGCCGGAGAATTCGGGCGCCAAGGGAAGCGTATCCTCCACTTCAAGGCCCGCCATGGTGAGCGCATCGGCCAAAGCCTCTGAGTCCATCGGCGGATTGACCATCGCTCTTAGCCACTGCTCGGGAACACGCATCTGGAGTTGTCCTTAAGCAAATTGGCGCAGAAAGCGCAGATCGTTGTCAAAAAACAGACGCAGATCGGCAATGCCATAGCGCAGCATGGTCATCCGTTCAAGGCCGGTGCCAAATGCAAAGCCAATATAACGTTCGGGATCAAGGCCGAAATGTCGAACCACCTTTGGGTGCACCTGTCCCGAGCCCGCTATCTCCAGCCAGCGTCCCTTCAGGGGGCCAGACTCAAAGCGCATATCAATCTCGGCCGAGGGCTCTGTGAACGGAAAAAATGATGGGCGAAAGCGCACCTGCAGGCGGTCGGTCTCAAAAAAGCGTTGCAGGAAATCGGTGTAAACGCCTTTTAGATCAGCAAAAGAAATATGCTCATCAATCCAAAGGCCCTCGACCTGGTGAAACATGGGTGAATGGGTCGCATCACTGTCTACGCGATAGGTCCGGCCAGGCGCGATCACTTTAATCGGTGGCTTGTGCGTTCTCGCGTAGCGGACCTGCATGGGACTGGTATGGGTACGCAGTAAAAGTGGCAGGCCAGTCTCATCTTTTTTCTCAAGATAAAACGTATCCTGCATCGAACGCGCCGGATGGTTCTCCGGATTATTCAGGGCCGTGAAATTCATCCAGTCAGTTTCTATCTCAGGTCCGTCAGCCACATCAAAACCAATTGACTGAAAGAGCTCCTCGACCCGACGCCATGTACGGATGACGGGATGGATGGCACCAACACCCTGGCCACGGCCTTCTTGAGAGACATCAACAGACTCGGCAGCAAGGCGGCGATCCAGTTCGGACTTCAGGATAGCGCCACGGCGCTCCGCAAGCAGTGACTCAATCTGCTGCTTTGCCCCGTTGATCGCAGCGCCGAGGGTCTTCTTCGTTTCGGGATCTGCCTGACCCAGCGCTTTAAGGCTCTCGGTCAGCGCACCGTTTTTCCCGATGAAACGCGCCTTAGCGTTTTCCAAGGCCGCAGAATCTGCGGCTTCAGAAAACGCCAGCTTGGCTTCTTGAACGAGACGCGCGAGATCGGTCATCGCCAGCGACTAGATCAGGCCTACCGACGAGCGCGCGACTACTTCGCCAGGGCCGCTTTTACCGAGGTGACAATGGCGGCGAAAGCGGCCTTATCCATCACCGCCAGATCAGCGAGTACCTTGCGATCCAGATCGATGTTGGCTTTCTTCAAGCCAGCCATGAATCGGCTGTAGTTGATATCCAGTGCACGGCAGGCAGCGTTGATTCGCGTGATCCAGAGCGCACGAAATACACGCTTGCGATTGCGGCGATCCCGATAAGCATACTGGCCAGCACGCATGACGGCCTGCTTGGCAACACGAAACACATTGTTGCGGCGGCCACGAAAGCCTTTAGCGCGCGCTAAGATTTTTTTATGGCGGGCCCGGGCTGTAACTCCACGTTTGACGCGAGGCATGACTGTTCTCCTTTAAGCGTAAGGCATCATGTCGCGGACACGCTGGATGTCCGACTCATGCACGGTCAGTGTGCCGCGCAGCTGACGCTTATTTTTTGTCGTGCGCTTAGTCAAAATATGGCGCTTGGTGGCATGTGCGCGCTTAATCGACCCGCTTCCACGGGCCTGAAAGCGCTTCGCAGCAGCCTTCTTGGTCTTCATTTTGGGCATCTAAAGCTCCGTTTTTAAACCCGCTCAGGTGGCTGCAGCATGACTGCGAGGCACTTTGACAACCTGGCAAGGCAAATTTTTTTACTGCAACTACGACTACAACTTCTTCTTTTACTTCTACTTCTACTTCTACTTCTTCTTCTTTGGGGCCATTACCATCACCATCTGACGGCCCTCCAGCTTGGGCATCTGCTCCACTTGGGCAAACTGTTCGAGATCCGTCTTTAAACGCTCCAGCTGACGAATTCCGTACTCCTGGTGGACCATCTCACGGCCCCTAAAGCGCAAGGTAATCTTCACCTTGTCGCCCTCTTCGAGAAACCGCAGCAGGTTGCGCAGCTTCACCTGGTAATCGTTTTCATCCGTGCCGGGCCTGAACTTGACCTCTTTAACCTGGATGATTTTCTGCTTCAGTCGCGCATCGTGTGCCCGTTTTTGCTCCTGGTACTTAAACTTGCCGTAGTCCATGAGCTTGCAGACTGGCGGCTCCGCCTGGGGGGCTATCTCGACCAGATCGACTTCGGCCTCATCGGCCATCCGGATTGCCTCCGGGACCCTGACAATGCCAATGGCTTCGTTGTTAACTCCAATCAGTCGGACTTCGGGCGCTGTTATTTCACCGTTGATGCGATGCGAACGTTCTGTAGCGATTATTCTTTTCCCTATAACAATTAAAAAAACGAAGACGCCTTATTGCCGCAGTCGAAGCTCTGAGAGGAGCCGATCGGCAAAGGCGTCTACGGTCATGGCCCCCAGGTCTTTCCCCCCGCGGGCCCGAACGGTCACCTGGGAGGACACCCGCTCTTGATCGCCGACGACCAGGATGTAGGGCACCTTTTGAAGACTTAACTCTCTGATTTTAAGGGAGATTTTCTCTCCCCGCAAATCCGAATCGACCCGAAAACCCCGGGCCTGCAGGCTTTTCGCCACACTGGCAGCGTATTCCGCCTGGCTATCAGTGATCGAGGCCACAACCGCCTGGACGGGTGCAAGCCAGGCCGGCATGGCCCCGGCGTGGTTCTCGATCAGAATCCCAATAAACCGCTCCAGCGACCCCACGATCGCCCGGTGCAGCATGACAGGCGGCTTGCGGGTGTTGTCGGCATCAACAAATTCAGCGCCCAGACGGACCGGCATATTGAAATCCACCTGGATCGTGCCGCACTGCCAGACCCGGCCCAACGAGTCCTTTAACGAGTATTCAATCTTGGGCCCGTAGAAAGCGCCCTCGCCCTTAAGCTCTTCCCACTGAACGCCCACGTTGTTTAACGCCTCAGCCAAGGCTTTCTCAGCCTTATCCCAGCTTTCATCAGACCCCACCCGATTCACGGGCCGGGTCGATAGGCGATAGATCACATTGTCGAAACCAAAATCTTTATAGACCTCGAGTAGTTTGCGCGTAAATGCATCGACTTCTGACTGAATCTGGTCCTCGGTGCAGAAAATATGGCCGTCGTCTTGAGTAAACCCCCGGACCCGAAGCAGTCCATGCAGACTGCCAGAGGATTCATTACGGTGACAGGATCCGAACTCACCGTAACGCAAAGGCAGATCCCGGTACGAGCGCAGCCCTGAATTAAAGACCTGAATATGCCCCGGGCAATTCATGGGCTTGACCGCATAGTCACGATTCTCGGAGGCGGTCGTGAACATATTGTCTTTGTAATGCTCCCAATGCCCAGAGGCCTCCCAGAGTGATCGATCCAGAATCTGCGGACACTTCACTTCTTGATAGCCGGACTCCAAATAAACCCGCCGCAGATATTGCTCGACCTGCTGCCAAATCGACCAGCCCTTCGGATGCCAAAACACCATACCGGGGGCGTTATCCTGCATATGAAAGAGGTCAAGCGCTTTGCCAAGCTTTCGATGGTCTCGCTTCTCTGCCTCCTCAAGCTGATGCAGGTACGTGTCGAGCTCTTCTTTTTTGGCAAACGCAGTGCCGTAAACCCGCTGCAGCATCTCATTGCGGTGATCCCCCCGCCAATAAGCACCGGCAACCTTCATGAGCTTAAACGCCTTAAGCTTTCCCGTTGACGGCACATGGGGACCCCTGCAGAGGTCAACAAAATCACCCTCGCGGTAAAGCGAAATCTGCTCGCCTTTCGGGATGGATTCGATGATTTCGGCCTTGTATTTTTCGCCCATCGATAAAAACAGCTTGATGGCCTCATCTCGATCCCAGACCTCTCGAACCACGGGCTCGTCCTTTGCGGCAAGCTCTCGCATCTTGTTCTCGATGGCCTGAAGATCCTCGGGCGTTAACGGTCTTGAGTAGGAAAAATCGTAATAAAACCCGTTTTCGATCACGGGACCGATCGTCACCTGCAGGCCCGGAAAGAGTTTTTGCGCAGCGTAGGCCAATAGATGGGCTGAGGAATGGCGAATAACCTCTAGGCCCTCAGGATCGCGCTCAGTCACAATCGCAAGCGATGCATCGGACTCCAAAAGAAAACTGGTGTCGACCAGCTGGCCATCAACCTTACCCGCAATCGCGGCCTTCGCTAGACCGGCTCCGATGCTCGCCGCTACATCGGCAACCCGAACGGCACCGGGAAAACTGCGGACTGAGCCATCTGGCAGGGTGATATTGACCATAGGAAATTAATTGATTGACCGCGCCACGTCGGCGTCTGGGTCCTCTATTTTAAGCGGGCTGGCCGACGGGCCCCGAGAGGGGATCGTTTAATGGACCGCCGGTGCGTCTTGAAACTTCACCAGCACCGCACCCTCGACGACCTGATCTTGTGCCGAAAAAAAGACCTCCTCAATCACGCCGTCCCGGGGTGCCGAAATGGTCTGCTCCAGCTTCATCGCGGTCAGCACCATTAAAGGATCCCCTTTCTTCACGTGATCGCCGGCTGCGCATGTCACCGAAAGCACTAGCCCCGGCATCGGCGCTCGCAACGACGCGGCGGCGGCGTCTAGATCCTCGCCAGCGGCATAGAGATCCGAGAGCCGAAAATCAAACTCACCCTGCTGCGTTCTGATATGCAGCCTACGCCCAGAATCGACGCGCACTTGGCCCTTGACCGTTATTCCACCGAGATGCACAAGCAGTCCGCCCTCCTCATCGAGCCGGCTCCAGCGAAAGGCGTAATCTTGATCTGCGATTACAAGCCGGCCTGAAGTGGTAAAGAGGGTGGCCAGCACATGCTGATCTGGCTCTGGTTTCGTGGAGTAGAGAAAATCGAAGCGCCTTTGGTGCGCGGAAAAAAGCCGCCAATCATCCTGCACTGCCCATGGATCATCGGACCGAAAGGGACGAAAAGCACCGGGCACCAGGCCCTGCCCGCCGCGCTGCGCATTCAGCACCCCCGCTACCGCCAGACCCACCAATGCAGTGTCGGGCGCATGCACCGACTGCAAAGCCTGCCAATGACGGCCCATCAGCCCTGTGAAAAGTCGGCCTTGAGAAAAATCATCTAAAGCGAGAATTTTTCGATGCAGGCCCACATTGGAGCCTACCCCGGCAAAGACGCAGTCCTGAAGCGCCATCTGTAGCCGTGCGATCGCTGCCGACCGATCGGCAGCCCAGACGATTACTTTCGCAAGCATTGAGTCATAGAACAAGGTGATCTCATCACCCTGCTGTACACCCGACTCCACCCGGACCTGACCGGGAATTGCCGCCGGGAGTCGCAGATACTGCAGCCTTCCAGTAGCCGGAAGAAAATCGCGGCCCGCATCCTCGGCACAAATTCGCACTTCGATGGCATGGCCTCGGGAGGAGATCTCAGACTGCTGAAGCGGGATCGCCTCGCCTCGAGCGATCCGAATTTGCCACTCCACCAAATCAAGGCCCGTCACCATCTCGGTGACCGGATGCTCAACCTGCAGACGGGTATTCATCTCCATGAAATAGAACTCACGAATGCTGCCATCGGCATCTGTCTCAGCGATGAACTCCACCGTGCCTGCACCACGATAATCAATACCACTGGTCGCACGCACGGCTGCCTCACAGATCGAGTGGCGCTGCGAAGCACTCAGGCCAGGGGCGGGTGACTCTTCGATGAGCTTCTGGTGACGCCGCTGGGTCGAGCAGTCACGCTCAAACAAATGCACCACATTTCCATGGGCGTCTGCAAAGACTTGAACCTCGATGTGGCGAGCCATGGGCAGATAGCGCTCAATCAACACCCGGTCATCGGCAAATCCGGCCTTCGCTTCACGCTGGCAAGACTGCAAGGCAGCATCAAAATCTTCGATGCGCTCAACAATTCTGATGCCGCGACCACCCCCTCCGGACACCGCCTTAATCATGATCGGGAAGCCAATACGCTGGGCCTCGGCACGCAGTCGGCTCGCTGATTGATCATCCCCGCTGTAACCGGGCACAGTGGGCACGCCCTTTTTATCCATCAGCAGTTTTGCGGCCGATTTTGATCCCATGAGATCAATCGCTGCCGCAGGCGGGCCGATAAAAATCAGCCCAGCCTGATCGCAGGCCCGCGCGAATTCACTGTTTTCAGAGAGAAAGCCATAGCCAGGATGGACCGCCTGGGCGCCAGTCCGACGGGCTGCCGAAATTAGAACATCGCGGTTTAAGTAGCTCTCGGTGGGCAGGGATCCACCGATGTGGACTGCCTCATCGGCAAGGGCGACATGCATGGCATGCTGATCCGCATCAGAAAACACTGCCACAGTTCGCAGGCCCATTCGCCTGCAGGTACGAATAATTCTGCAGGCAATCTCGCCACGGTTGGCAATGAGAATCTTAGTTAGCATGATCTCAACCGAAGCTGTGCCGACTTACATGCGGAAGACGCCGAATCGCGTCTCGGGAATTGGTGCATGAAGGCTTGCAACAAGGCCGAGTCCAAGTACCCGGCGTGTATCAGCAGGATCAATCACACCGTCATCCCAGAGCCGCGCAGACGCGTAATAAGGATGGCCTTCGCGCTCATATTTTTCGCGGATCGGTTGTTTAAACGCCTCCTCTTCGTCGGCGCCCCACTCCTGGCCCTTAAGCTTTAAGCCATCGCGACGCACCGTCGCGAGCACGCTGGCCGCCTGCTCACCCCCCATCACCGAGATTCGCGCGTTAGGCCACATCCAGAGCATGCGCGGGGAAAACGCCCGGCCACACATCCCATAATTACCTGCGCCAAACGAGCCGCCAATGATGACGGTGAACTTCGGCACTGCTGCAGTGGCAACCGCCGTGACCAACTTTGCGCCATGCTTGGCAATGCCCTCGTTTTCATAGCGGCGGCCCACCATGAAGCCGGTAATATTCTGTAAGAAAACCAGGGGAATCTTGCGCTGACAGCACAACTCGATGAAATGCGCGCCTTTTTGGGCGCTTTCTGAAAATAGGATTCCATTATTTGCAATGATTCCTACGGTATGGCCGTAGATGCTTGCAAATCCGGTGACCAAAGTCGCGCCGTAGCGGGCTTTGAATTCATCGAACTCACTGCCATCAACAATTCGAGCGATCACCTCCCGCACGTCATAAGGATGACGCGACTCAACGGGTACGACCCCATAGAGCTCACTCGGGTCATAACGGGGGCCGTAAAAATCCGGGCGATCTGCTGGCCGGCCCTCCGGCCGATTCAGCCGAGCAACAAGCCGGCGAGCAATACCGAGTGCGTGGCCATCATTGATGGCGAAATGGTCCGCCACCCCGGAAAGCCGGGTGTGGACATCAGCGCCCCCAAGATCCTCGGCACTGACTTCCTCGCCGGTGGCCGCCTTCACCAGCGGCGGCCCGCCGAGGAAAATCGTGCCCTGCTCTTTCACGATAATCGACTCATCGCTCATGGCAGGCACGTAGGCGCCCCCGGCGGTACACGATCCCATCACCACAGCAATCTGGGCAATGCCTTTTGCCGACATCTGGGCCTGATTGAAAAAGATGCGGCCGAAGTGTTCACGATCAGGAAAGACTTCGTCCTGGTTTGGCAGGTTCGCACCCCCGGAGTCCACCAGATAAATACAGGGCAGATGATTCTGCTCGGCGATTTCTTGTGCGCGGAGGTGCTTTTTCACGGTGAGCGGGAAATAGGTGCCGCCCTTGACCGTAGCGTCATTGCAGACCACCACGCAGAGCTGGCCGGAGACCCTGCCGATACCGGTAATGAGCCCTGCCCCCGGTGCAGCATCTGTGCCGTCTGGATCTTTGTAAACCCCACAGCCCGCCAACGGAGAGAACTCCAGAAACGGGCTACCCGGATCTAACAGGGCATCGACCCGATCGCGTGGCAAAAGCTTGCCGCGCGCAAGATGCTTATCCCGCGCCTGCTCTCCGCCCCCTCGGCTTGCGCGGGCCACGCGCTCACGCAGGTCGTTTACCAGCTGCCGCATGACCGCCGCATTGGCCTGATAGGCCTCAGAGCGCGTGTTAATCGAGGATTCGATCACCGACACAGAGATATCCTAGGCGGTCTCGTCAAACAACTCGCGGCCGATCAGCATTCTTCGAATCTCGCTGGTGCCAGCGCCGATTTCATAAAGCTTTGCATCTCGCCATAGGCGGCCAGTCGGGTACTCATTTACATAACCGTTACCGCCAAGAATCTGAATTGCCTCGCCAGCCATCCAGGTTGCCTTCTCTGCAGTGTAGAGGATGACCCCCGCGGCGTCCTTTCGCACACTGCGATGCTCACCCGGTCCGAGCGCATCGAGCCGTTTTCCTACCGCATAACAATAGGCTCTGCAGGCTTGCAGCGTTGTGTACATATCAGCGATCTTGCCTTGAATCAGCTGAAACTCGCCGATCGCCCGGCCAAATTGTTTACGTTCGTGGATGTAAGGTACCGCCGCATCCATACAGGCTGCCATGATGCCCAAGGGGCCAGCGGCCAATACCGCGCGCTCGTAATCCAGGCCACTCATCAAGACCCGAACGCCGCCGTTCAGAGACCCGAGAATATTCGCGCTGGGCACAGCACAATCCTTAAAGACCAGCTCGCCGGTGTGTGATCCCCGCATGCCTAATTTGTCCAGTTTTTGCGCAACAGAGAAGCCTGGCATGCCTTTCTCAACGATGAAGGCGGTGATGCCCCTGGGCCCCGCGTCGGGGTCGGTCTTGGCATAGACCACCAAGACATCCGCATCGGGGCCATTGGTAATCCACATCTTTGAACCATTGAGCACGTATGTATCGCCCTTGGCCACCGCACGCAGCTTCATACTTACGACATCCGAGCCTGCATCCGGCTCGCTCATCGCAAGCGCACCAATAAACTCGCCCGAAATTAACTTCGGCAAATATCGAGTCCTCTGCGCATCCGTGCCGTTTCGCATGATCTGATTTACGCAGAGATTGGAGTGGGCACCATAAGAGAGGCCAACCGAGGCGGATGCTCGCGAAATCTCCTCCATGACCACCATATGGGCCAGGTAGCCCATATCGGCGCCGCCGTATTGCTCGGCAGCAGTCACGCCCAGCAACCCCATATCGCCCATCTTGCGCCAGAGATGCATCGGGAACTGATCTGTGCGGTCCAGCTCGGCGGCCAGGGGCGCGATTTCTTGCGTTGCAAAATCACGCACAGCGAATCGGAGCGCCTGAAGGTCCTCGGAGAGTCCGAAATCAAATTCTTGTAATTCAGCCATTGCTGCGCTGCTCCCTAACTGTTTTCGTGCGTAATATAGCCTTATTTGGCGCCCCGTATCCCGCGTTGGGCCTTCGCCCGAGAGGTTAATCTGCTCATGCATCATCCCGACAGTCAGCTGACGCTTCGCGTTGTTCCGATGCCTGCCGATGCCAATGCCAATGGCGATATTTTTGGCGGCTGGGTGATGGCCCAGGTTGACATCGCGGGTAGCATCATCGCGGTCCGTCGTGCCCGGGGCCGTGTCGCGACGGTTGCCGTTAACAGCTTTCAGTTCAAGCAGCCTGTCTCGATCGGGGATTTACTCAGTTTTTGGGCCCGGGAAATCAGTGTCGGAAAGACCTCGATCACCGTCCAGGTTGAAGTCACCGCAGAGAGAAACCCCGAAAATCCCATCACAGTAAAAGTCACCGATGCGACATTGACTTATGTCGCAATTGACCGCTCCGGATCCAAGCGGGGAATCCCCAACGCAGGGCTTTCCTGAGGTTGCCGCGCCCCGAAGTTCTGATACTGTCCCGCGAATTATCGTTTCGATTCACGTACTACTGCTTGCCGCATGACTGACCATTCGATTCTGAAAAACCTGCCTAAGTCATCCGCCCGCGAGACGCCGCCACGGTTCATCACGGCGGCATCCTTATTCGATGGCCACGATGCATCGATCAGCATCGTGCGCCGAATTCTCCAGGACCTGGGCTGTGAGGTCATCCACCTAGGCCACAACCGTGCTGTGTCTGAGATCGTCAACACCGCAGTCCAGGAGGATGCCCAAGCAATTGCAGTGTCCAGCTATCAGGGCGGCCATGTTGAATTCTTTAAATTCATGGTGGATTCGCTTCGCGAACAAGGCGCCCAGGATGTCCGAGTCTTTGGCGGCGGTGGCGGCGTTATCGTTCCCGCGGAAATCAAAGAACTGATGGATTACGGCGTGACGTGCATCTACAGCCCCGAGGACGGGCAGCGGCTCGGCCTGCAGGGCATGATCGCCGACATGATTCAGCGCTCCCTGCCCCAGCGGGCAGAAGGCGGCGCAGCGCTGCTTAACACCCTTGAGAAAAGTGATCGCTACAACGCAAATCATGCCCGGACCCTCGCTAAGCTCGTTAGCATGGCCGAAAACGGCTGGCTCTCAGCGGCTGAGTCAGATCAGCTTGCGACACAGGCCCAAAAACGGCGGCCGCCTGTGGTGGGAATTACAGGAACTGGGGGAGCAGGAAAATCCTCGCTCACCGATGAGCTCGTGCTGCGCTTCCGTATCGATCATGCAGATGACATTCGGATTGCGATTCTCTCAATCGACCCAACACGCCGCAAATCGCATGGTGCCCTGCTTGGCGATCGCATTCGGATGAATGCCATCAATCATCCGAACATTTACATGCGCTCCCTAGCCACCCGCGATGCCGGCAGCGAAATTAGTAGCGCCCTGCCCCAGGCCATTGAGTGCTGTGCCGCTGCAGGCTTTGATCTGATCATCGTCGAGACCTCGGGGATTGGCCAGGGCGATGCGGCCGTTGTGCCGCTGGTCGACCAAAGCCTCTATGTCATGACACCAGAGTATGGCGCCGCAAGCCAGCTCGAAAAGATCGATATGCTGGACTTTGCGAATTTTGTTGCGATCAATAAATTTGATCGGCGCGGCGCTGAGGATGCTCTGCGTGATGTCAGCAAACAAGTCCAGCGCAACCGGGGGGACTGGGGCACCAGCATCGATAAGATGCCGGTCTTTGGCACCCAGGCCTCACGCTTTAACGATGACGGCGTGACCGCGCTTTATCACGCCATCGCTGATCAGCTCAGCGGCCTTGGACTAAAGAAACCCGCAGGAAAACTTCCGCGAACTCATGCTCGTTTTTCGCATTCCCGAGATGCCATCATTCCGGCGGCCAGATCGCGCTATCTTGCAGAAATCGCTGCGGATATCCGGGGCTATCGTCAGCGTCTTGAGCGCCAGACGGTAATCGCCCGCGAGCTTCAGCAGCTTCGCGCGGCGCAGGCCATGGCCGCCGAGAGCAAAGCGCCGGTCGCCTTGGCTGAGCTGATCGCAGCCCGCGAGTCCGAGCTCGGTAAATCTGAGCAGGCTCTCATTGCAGAATGGCCAGCGATCGCTCAGTCCTATCGCCAAGAGATCCTCGAAACCAAAATCCGCGATCGCGTGGATCGTCAAGAGCTTTGGGTCACCACGCTTTCTGGAAGCCGGATGCCACGTGTGGGCCTGCCACGTTTTCATGACCATGGCGACATCTTGCGTTGGAGAATGCTTGAGAATCTGCCGGGCTACTTCCCGTTTACTGCAGGCGTTTTTCCCTTTAAGCGCGCCGATGAGGATCCGACACGGATGTTTGCCGGCGAGGGAGATCCCGCACGTACCAACCGACGTTTTAAGCTCTTGGCGGCAGATATGCCGGCGATCCGTCTCTCAACTGCTTTTGACTCGGTCACTCTTTATGGCAGCGACCCCGGCGAGCGGCCAGATGTGTATGGCAAGGTCGGTAACTCCGGGGTCTCAGTGGCCACACTCGAAGACATGAAGACCCTCTATTCGGGGTTTGCACTCTGCTCCCCGTCGACTTCGGTCTCCATGACGATTAACGGCCCGGCCCCTACGCTGCTGGCGATGTTTTTCAACGCAGCCATCGATCAGGCTTTAGAAGCCGCTGCACAGGAAAAGGGCCGGCCTCTGACTGCCGATGAGTCCAAAATCATTCGGTCAGACGTTTTGCGAAATATCCGCGGCACGGTACAGGCTGACATTCTGAAAGAAGACCAAGGTCAAAACACTTGCATCTTCTCAACCGACTTCAGCCTAAAGGTGATGGGAGATATTCAAGAGTATTTCGTTAAAAACGGTATCCGCAATTTTTATTCGGTCTCCATTTCCGGCTATCACATTGCCGAAGCAGGGGCGAACCCGATTTCTCAGCTAGCCTTCACGCTCGCGAATGCGTTTACCTACGTTGAGTCCTACTTGGCGCGCGGGATGAAGATTGATGATTTCGCACCAAACCTATCGTTTTTCTTCAGTAACGGCATGGATCCCGAATATTCGGTCTTGGGCCGCGTTGCGCGACGAGTCTGGGCGCTTGCCATGCGCGAAAAGTATGGCGCCAATGAGCGCAGTCAGAAGCTGAAGTATCACATTCAGACCTCGGGCCGAAGCCTGCACGCCCAAGAGATTGACTTCAACGACATTCGCACCACACTGCAGGCCCTGATTGCAATTTACGATAACTGCAACTCCCTGCACACCAATGCGTACGACGAGGCCATTACAACGCCGACCGAGGAGAGCGTCCGCCGGGCAATGGCGATTCAGCTGATCATCAACCGCGAATGGGGCCTGTCGCGATGCGACAACCCGAATCAGGGCTCCTTCATCATTGAGGAGCTGACCGATTTAGTCGAAGAGGCGGTGCTGTCTGAGTTCGAACGCATCTCCGAGCGCGGCGGCGTGTTGGGCGCAATGGAAACGGGCTATCAACGCGGCAAGATTCAGGATGAGTCGATGCATTACGAACACCTCAAGCACACAGGTGAGCTCCAGATTATTGGGGTGAATACCTTCCGCGGCCCCCAGGCCGCCGGGCACGCCGAGCCCATTGAGCTCGCCCGCTCCACCGAGGACGAAAAGCGCAGCCAATTATCAAGACTGGCGCAATTTCACCGGGCCAACGCGGATCAGGCCGGCCTCGCACTCGAACGTTTAAAACAATCTGTCATCGAAGGCGGAAACGTCTTTGAGGAATTAATGAATACCGTCCGCTCATGCTCGCTGGGGCAGATTACCCAAGCACTGTATGCGGTCGGCGGCCAGTACCGTCGCAACATGTAACTCGGACAGGATGACACGTGGTGATTGAAGCAGCCAACACGACCTTTCCTCGCACACTACGCGAGCACGCCCGGACTCGGCCTGAACGGCCCGCTTATCGCGAGAAATATCTGGGTATATGGCAGACCGAGACCTGGAGCGAGAGTTACAACGCCGTGCGTGATCTGGCCTGCGGACTCGCAAGCCTAGGCTTTAAGCGCGGCATGGCGCTCGGCATTATTGGAGATAACCGCCCTCGGCTTTACCAGGCCATGCTGGCCGCCCAAAGTCTGGGCGGCATTGCGGTGCCGCTCTACCAGGATTCAATCGCTGCGGAGATGGTCTATGTGTTGCAAAACGCTGAAGTCCATTTTGCGTTTGCCGAAGACCAGGAGCAGGTCGATAAACTTCTCGAAATCAATCAAGAGGCCAAGCTCAACAATATTTTTTATCTTGATCCTCGTGGCATGCGGAACTATGCCCATGAACATATCAAACCAATTGAAGAATTGATGGCGCTTGGCCGCAGCTTCCATCAGTCAAATCCCGACTATTTCGAGCGCGAAGTCGAACTTGGCGCGCCCGATGATGTGTGCGTGATTCTTTACACCTCCGGAACCACCGGAAGGCCCAAGGGCGTCTGCCAGACTCACCGGTCCATGCTCTCAGCGGGCCATGGGGCCTGCTCGGTCGATGCGCTTAACGATCACGACAACATCATGGCTTACCTGCCCATGGCATGGGTCGGTGACTTCCTGTTTTCGATGGCCCAGTGCATGGCCAGCGGCTTTACCATCAACTGCCCCGAGTCGCGTGAAACCGTATCGATGGACATGAAAGAGATCGGGCCGAGTTACTACTTTGCGCCACCCCGGGTCTATGAGGGCCTGCTGACCTCCGTCACCATCCGCATGGAAGACGCAAGCCCTCTGAAGCAGCGTTTATTTAATTACTTCATGGAAGTCGCCCGGCAGTGTGGTGCCGATCTGCTCGACGGCCGCAGTGTCTCCTTGGGCCATCGACTGCTCTACGGATTGGGCAATGTGCTGATCTATGGGCCGCTGCGTAACACCTTGGGCATGAGCAATATTCGTGTGGCGTACACCGCAGGCGAGGCGATTGGCCCCGACCTCTTTCGGTTTTACCGCTCCATAGGGATCAACTTAAAGCAGCTCTACGGCCAGACCGAGAGCTGTGCCTATGCCTGCATCCAGCGTAACGGGGAAGTCAAATACGACTCGGTCGGCAAGCCCTCCCCCGGAATTGAGATCAAGATCGGTGAAAGCAGCGAGGTCTTGGTCCGCGGCGTTTCACTGCTAAAGGAGTACTACAAAAACCCGGAAGCGACCGCCGAATCGATTGATGCCGAAGGCTACTTCCATACCGGCGATGCGGGTGTGATCGACAGCGATGGAGATCTGCGCATCATTGATCGAGCCAAAGATGTCTCCAAAATGGCGGATGGCAAAGTCTTTGCGCCGAAATACATCGAGAACAAGCTTAAGTTTTTCAGCTTCGTGAAGGAAGCGGTCGTCTTCGGCGCGGACCGCGACTGGGTCGGTGCCTTTATTAATATTGATTTCGAGGCCGTCGGTAACTGGGCGGAACGGCGTGATATCGCCTATTCCGGCTATGTGGATCTTGCCGGCAATCCCGCGGTCGCCGAGCTCATCAAGGGCTGCATTGAGAAGATGAACGAAGAGCTCTCACGCGAGAGTATGCTCGGCCATGCGCAGATCTCACGTTTTCTGATTCTGCACAAAGAGCTCGACCCCGATGACGACGAACTGACGCGCACCCGAAAAGTCCGCCGCTCATTTATTAACGAAAAATACGGCGTACTTATCTCCGCAATGTATGGTGGCCAACGCGAGCAGTTCATCGAGACTGCGGTCCGCTTTGAGGATGGCCGGGCCGGCAAGGTCTCCGCCACGCTGCAGATTCATGACACCAAGACCTTTCCCTATGGAGCATCCGCATGAGCGCCCGCGACACCATTCTTGAGGTCCGAGGCATCAGCCTGTCCTTCGGGGGCGTGCAGGCCCTCTCCGAGATATCGTTTGATGTGCAACGTGGCGAAATTCGCTCAATCATTGGCCCGAACGGCGCAGGCAAAAGCTCGATGTTGAACTGCATCAATGGCGCCTATAAGCCCCAAAAGGGTGAAATCTATTTTGATGGTCAGCTGCTGGGCGATGTGAATCCCCGCCGTATGGCCTCACTTGGCATTGCCCGAACATTTCAGCATTTGGCGCTCTTTAAAGGTATGTCGGTGCTCGATAACATCATGACAGGCCGAAACCTCAAGATGAAGTCGAGCCTTTTTCTCCAGGCCTTGCGTTATGGACCGGCCGAGAAAGAAGAAATCAAGCACCGCGAGTTTGTCGAAGAGATCATCGACTTTCTGGGTATCCAGCAATACCGACGGACCCCGGTGGGTCAGCTGCCCTACGGCCTACAAAAACGCGTGGACCTCGGCCGGGCCCTTGCGATGGAGCCCAAGCTGCTGCTTTTAGATGAGCCCATGGCGGGAATGAACGTCGAAGAAAAGCAGGACATGTGCCGCTTTGTGCTGGATGTGAATGATGAATTCGGCACCACAATCGTCTTGATTGAGCACGATATGAGCGTGGTGATGGATATTTCCGAGCGGGTCGTGGTGCTGGACTACGGAAAGAAGATCGGCGATGGAGTTCCAGACGATGTGCGGCGTAATCCTGATGTGATCAATGCCTATCTGGGCACCGAGCATTAAGAGAGGCGGAGACAGTCATGGGATTTTTCTTTGAAACACTGATTGGCGGCCTGATGGCCGGGGTCCTTTATTCGCTTGTCGCGCTTGGCTTTGTGCTGATCTTTAAGGCCTCTGGCGTATTTAATTTCGCCCAGGGTGCGATGGTGCTCTTTGCCGCGCTGGCGATGGCGCGATTCTCGGAGTGGATGCCGGCAATGCTGGGCTTTGAAAGTAAGCTCTTGGCCAATCTGATTGCGTTTGCTTTGGCCGCGATCTTCATGTTTGCACTGGCCTGGGTAGTGGAACGACTGGTGCTGCGGCCGCTGGTGAACCAAGAGGGCGTAACACTACTGATGGCCACGCTCGGTGTGACGTATTTCTTAGATGGTTTTGGCCAGACCATCTTTGGCAGTGCAGTTTACAAAATCGATATCGGCATGCCGAAAGAACCCATTTTTTTGCTGAAGTCGGTATTCGAGGGCGGCATTCTGATTAATAAAGAAGACCTCTACGCAGCAATTATCGCTGCCGCCTTGGTGGCGGCGCTTACTGTCTTTTTCCAGAAAACACCGACCGGCCGGGCGCTGCGTGCGGTGGCCGATGACCATCAGGCCGCCCAGTCGATTGGCATTCCTCTGAATCGGATGTGGGTCATTGTCTGGTGCGTGGCTGGCGTTACGGCGCTGGTCGCCGGAATGATCTGGGGATCAAAAATCGGCGTGCAGTTTTCCTTAAGCACTGTTGCGCTCAAAGCGCTGCCGGTGATTATTCTGGGTGGGCTGACCTCGGTGCCCGGTGCAATTATCGGCGGCCTCTTAATTGGTGTGGGCGAGAAGCTCTCCGAGGTCTACATCGGCCCGATGCTCGGCGGCGGCATTGAGATTTGGTTCTCCTACGTTTTGGCGCTGCTGGTGTTGCTGGTGCGGCCCCAGGGGCTTTTCGGCGAAAAAATCATTGATCGGGTCTGAGGGGAAAACGGCGTGATTTACAGAGAAAACGGCCAATTCAAGGTCAATTACCGGGCGGATCAGCAGATCTTTCCGATCGCGCAAGATCGCATCTT
>RFRK01000131.1 GCA_009924525.1 Betaproteobacteria bacterium
GCCTACTTTGGTGTCAAGCCTTACTCAATTCTTAAAGGCGGAATGATTGCGATGGCAGTCATGGGGGATCCCAATGCCTCAATTCCCACTCCACAGCCTGTCCACTACCGGCCACAGTTCGGCGCTGCCCATTCGGCGATTGGTCCGACCTCGATGACTTTTCTTTCGCAGGCCGCGATTTCAGATGGGCTGGCGGAGCGGCTGAGGCTATCAAAAATAACTCCGGCTGTTCACGGAATTCGCAAGATCACGAAATCCGATATGAAGCTTAACGATGCAACACCAGCGATTACCGTTAGCCCTGAAAACTACAAAGTCTATGCAGATGGAAAGCTTTTGGATTGTGAGCCTGCCAAGATTCTGCCTATGGCGCAGCGCTACTTTTTGTTTTAGTGCCCGGTTATGCCTATCCAGCTGACTCGAAATCTCGGCCAGAGTCCTGATCTCAAGCCGAACGCCACAGTCCGCCTGACCCGCCAACGCGCGCGTGTAGCTGTGGTTTTAAGCACCGGCGAGTCGGCGGCAATTTTGCTGTCGCGTGGTGAGCCGATGCGTGATGGGGATCGTCTTGCTTCGCACGACGATTTCTACGTTGCTGTCGAAAATTCAGCTGAGGATCTTCTCGAAATTACTGCTGCCAACTCGATTGACCTAATGCGATTGGTTTACCATATCGCAAATCGCCATACCCCAGCCATGATTGCTGAGCATGCGATTTGGATTGAGCCCGATCCCGTTTTAGCGGATTTGGTGCTTCATCTGGGCGGCAGAGTTAAATTGGTCCATCGGCCATTTCAGCCCGAGTTGGGCGCCTATCATGGAGCCAGCGCCCATCATCACGAAGGCCATTCGTCGAGCCACTCCCACGGCGAGCTCGACGATGAAGACCGAAAGTATGGAAATATTGGCGAGGCCCTCTCGCGGGCAGCCCATGCCCGCTGAGGCCCTTAGTTTGTTGCGCGCTTTGCAGCTTGGCAGTCCTGCCCTGCCAATCGGTGGATTTGCTTACTCACAAGGTCTTGAGTGGGTGATTGAAGAGGGCACTGTTCATGATGCGCGCACTGCAAAGACCTGGATTCAAGACATGCTTCGATTTAATCTGGCACGCCAGGAATTGGTGCTATGGAGTGCGATCTACCGCGCGGCAGTTAATCGAGATCCGCTGACGCTTACACGACTCAATGACCGCATCTATGCGCTCAAAGAAACTGCCGAGCTGCGCCAGGAGTCGACCCAAATGGGACAGTCGCTTGCAAAACTTTTCCCCATTTGGGATTCCAGCCACTGGCTCGAGTCGATTGCTCCGGGTCGGCCATGGACACACAGCGCGGCCCATGCAGCCCTTTGTGCGGTATCGGGATTCAGTGAAACTTCAGGAATGACAACATTCGCCTGGTCCTGGCTTGAAAATCAGGTGCTAGCGGCAGTTAAACATGTACCCCTTGGTCAGACCGAGGGCCAAAAAATACTCTTCGAGCTACAGCTAGAGATTGCCGAGGCTGTGGAATCGGCCCGGGCAACAGCGCTTGCCGACATCGGAACTGCTGCTCTCGGGTTCGCGATTGCCTCGGCACGGCACGAGACGCAATACAGCCGCTTATTCAGAAGCTAACACCAAAGGAACTAAAAGATGCTTGAATCAGCACAAACAAAAAATAATATTCCAGGGCCCTTGCGTGTCGGTGTTGGCGGGCCGGTGGGCTCAGGAAAGACCACGCTGATCGAGGTGCTCTGTAAGCACATGCGAGACCACTATGAGCTCGCCGTTGTCACCAACGATATCTTTACCAAAGAAGACGAACGCATTTTGGTCGCCTCGCAGGCGCTTCCGGCTGAGCGCATCATGGGGGTGGAGACAGGCGGCTGCCCCCATACAGCGATTCGAGAAGACGCCTCGATTAATCTGGAGGCCGTTGCCCAGATGCAGCAGCGGTTTCCGAGGCTTGATGTAATTTTTATCGAGTCGGGCGGAGACAACCTGGCAGCGACATTCAGCCCAGAGCTCTCAGACCTGACGATTTATGTCATTGATGTCGCTGGTGGCGAAAAAATTCCCCGCAAGGGCGGGCCGGGCATTACCCGCAGCGACCTTTTTGTCATTAACAAGTCGGACTTGGCACCCTATGTTGGGGCAGATCTTGAGATTATGCGGCGGGACACTGCCGCAATGCGACCCACTCGGCCTTGGGTAATGACCAATTTAAAAACTCGCGATGGCGTGCCAGAGATTATTCGATTTATCGAGGAGAAAGGCTGCCTCGCCGCCCACTAAGAGCGGCATGCTCTCAGGCAGATGCTGGGCTTTTACGATCTTTGACTGGGGTCGAAAACTTATAGTCGATATCCCAGGGAAAGAAAATCCATTTGGATTGTTTAAATTCTTTTACAAACGTATCAACAATCGGACGGCCAGCAGGTTTGGCGTAAAGCGTTGCAAAGTGTGCCTTTGGCAGCATCGAACGCACCATGCGAGCGGTTTTGCCGGTATCCACCAAATCATCGACCATTAGAAAGCCGTCGCCATCTCCTGATACGCCTTTAAGAACCTGTAGATTTCCCTGGATCTGCTCAGCGGCGCCGCCTGAGGCACCGTAGCTCACCACACACACAGTATCAATGAGCCGAATGTCGAGTTCACGAGCGATTAAGGCAGCAGGAACCAGCCCCCCACGCGTGACCGCAATAATTCCCTTCCAGGGCTTAATCGAATGCAGCACTTCAGAGAGATAGCGTGCATCCCGATGCAATTCCGGCCAGGAGATGACGATGTCGTCTTCGTATGGATTGCGGGGGGCGTCTGACATTGAATTAGCGATTCTGTCCGCGGAAGGCCCAGCCCGTAAAGCGCTTCTCAATCACCGCGGTGCCAGCGTAGAGCACGATACCCAGAAATGCCAGCACCAGCAGGCCTGCAAACACAATATTGACTTGAAACGCCGCCTGGGCATCGAGCATGAGCTTGCCAATGCCTTTATTGGAGCCAACGGTTTCTGAGACTACGGCACCCACGAAGGCCAAGGTAATTGCAACCTTCAGTGACCCAAAGAAGTAAGGCAGCGATCGGGGGATGCCGACCTTGCGCATGATGTCCAGCTTGGATGCGCCTAAGGCGCGCAAGACATCCTCGAGCTCAGGCTCGGTAGTTGCTAGACCTGTGGCGACATTGACCACAATAGGAAAAAACGAAATCAAAAATGCAGTGATGACCGCAGGAATTTCACCCAAGCCAAACCAGAGGATCAGCACGGGCACCACGGCCACTTTTGGTATGGAGTTAAAGCCAATCAGAATCGGATAGATCGCCGAGTAGATCGCCTTATGCCACCCGACTGCGATACCCAGCAACAATCCAAAAATGGTGGCCAGTGCAAAACCCACGAGTGTGGTCCAGAGTGTGACCCATGAGTTCGAAATAATCGGCGCCTTAAACTGCCAGAGCGCTGCAAATACATCACTGGGCGCAGGAAGAATCGTAAGCGGAATGGCAAACAGATCGCAGAATAGTTCCCAAAACACGAATAAGGCGATCGTAAAGCCCGCAGGCGGCAGAATCTGCTGAACAAAGTCTTCGCGAGTCATTAGTGCTTACCTCCGATCAGGGAGCGCAGCTCATGCACAATCTCTTGGAATTCCTGGGTGTAGGTCACTTCAAGATCTCGGGGTCGGGCTAAGGTTACAGAGCACTTTTTTAAAATCCTGCCTGGTCGGTTTGACATGACATAGACCGTATCAGCCAGAAAGACTGCCTCACGTAGATCATGGGTCACCAGCATCACGGTCACCTTGCGCTGAGCCTGAATGTCGCGAAGTGCGCACCAGAGTTCCTCGCGCGTGAAGGCATCCAGCGCACCGAAGGGCTCATCAAGCATCAGGATTTCCGGCTCGTGTATCAGCGCACGGCAAATCGAGGCCCGCTGCTGCATGCCGCCGGAGAGCTGCCAGGGAAATTTTTCTGTAAAGCCTTTTAGTCCCACCGACTCGAGCAGCTGGGTTGCTTTTTGGCGATACGCATTGCGCTCTGAGCGGATACGGCCGCGATGCGGCTGAACAATTTCCAGCGGCAACAGCACGTTATCAACGCAGGTCCGCCAGGGCAAGAGATTGCTGGCCTGAAAGGCCATGCCCACCGACTTCAATGGGCCTTTAACGGGCTGTCCATCCACCGCGAGCTTTCCGGAAAA
>RFRK01000132.1 GCA_009924525.1 Betaproteobacteria bacterium
AAAGGGGGAGTCATGATGAAGGGACGAAGAATTACGCAGCTTTGCGCGATCGCTGCTTTTTTAGTAGCTGCAGGGCCGCTACATGCGCAGTCGCAGGGGGTCACCGACAAAGAAGTGCTGATCGGTTCGATCCAGGATTTGTCTGGACCACTGGCTGGTTTTAGCAAAATGGCCGTTGCTGGCATGCAGATGCGGGTGGATGAAATCAACAAAGCCGGCGGTATTAATGGCCGGACCCTGCGGCTGATGGTCGAGGACTCCGCCTACACGCCTACCCGCGCAGTCCAGGTCGCCCAGAAACTGGTGAACCAGGATCGCGTATTCGTAATGGCCGGATCGATTGGCTCGGTGGTCAACAACGCAGCCATGCCGATTCAGTTTGAGAAAAATGTGATGAACTTCGCGCCGCTGACCGCTCACCGCGATATGTTCGAGCCGGTCAGTAAGCTGAAGTTTGCTGTGCTCGATGATTACTACGGCGCCATGAGGGAGCACACCCCAGTGCTCTATAAGCGGGTGGGAGCCAAGCGCGCCTGCGCGCTTTACCAAGATGACGAGTTCGGCCTGGAGGTCTTCCGTGGCGCATCAGATGGCCTAAAGACGATCGGGGTCACGATGGCGGAGACCGCAACTTACAAGCGGGGCGCAACCGAGTTTTCATCCCAGGTGGCGCGACTGCGCGGCGCAAACTGCGACTTCGTGGTGATGGGTACACTGATTCGCGAGACCCCGGCTGCGATCGCCGAGGCCCGTAAGACTGGCTTTAACCCCACCTTTCTGGGCTCTGTGGGCGCTTACACCGAGCTGATCCCCATGCTCGGCCGTGAGATCGTGAATGGTTTTTATGCGACCAGCTCCTCGCTGATTCCGTACCCGGATTCGCCTAACCCGGCAGTGCGCAAGTGGGCGGCTGACTTCAAAGCCCGCACAAATGCTGATCCCCAGCTCTTTACGCTCTATGGCTACTGGATCATCGATGTACTGAGCCGAGGCATCGAGCGGGCTGGCAAAAACCTGACAACGGAAACGCTGGCACGGGCCTTGGAAACGATGGGCACCGTAAGTAGCTCCCTGGGCCTTCCGCCGATTACGTTTACTGACAAGAACCATCTCGGTTCGTCTTATTCGGCCATTTCTCAGATCCAAAATGGTCGTTGGGTTGAGGTGAAATAAGTCTGATCAGTTCAAGTAGGGGCCGGGACCGCGACAGCGTCTCCCGGCCTTTTTTGATCTGACCGGCAAATCGCCATGCTGCAAATTATTCTGAGTGGCGTATCGCAAGGCTGCATCTATGGGCTTGTGGCGCTGGGCTTTGTACTCATTTACAAGGCGACAGAGACCGTCAGCTTTGCCCAGGGTGAGCTCATGATGGTCGGCGGCTTCACCGCCTTGGTCATGATGCAGTTTGTTGGCTTGCCGTTTTGGCTTGCAGTGCTGGTGTGTTTGGTGGCTGTGGGCCTTGTCGGCTATCTGCTTGAACGGGTAGTGATTCGCCCTGTCTTGGGCCAGACTGCCTTGGCGGTGGTGCTCTTAACGATTGGCCTGGGCTATGTGGCCCGAGGACTAGTGGCCATGCTGCCGGTAATCGGTACCGAGACACATACCCTGGCTGTGCCCTACGCAGGAAAGACCATCAATCTTCTCGGCCTTGTGATTTCTTATGATCACCTGGTCGTGATTGGATCGACACTGCTCATCTGTCTGCTGCTGTATTTGATGTTTCATTTCACGCGGGTGGGCATTGCCCTTCGGGCGTCATCGCAGAATCAGCTTGCCGCGTACTACATGGGGATTCCCGTAAAGCGCTTAAACGGTCTGGTCTGGAGTCTGGCCGCAGCGCTTGCGTGTTTGGCAGGCGTGCTGCTTGCGCCAATTACCTTTGTCCATGTGAATATGGGTTTTATCGGATTAAAGGCCCTGCCGGCGGCTGTCGTGGGGGGCTTTACGAGTCTTCCCGGCGCGATTCTTGGCGGCATTGTGATTGGCGTGGCGGAGACACTCTCTGGTTTTTACCTGCCGGAAGGGTTTAAAGAGGTCGCCGCCTATGTGGTGATGCTTGCCGTGCTGCTGCTTTTTCCGAGTGGACTACTCGGCGAGCGGACCCGTAAAAAAGTCTAGTGCGCCGAAGATCCCATCATGCGATTTCTATTTAAGACAAGCTATGAGCAGGATGTACGGCTGATCCAGCATTCCGGTCAGCTGTTCTGGAATGGCTTACTAATTGTTGCTCTGCTGATTTCACCGGCTGTACTGCCGGAATTCTGGCTGGCGCAATTAAATCTTATCTTGGTGTATTCGATGGTCGGCCTGGGGATGATGATTCTGCTGGGCTACACAGGGCAGCTGTCGCTGGGGCATGCGGCATTTTTCGGCCTGGGCGCTTTTGTTCAAGCCTATTTCGTCAATCGCGGCTGGCCATTTTTTGGGGCGATGTCGATCACCATCGTTGCCAATGTGATTCTGGGCGCATTGATTGCACTGCCAGCACTGCGAGTGAAGGGTATTTTTTTGGGCATTGCCACCCTGGCACTTGGGCTGATTGTGGAAGAAGTGCTGGTGAAGTGGGAGTCCTTTACCAATGGTACTTCTGGCCTGACAGTCAAGCCCGCCCAGTTGTTTGGCTGGGTGCTCAACGCGCAGCATGAATTCTTTTATCTCGCCTTAGGCATTGTGTTGCTTTGCACTTGGATGACACTCAATCTTTTACGCAGCCCTACGGGCCGCGCCATGATTGCAATTCGTGATTCTGAGATCTCTGCCCAGAGTATGGGTATTCAGGCGGGCCGCACCAAGATTTCGGCCTTCATGATCTCGGCGGCGTTCACGGGCATTGGGGGCGCACTATATGCCCAATATCTGCGGCATATTTCGCCAGAGAATTTCACCCTGCTGTTATCGCTTGATTTTGCCCTGATGGTGATTATTGGGGGCCTCGCCAGCATCCATGGCGTATTTTTTGGGGCCATGTTTATCGTGTTGATGCCGCCTTTGATCGCGATTGGCAAGGATTTTCTGCCGGCTGCCATGGCCAACACGGCCGGCTTACAAAATGTGGTCTACGGATTAATTCTGATCGGCGTAGTCCTATTTGAGCCCAGGGGCCTGTATGGCCGCTGGCTCAAGACCCGGACTTATTTTCAGATTTTTCCCTTTTACCGCCGGGGCATGTTCAGGCGCCAAAAAGCGTTTCAGAAGTCCGACCGCCTTAGTTAAGCCAATCATCCTGCTATGACACAGCCCTTGCTTCGTGCCCAACACATCTCTCGCCAGTTCGGCGGGCTACTTGCGGTTGATGACGTCAGTTTTGATGTCTACCCGGGCGAGGTGCTCACCTTAATTGGCCCAAATGGCGCGGGCAAATCTACGGTGTTCAATGTCATCAGTCGCATCTATCCCCAGACCGCCGGCCAGTTGGAGTATCGGGGTAAAGATTTGGGCGCCGTCGCTCCCCATCAGATCGCCTGGCGTGGTATTGCGCGGACCTTTCAAAACATTGAGCTTTTTGAGCACGCCACAGTGCTGAGCAACCTGCTTATCGGCTATCACATTCGAAGCCGAACAAATCTTTTAAGTGATCTCTTGTTTTTGCCCTCGACCCATCGCCAGGAAATTGCTGCCCGCGAGCATGTAGAGAAGATTATTGACTTTTTAGGTCTGCAAAAGGTCCGTGATTCGATGGTGGCAGGGCTTCCTTATGGCGTGCGCAAGGTTGTTGAGTTGGGCCGGGCCTTATGCATGCAGCCCGAACTCCTGCTTTTGGATGAGCCTTCCTCGGGTTTAAATCCGGAGGAGACTGACGAGTTGGTGTATTGGATCCGAGATATCGTGACTGAGATGGGCGCTACGGTCATGATGGTGGAGCACGATATGTCATTGGTGCTCAGGGTCTCTTCGCGTGTTGTCGCAATGAACCAGGGCCGGGTAATTGCGGTGGGTACCCCACAAGAAGTCCAAAGCCATCCTGAAGTCATCTCGGCCTATCTTGGCTCGGAGGCCACCGTATGAGCCAGCCCTCTGCCGACTTGCTGGTGGTCAGCTCGGTTGAATCGGCCTATGGGCCGATCAAGGCGATTCGCGGTGTCAGCCTGAAGGTGGCGAAATCCAGCATCGTGACTCTGCTTGGTTCAAACGGTGCGGGCAAAACCACTTTGCTAAAAACTATCTCGGGCATTATGGAT
>RFRK01000133.1 GCA_009924525.1 Betaproteobacteria bacterium
GCAGGTGCCCGGCCCCGAGCGGGATGCGATTTTGTTGCGGGCCATCGGCAGCCCGGATCCTTATGGCAAGCAAATCGATGGCATGGGCAATGGCTCCTCGAGTACTAGCAAATCGGTGATTCTCTCCAAGAGCGAGCGGCCCGACCACGACGTGGACTACCTGTTTGGCCAAGTCGCCATCGATAAGGCCTTTGTCGACTGGAGCGGAAACTGCGGGAATCTCTCTGCGGCGGTCGGACCCTTCGCCATTCGTAATGGATTTCTTGATTCGAGCCGTGTGCCGCACGATGGCATCGCCACAGTGCGAATCTGGCAGGCCAATATCAATAAAACTATCATTGCCCATGTACCCATCGTTGCTGGTGAGGTCCAGGAGACGGGCGACTTCGAATTGGATGGAGTCACCTTCCCGGCGGCCGAAGTTCAGCTTGAATTCATTGACCCTGCCGACGAAAGCGACGACGCCAGCGGTGGCGCCATGTTTCCAACCGGAAACCTGATTGATCGTCTGGAGGTACCAGGATTCGGTGCGCTAGACGCCACCATGATCAATGCCGGCATACCCACCATTTTTGTTAATGCAAAAGATATCGGCTACACCGGCACCGAGCTGCAAGATCAGATCAACAATGATGCAAAGGCGCTCGCTCTGTTCGAGGCCCTGCGTGCCCACGGCGCCCTTCGCATGGGGCTAATCCGTGACCTCACGGAAGCAGCAAGCCGACAACACACGCCAAAAATAGCCTTTGTCGCGCCGCCCCAGGATTACGCCGCCTCAAGCGGCAAGCGCGTGCTGGCTGCAGAGATTAATCTGCTGGTACGCGCACTCTCGATGGGCAAACTGCATCACGCCATGATGGGAACTGCGTCGGTTGCAATCGCCACCGCAGCCGCAATTCCCGGCACCCTCGTGAATTTAGCAGCTGGCGGTGGCAGCCGAGAAGCAGTCCGATTTGGTCATCCTTCCGGAACTCTGCGCGTCGGCGCACAGGCGCAGCTGATCAACGGCCAATGGACTGTGACCAAGGCCGTCATGAGCCGCAGCGCACGCATTCTGATGCACGGCTGGATTCATGTCCCCGGCTCAGACCTCAAAAGGAGAACAGCATGACAAATAACGTTGCCGCATTTCATAAGCGCTCCATCGAAGATCGAGAGGGCTTCTGGGCCGAGCAGGCGTCCAATATCGACTGGTTTGCAAAGCCCGAAAAAATTCTTGATTTCTCCAATCCGCCATTTGCCCGCTGGTATGTCGGCGGTAAGACCAATCTCTGCCACAACGCAGTCGACCGGCACCTCGCGAGCCGCGGAAACCAACGGGCTCTGGTCTACATTTCCACCGAAACCGGGCAGGAAAAGATCTATAGCTATAAAGAGCTGCACCAAGAAGTGCAGGCGATGGCCTCTATTCTCAAATCCCTTGGAGTCAAGCGCGGCGATCGAGTTTTGATTTATATGCCCATGATTGCTGAGGCGATCTTTGCCATGCTCGCCTGTGCGCGAATCGGCGCCATTCATTCGGTGGTCTTCGGTGGATTTGCGGCCCCATCGCTGGCAGCGCGTATTGATGATGCCCAGCCCGTGGTCATGATCTCTGCCGATGCGGGCATGCGTAACGGCAAAGAGGTTCCCTATAAACATCTGGTGGATGAGGCCTGCCGGCTCGCTGAAAAGCCGCCCGCCAAGGTGCTGCTGATTAACCGTGGGCTTGCGCCCATGACCAATGTCCAAGGCCGTGATGTCGACTATGCCGCCCTTCGCAAGGAGCATCTGAGTGAGTCCGTGCCCTGCGAGGCCATGCTGGCGACCGACCCCTCTTACATTCTGTATACCTCGGGCACCACTGGAAAACCCAAGGGCGTGCAGCGGGATACCGCCGGCTATGCTGTGGCGCTTGCGACCTCAATGAAAGCGATCTTTGATTGCAAGCCCGGAGAGGTTTTTTTCTGCACCTCAGATATCGGCTGGGTGGTGGGCCACTCCTACATTGTTTATGGTCCGCTGATCAATGGCTCCACCACAATCGTCTATGAGGGCATGCCCACCCTGCCGGATCCAGGCATCTGGTGGAGCATCGTGCAGCGCTTCGGTGTGAGCACCATGTTCTCATCGCCCACAGCAGCCCGGGTATTGAAAAAGCAAGATCCAAAATTCATGACCCAGCACAACACCAAATCGCTGCGGCGTCTGTTCCTGGCCGGCGAGCCGCTGGATGAGCCGACCGCAAAATGGATCTCTGAGGCCTTGGGAGGTGCGAGAATCATCGATAACTACTGGCAGACCGAGACCGGCTGGCCGATCATGGCAGCCCAACACGGGATCGAGGACACACCGACGAAATTCGGCAGCCCCAGCTTCGCCTGCTACGGCTATGACTTGCGACTGATTCATGAATCGACCTTTGAGGAAGTCGGCGCCAATGAAAAAGGCATGCTCTGTGCGGTGCCGCCCCTTCCTCCGGGATGCCTGCAGACCGTCTGGGGGGATGATGAGCGGTTTGTAAAAACCTATTTCACTTCAGTTCCAGGCAAAAAATATTATTCCACCTTTGATTACGCAACACGCGATGAAGATGGCTACTACTTTATTCTGGGCCGCACTGATGATGTGATCAACGTAGCTGGCCACCGTCTCGGCACTCGTGAAATCGAGGAAGCGATTCAAGTCCACCCCAATGTTGCCGAAGTCGCTGTGGTGGGTGTGGCCGATCAGCTCAAAGGCCAGATGCCACTGGCATTCTGTGTGCTTAAAAATCAAGCGCCCATTCAGACCGCCGATGGGCGCAAAGCAGAGGAAAAGGCCGTCATGGCCACCGTGGATAAAGAACTCGGTGCGATCGCCCGGCCATCACGTGTGCATTTCGTCACCCTCTTGCCCAAGACACGCTCCGGTAAACTGCTGCGCCGATCCATGCAGGCCCTCGCAGAGGGCCGCGACGCGGGTGATCTAACAACACTCGAGGATCCCACAGCGCTCGAGCAGATCAAGGCCGCCCTGAAATCCTAGGGTTGCCGCGGGGTGTGGGCGCATCAGTCGATCCACAGCAGATAATTGCTTCGTGTCTCTGATTCAGCGCGACCCCGAATCCAACAAAGCTGACCATGGAACACTGGCCATTCTGGGTGGTAGCCCAGGCATGGTCGGGGCCGCGGTTTTAAGCGCACGCTGCGCGCTTTATAGCGGCACTGGCCGAGTGCTGATTGTGCGCTTGAGTCTTAAGGATGGATTTGTACTCGATCCTATTGCGCCTGAGATTATGGTGATTGATGTGCATTCGCAGGCCAGCAGGCCAATCACTACATGGCTAATGGGCCCGGGGCTGGGCACCTCAGATGAAGCGGCACAGGCGCTGCGGTCCCTCATGTCATGCAACTTACCGCTCGTGCTCGATGCGGACGCGCTCAATCTCATTGCGCAGGATCCGTCGCTTGCGCGCCAATGCGCGCGGCGACGCGCGCCCACGGTGATCACACCCCATCCCGGTGAAGCCGGCCGACTCCTGAATTCTTCCGCGCAGCAGATTCAGGCGAATCGGGTAGCCACTGCAGTGCAGCTTTCCCAACAACTGAATGCCATCACCGTTTTAAAGGGCCATCGCACATTGATTGCCAGTGCCGATGGAACACTTCACGAAAACATGACGGGCAATGCGGCACTGGCCTGCGCAGGGACCGGAGATGTACTCGCTGGCCTGATCGGCGCCCTGATTGCGCAAGGATGCAGCCCCATGCAGGCCGCATGCCATGGGGTCCGCCTGCATGGTGAGGCAGCCGAGCATTTAACAAAACGCCTTGGTGGAATGATCGGTATCACTGCAGGCGAATTAATCCCAGAGATTCGTACTCTGCTGAATCAGGCCCTGCCGACTTGGAGCGCACACCCAGAGAACTAAACGCGGTGCTTGATTAGTGCAGCATGCTGGAGGCGCCCACGGTGGCCTCAGGCCCCTCTGCCTTCAGCACAAACACGGGAATCTCTGCCTCAAAAAAGGTAGTGTCCTCTGCGACACAAAAATAAGTGCCATGCATACTGCCAACAGGGCTGGCAATGCGGGTGCCGCTGTTATAAGAAAACGACGCGCCGGGCTGAATCAGAGGCTGCTGTCCAACAACGCCCAGGCCTTTCAC
>RFRK01000134.1 GCA_009924525.1 Betaproteobacteria bacterium
GGCGGGCTACCTCAAAGCCATCATCGGTTTCATACAGAGTCTTGAGCCGCTCTTTTGCAACATCAGAAATCGGTTCGTCAAACAATAAAATACAAGTACTCTGACCAGACCCGCGGCCTATCCTGCCGCGCAGCTGGTGCAGCTGCGCGAGACCAAAGCGCTCGGAATGTTCAATCACCATAAGCGTTGCGCGCGGTACATCGACCCCAACCTCAATCACAGTAGTCGAAAGCATCAGACGGCGCCTGCCTTGGCTGAAATCCTGCATCGCAAGCCGCTTTTCTTCTGCGCCCATTCGGCCGTGCAGCACAACGAGCTGGTCTTTAAATATTGGTGCAAGCCAGGCCTCGGCTGTTTCGATCGCCTGAAGCGGCTCTTCAGTATCACTCTCAATAACGGGGCAGACCCAGTAGGCCTGGCCCCCTTGGGCAATGAACTCTGTCAGCTTTTCAACGAGCTCATCGCGCCGTGCTGAAGCCATCAGCTTCGTGGTAATCGGCTGCCGATTCGGAGGCCGCTCATCTAATACCGATACATCCAAATCGGCCAAATACGTCATCGCTAAGGTCCGAGGAATTGGCGTAGCCGACATCGAGAGTAAATGCGGCATACGGCCATCAACTGGGCTGCGCAACGCCAGCCGCTGCCCCACCCCAAATCGATGCTGCTCATCCACCACTACTAAACCAAGATTAGAAAATACGACGCCTTTTTGGATAAGGGCATGCGTGCCCACCACAATCGGAAGGCCAGCACCGGAGATCGCTGCCAGTAACTCGCGCCGATGCTTTGCGCCGAGCCCGCTTTTTAATAAACCGACATCCACATTCAATGGCCCAAACCATTCGCGGAATTTTTCGTAAAGCTGCTCGGCAAGAATTTCTGTTGGTGCCATCACGGCCACCTGCAACCCAGACCCCACCGACCGTGCAGCCGCAAGCGCCGCGATCACTGTCTTTCCGCTTCCTACATCGCCTTGCAGCAGCCGTTGCATGGGAACCGTGCCCTCCAAATCGCGAGCAATCTCGGTCCAGGCGCGTTTCTGGGCTGCGGTGAGATCGAACTTAAGGCCAGTAATGATCTGGTCGACCAGGCGATCGGCTGTGAGAGCGGCTGCTCGCTCGATCCTGCGCAGGCTTCGTGCCCGACGCATTGCAACTTGCTGCGCCAAGAGCTCATCGAAACGAATCCGATCCCAGGCAGCGCCCTCCCGGTCCATTAGCTGTCGCATCATGCCCGTTGATTCCGCATCTGCAGGTGGCTGGTGAATCAGCCGTATCGCCTGATCAAGCGGCATGAGGCGATAGGTTGTCAAAATCTTATCGGGTAGCCACTCCGCTGGCAGCGCAGTATTCAGAGCGCGAGCGATCGCGCGTCGAAGCGTTAACTGAGAGACTCCCGCAGTTGTGGGGTACACCGGCAGGAGCGGCTGCTGACCAATTTGCTCGGGCGATAGCCAGCCGGATCGGGTTCGCGGATGTATGAATTCAAGCCCCGCGAGCGATCGCCGTGACTCACCCAGCACGCGGATTTTGTGGCCAGGGATATAAGCGTTTTTCTGTGCATCTTTGAAGTGCAAAAAACGTAGCACAGCACTGCCGGTTGCATCACTGACTTCCACCAGCAGCGTTCGGCGAGGCCGAAACACAATGCGTGCAGAGACCACCTGCACCTGAATTTGAGCAAACTGCCCGGGGCTGACCTGATCAATAGACCAGACCTGCGATTCATTCTCATAGCGCAGCGGAAAATGCAGCGCGAGATCGATCCAGCGGTCAAGGCCGAGTTTTTTTAGGCTCTCGGGAAATGAGCTAGTGGGCACCCAGCACCATCACGGCCTCGGCCTCAAAGCCGGCACCGCGTGGCAGACTCGCCACGCCCACAGCGGCGCGGGCGGGATAAGGCTCTTGAAAATAGCTTGCCATGATCTCGTTGACCTTGGCGAAGTGCGACAAGTCAGTAAGAAAACAATTCAGCTTCACGATATCTGACAAGCTGCCACCCGCAGCCTGAGCAACTGCAGCAAGATTTTTAAAGACCTGATGAATCTGCTGCTCCATTCCCTGAGCACTGCTATCACCAACGATCTGCATGGTTATGGGATCCAGTGGAATCTGACCGGAGAGCCAGACCGTATTACCCACTGCAACCGCCTGAGAGTATGTGCCGATCGCCTTTGGAGCCCGGTCAGTGCTAATAATTTTTTTCATACGAATTCTCTGACGTAGTTCTGTTAATCCGCATCTGGCTTAAGCGCGGACCTTATCCGCGCGCGAAAGGCTGCACTCCAATCAGCCAAGCATGGCCATAGAAGGCAAACCAGACCCAGATCACACCACCTAGTCCAGCAGCGACTAAGGTCGGCCCCATTGCGCCCGACGCCCGGACCACCCCATCTCGACGATCACGCTGCCGCGCAGCCCGGAAACTCATGACTGCCCAGGCCAAGAGCCCGCCAAACAGTACAAGATCTGCCAACGTACCATTTGCTAGCAAGTGGCTAAAGGCCCAGATCTTGACGGAAATCACCATAGGATGACCGAGCTGGGCCTTGATTTTGTTGTTTGGAACATAGGCAGCAACAAACACGATGAAGGCTGCGAGAGTGAATAAGGAGACCAGATGCGAGAGCCACACCGGTGACTGCCAAAGCATGATCGGGGCAGCACGCGCTGCGGCGTAGCCTTTGGACATCATGATGATGCCGACCAAAGAAACCACTGAAATCAGTCCCTTCCAAGGCATCGGACCCAGCCGGGCCACCATCTGACTACGCCAATCTTCAGCAAAAATACGCAGCGAGTGGACTACAACAAAAAGAATCAGGCCGGCTACGAGCAGTGTCATTGTTGGACTCCTCTTTTACGTTGACATTATCGCCTGAAGCCCTGAGCACGGGGCCCTTACTCTGTCGAGGGCGCGAAGGGCTTTGCCTCCCAGAATTGGCAGGCCGCACCGGTGGCGTCACGAACCGCAATGCTCGGCGCTTGCCGAGATTTCACACCATATAGACGACAGCCCTGTGGAAAGGATTCATCCCAGGTGACGTAATAGTGTTTGCAGCGCCTGCAATTGACGAGCGGCTGGGGTAATTTATCTGACTTCACAACTGCATAACCTCAAAAAACACAGTCGTAGCCGCTCACTTTAAGGGGCTGATTTTTCGGCGGTCTAGAGAAGGCAACCACCTGGGCTAACGATATTGCGATTGAAGTCTTGTCCATTCCACTTTTGCGGATTTTCTCCTGAATCGGATGGATTATGCGGTCTGCCCTCCAGAAAGCCAGCGATGACGCCGTTGCACAAAGCGACGCCCTTGACTTGTGTTCTGTTGCGCAACACGCTACATTATGCCTATGATTAAGTCGTTCAAGCACAAAGGCTTGGAACAGTTTTTCGAGACAGGCGTAACAAAGGGAATTCAAGCAAATCATTCAAAGAGACTCAGAATGCAGCTTGTGGCACTTGATACCGCGTCAGTCATTGAAGACATGGATATTCCGGGCTATCGGCTACATCAGCTAAAGGGCAATCGTAAAGGTTTTTGGTCGATCACCGTCAACGGCAATTGGCGTCTGACATTTGAGTTTGACGATGGCCATGTCTATATAGTGAACTACGAGGATTATCACTGATGAGTATGCATAACCCCCCGCATCCAGGCGAATTCATTATGGCGACCTACATGGATCCATTTGGCCTGAGCTGTCGGAGTCTCGCAGAACACCTTGGTGTCTCAGCGTCTACACTTAACCGTGTTCTGAAGGGACAAAGTGGGGTGAGTCCAGAGATGGCACTTCGATTATCAAAGGCGCTTGGGCGCTCCCCGGAGAGTTGGTTAGCGATGCAGGATACTTACAATCTTGCCGTTGCAAAGCGGTCTATTGTCCTCAAGACAGTGAAGAAAATTGATCTTCAAGTTGCGTAAAAGTGAGGGCTCTCCTGGCGATATCTACGGCACTGGTCATGCCATCAATTGCCGGCCGTAGCATACAAAATAGTCACAAGTCGTTGAATTTCAGGGAGGTTTTTGGTGCCGATGAGAGGAGTCGAACCCCCGACCTTCGCATTACGAATGCGCTGCTCTACCAACTGAGCTACATCGGCCCT
>RFRK01000135.1 GCA_009924525.1 Betaproteobacteria bacterium
GCCCACAAAAGCAGGTGCTGGTGATGGTTCCAGAAATTGGTCTGACGCCACAGCTTGTTGCGCGATTTGCTGCTGCCTTGCCGGGAATCGAGATTGCGGTCTTGCACAGCGAGGTTTCTGAACGTGAGCGCGCGAGGCTTTGGCTTTTGGCAGCAAACGGCCAGGCCCGGCTAGTCATTGGAACTCGGCTTTCGATCATGACGCCGATGCCCTATCTTGCCCTGTTAATCGTTGATGAAGAGCACGACCACTCGTATAAGCAGCAAGAAGGCATGCGTTATTCAGCCCGCGATCTCGCAGTATGGCGGGCAGCACAACAACTCGGGGCGGCCGCAGTGCTGGGCAGCGCCACACCTTCGATGGAGACCTGGGCCCAGCTCGATCGAAAAAAGTATCAGCTGCTGAGCCTGCCGCATCGCGCTACAGGTGAGCCGGCCGCCGCTATCGAGCTGATCGACACGCTGAAAGATCCTGCTCGAGAAGGCCTAACGAATCAGAGCCGGCAGGCCATCGCTCAGGTCTTGGCACAGTCGGGTCAGGTATTGGTATTTTTGAATCGTCGCGGTTATGCGCCCGTGCTGTCTTGTTCTAGCTGCGGCTGGGCCTCGCAATGCGCGGACTGCAGTGTCGCAACTGTGCTGCATCGTTTTGAAAAAAAATCTGAGCATGGCGATGCTAGCGCCTCTCGGGAATCCATAAAAAACAAATGGCGTCTGCACTGCCATCACTGCGGCACAGAGTCTGCGGTGCCTAGATCCTGCCCGGATTGTGGTGACACCGATCTGTCACCCATCGGCCGCGGTGTGCAGCGGCTTGAAGATACGCTTGCTGCCGAGTTTCCGCAGGCCCGAATTCTGCGCATTGATCGCGACACTGTTCGGCAGGGCAAGGCTCTGGCGGCTGAAATCGAAAAAATCCAGCGCCATGAAGTTGATATCGTAGTAGGCACCCAGATGCTGGCCAAGGGCCATGACTTTGCCCGAATGCGGCTGGTTGTGGTTGCTGATGCTGATACACAGCTGGTGAATCCTGATTTCCGTGCGCCCGAACGACTTTTTTCAACACTCATTCAGGTTGCCGGCAGGGCGGGTCGGCATGAGCAGTCGGGTGCGGCCGCACGTGTGCTTATTCAAACCCGCTATCCACAGCATCGGCTGTATCGTTTTTTGTTGCAGCAGGATGTTATTGGCTTTGCCCAGGCCGAGCTTGCTGATCGGAGGGCGGCCTGCCTGCCACCCTTTTCACATATGGCTGCCATCAGGGCCGCCTATCGTGATGAGGCGAAGACGAGGGCGGTATTGCAGTCCCTGCGTGATGGCCTTCAGGCGCTCGCAAAACAAAATGCATGGCCAGTGACCGCGTACGGACCAGTATCTCGCTATCCTGAGAAGCAGGCAGGCAAGTGGCGCGGCCAGGTTATTTTAGAGTCGATATCGCGGACAGATCTACATCGGCTGCTCGAGCACGCTGAGGCCTGGATTGCACAGCATCGCGCCCTAGACTTCCACATTGATATTGATCCGGTTGAGGTCTAGACAGCCGGCTCAGATGTCTTGTTCAGCTGGCCCATCGAGAAGCGCAAGGGCCTGCTCAGCAGTAATCAGGCCTTCATCAGTGGGAACAACCCAGAGTTCGACTTTGCTTTCTGCGGCATGGATCGACGAGATGCGTTGATTTGATGCCGCCTGATTAGCGGCAGTATCTAGCTTTAACCCTAAAAAACTTAGCCCATCGCACAGGTCTTGCCGCAGTGTTTTGTCGTTTTCGCCGATCCCTCCGGCAAAAGCGATTGCATCCACGCCCCCCATTGCTGCGATAAGTCCGCCGGCCTCGCGAATCACGCGGCGGGTATAGACCTCGATTGCAAATAGCGCCCATTCATCCTTGCTTTGCCGCAGCGTGCGCATGTCTGCGGAAAGGCCTGAGAGCCCCTTGAGTCCGGACTCTCGATAAAACAAATTTTCTAGATCCCGGGCTTTCATTCCCTGCTGTACCAGGTAGAGCACAACGCCGGGATCGAGATCGCCGCATCGGGTGCCCATCATTAGGCCGCCGATTGCGGAAAATCCCATAGTGGTTGAAAAACTTTTTCCGCTGACGCAGGCACACAGGCTTGAACCATTTCCCAGGTGGGCCATCAACAGGCGCTGGCCTGCCTTGGCAGTTTGTTCGCGTAGTCGCGTCGAGATGTAGTGATAGGACAGCCCATGAAATCCATAACGCTTGATTCCCTGGGCATAAAGCGCTCGAGTTAGCGGAAAGGTTTTTTCAATTGGGGCGATGTCCGTGTGAAAGGCGGTGTCAAAGCAGGCGATCTGGGGTGTGCCAGAGAAGTGCTGTGAGAGGGCCTCAATACCCCGCAGATTGTGAGGCTGGTGCAGCGGGGCCAGGGGGTCGAGCGCGTGAAGCGATCTTAGAACCTTATCGTTTACGACGACTGCTTTAGAAAATTGATCTCCGCCATGAACAACGCGGTGGGCCACTGCAGCGATCGTAACGTTCTGCTCGTGGTCGTGAATCAGGCCCCGAAGAATTTGAAGGGCAGACTGAAGTCCGTCTTCATGATTCTCTGCCAAGATCGGCGTTTTCTTTTCACCGGTTTGGCCTGATAGCTGGAGAAATGGTTTTCCGCCGGGTTCGAGCCCTTGGACGCTGCCGCTAAATGTTGCTGGGCCGGCCCGACGGCCAGCCTCGCCAGAAAATATCGGATGAATCGAGAACTTTAGCGATGATGAGCCGATATTGACGGCGAGGATCGCCTGTTTTTTTTCCGGGCGGTGCGGCATCATCTGACTAAGGTTTATGGGCCCGATAGTGGTGGGCCACGAGCTTTGCCAGCAAGGCGCTTCCGACTCGAGAGTCTGCGTCATCAGCCCGGCTGGTGAGCGCGAGAGGGATGCGGGCCCCAAGAACAACGCCGCTTACTGAAGCGCCGGCGAGATATTCGAGTTGCTTGCCAAGCATGTTTGCGGATTCCAGATCCGGTGCAATCAGAATATCGGCCTGGCCAGCCACGGCAGATTCGATATTTTTAATCTGTGCAGCTTTCAGAGAGATCGCGTTGTCAAATGCAAGGGGTCCATCTAAGAGGCCCCCGGTAATTTGTTTTCGATCAGCCATCTTGCACAGCGCGGCAGCATCGAGTGTTGAAGCGATATTTGGATTGATCGTCTCTACCGCCGATAGGATAGCTACGCGCGGCATTGAATTGCCAAGAATATGCGCAAGGTTAATAGCATTTTGAACAATATCCATCTTCTCCATCAAAGCCGGCGCGATATTGATTGCACCATCAGAGATCAGAAGGGGCTTGTGGTAGGCGGGGACCTCGAATCGCCAGATATGTGAAATTCTTCTTTTGGTTCTGAGTTTTGGTTGGGCAACAATGGCGGCCATGAATTCATCGGTATGCAGGCTGCCTTTCATTAAGGCCTCTACCGATGCGTCGGCTGCGATCTGTGCTGCGAGCTCGGCTGAAGCATGGCTATGGGGCGTATCGATGATTTCAAAAGGGCTGATATCCAGGCCGGATTCATCGGCGGTAGCTAGAATCCTTGATTTGGGGCCGATCAGAATCGGCGTGATGAGCAACTGGGCCGCAGATTGAATCGCGCCGCGCAGCGCTCCTGGCTCGCAGGGGTGCACAATGCCGCAGCGAATGGGCTCAAGATGGGCCCCCATACGAATGAGCAGACTTAAGCGATGATCTGGATCGGGTGTTTGAACGGGATTGATGGCGATCACGGTAGGCCTAATCAGTGAGTTTGAGTGGAGGGTAAATGCCGCTCAGAGTGTGTCGTGATTTTTCTTTTTCGGGATGACATTCAAAGTACAAGCGCTACGGCAATCATACTGCAGTGCAACAAAGCCGGCCTAGCAGGTAGAATCAGGGCCTTTGTAGCCCTGGGTTAGCGGAGTTTCCCTGAATTCAGGGCCCAGTCTTAGCGTCTGTAGCTCAGTGGATAGAGTATTGCCCTCCGAAGGCAAGGGTCGCAGGTTCGATTCCTGCCAGACGCGCCACCTTGAAT
>RFRK01000136.1 GCA_009924525.1 Betaproteobacteria bacterium
GCAGTCAGCGAACCCGTCTTGCCTTTCACGGCGCCTTTGGTAAACCGCTCAACCCAGCCGTCGTTCACCCGCGCTGCGCGCTCTAAAAGACGTGAGTGGAGATAGAACACATCACCCGGGAACGCCTCTCGGCCGGGAGGGCGGCGCAGCAGCAGTGAAACTTGGCGGTAGGCCACGGCCTGCTTAGAGAGGTCATCGTAAATGATCAGGGCATCTTCGCCACGGTCGCGGAAGTATTCGCCCATCGTGCAGCCCGCATAGGCCGAGATGTACTGCATCGCTGCAGACTCGGATGCGGAGGCCGCCACCACGATGGTGTAGGCCATCGCTCCGGTCTCTTCAAGTTTACGAACTACGTTGGCAATCGTGGACGCTTTCTGTCCGATGGCCACGTAGATACAAAACATGTTTTGGCCTTTTTGATTGATGATGGCATCCACCGCCACGGCAGTCTTGCCAGTCTGACGGTCACCGATGATCAGCTCCCGCTGGCCACGGCCGACTGGCACCATCGAGTCGATCGCCTTCAGACCGGTCTGCACTGGCTGGGAGACTGACTGACGCCAGATCACACCAGGTGCCACCTTTTCGATCACATCGGTTTCTTTTGCATTAATGGGGCCTTTGCCATCGATGGGCTGGCCTAGCGCGTTTACCACCCGGCCAATCAATTCTTTGCCCACCGGCACATCGAGAATACGGCCCGTGGTCTTGACCACATCGCCTTCAGAGATGCCCTCGTAGTCGCCAAGAATCACTGCACCCACCGAGTCGCGCTCGAGGTTCAGCGCAAGGCCAACCACATTGTTGGGGAACTCGAGCATCTCGCCTTGCATCACATTGGAGAGGCCGTGCACGCGGCAGATGCCGTCAGTCACGGTCACGACTGTGCCTTGGTTGCGGGAATCTGTCGCGAGATTGAGTCCCTGAATTTTGCTTTTCAGCAGTTCGCTGATTTCAGACGGGTTGAGCTGCATTGATTAACTCCTAGTTCGTCAGGGCGGACTGCATGCGGGCGAGCTTTCCTCGTACCGATGCATCCATTACTTCATCACCGATGGCAATTGACACGCCACCGATTAATTCGGGATCGACATGCACAGAGACTTTGACCTTCTTGCCATGCTTTTTTTCAAGCAGGCCGGTGATCTCTGCCACCTGCGCATCGCTCATGGGATAGGCCGAGGTCACCTCAGCCGCCAGCACACGCTCTGCCTCATTACGCAGGGTTTCGTACATCGCACTAATTTCAGTTAACGCCGCTAGCCGCTCGTTTTCTGCCAACACCGACAGCAGATCCCTCTGGCTTTTCGATAGCCCCGGGGCTGCAGAGGCAATCAGCTCGGCAAGCCGCGCAGAGGCCAGCGCCGGATTTCCAATCAAGGCCTTCATCTCAGGCGCCGCGACCACAGCAGCCATCGCGGAAAGGGCCTCGGACCAGGCGCCGAAGGCATTTTCTTCTTTGGCCAGGCCAAAGGCCGCCTCTGCATAGGGCCGGGCGATCGTGCGAAGTTCAGCCATGATGGATCAAAGTTCTTTTTTCAGATTGGCCAGAAGCTCAGCGTGGACCTGGGCATTGACCTCACGCGACAGGATCTGCTGTGCGCCTTTTACGGCTAAGGCCGCCACCTCTTCACGCAGGGCGTCGCGTGCCCGCTGCATTGCTGCACCGGCCTCTGCCTCGGCCGCCTCTCGGGCCTGGGCAATCAGTTTTGCAGCTTCTGCCCTGGCCTCATCAATCAGCGATGAGGCCTGCTTTTCCGCAGAGCCTCGCACATCCGAGGCAACATCCTTGGCCTTGGAGAGCTCGTCCTGCACACGGCGCTCGACCGCAACCAGATCGGCTTTGGCCTTATCCGCTGCCGCTAAGCCATCGGCAATCTTTTTCGCACGATCATCCAGGGCCTTCATCACGGGCGGCCACACAAACTTCATAGTGAACCAGGCCAGGATGAAAAACACCACCAGCTGGGCAATTAATGTTGCATTCAGATTCACGTTGGAACCCTCTTCATGTGTTGGTCAAACGACCGGCGAATCTGAAGCCAGTGGCCCAGGCAACGCCGGAACAGAAACTGTCGTTCGATCAGCGATCAGCTGCCTTAGCCTGCGAACGGGTTTGCAAATGCAAACATCATCGCAATACCAACACCGATCAGGAAGGCCGCATCGATCAGGCCGGCCAGCAGGAACATCTTGGTCTGCAAGGCGTTCATCAGCTCGGGCTGGCGAGCAGAGGCCTCAATGAATTTGCCACCCATGATTCCAATGCCGATACAGGCGCCAATAGCACCTAGACCGATAATCAGACCGCAGGCAAGAGCAACAAAAGCAACGTTCGTCATAACAACTCCTCAGTGGGAATAAACAATAAAAACTTCTTCTTCGAAAAACCAGGCTCTGATGTTTTTTCAGTGCCCCTCATGAGCCTGGCCGATATACACCAGGGTCAGCATCATGAAGATGAAGCCCTGAAGTAGCACGATCAGGATATGGAAGATTGCCCAGATGGAGCCGGCGATCACGTGGCCAACAAAGCCAAACAGTGTCGCCGTGCCACCGAGCAGGGCAATCAAACAAAACACGAGCTCGCCGGCATACATATTTCCGAAAAGCCGCATGCCAAGCGAAACAGTCTTGGCAACGAATTCAATAATGTTCAGGCCCAGGTTCGGGAGCCAAAGCGCTGGATGGGAGCCAAACGGTGCGCAGAACAATTCGTGAACAAAGCCGCCAAGGCCCTTGATCTTGACGTTATAAAAGAGCATCAAAGCAAACACGCCCAGGGCCATGCCGAGGCTGCCATTTAAATCGGCCGTGGGCACGATCCGATGGTAATGAATGACACTATCTAAGCCCGTTACGGCAAATAAAAAGTGCGGCAGATCAACGGGCAGGAGATCCAAGGCATTCATAAAAATCACCCACAGAAAAACCGTGAGCGCCAGCGGGGCAATGAATTGACGGTTGCCATGCACGATGGACTTTGATTGTTCTTCCACGAGCTCCACCACAAGCTCAACGGCAGCCTGGAAGCGGCCCGGCACGCCGGATGTTGCCTTGCGTGCTGCTGACCAGAGCAGCAGGATCACCAGCAGCCCCATCGAGATCGACCAAAACATGGTGTCCAGATTCAGCACGGAGAAATCGACAATTGCCTCCTGTGGCTTGCCGGTTGTCGTGAGATGCCCCAGGTGGTGAATGATGTATTCAGAAGCGGTTGGGGCGGTGTTGGATGCCATTCGTTTTTGCTCTTATTTTTTCTAAACCAGAACTGCGATTGTTGATATCCCTTAAAGCGCTCGTCATTCTAAATTCTTTTCATGCACTACTTGCTCAGCCCGCCCGAATCCGGTGCTGCACGCTGATCCCAGCGCTGATGCAACCAGGGCGCCAACAACAACGACTTCAGCGCAACAATAATTCCCGCAATGAAGGCCCCCCATGACAAGGGCTCGATCCACTGGCTGCAAAGCCACAACAACACTACCGATAAACCGATCTTTACAAACTCGCCCACCAACAGCACTACGGGCACAACATGGGAGGCGCTGGCCTTGATCCGCATCGCCAGTAAGGCATTCGGAATAACGATTGAGCCTCCCCCGGCCACTAACGAGAGGGCCTGCATTGGGCCCCACGCCAGCCAAACCAGGACCCCCGAGAGCAGTGTGATGACGGCCTGAAGGCTAACCGCAATCAACACTTTCTTATCTTTTTTCTCGCTCTGCTCAGCAAAGCGTAAGTCACTGCACTGAAGGGCCCCCGAGCATAGCTGTGCGCAAGTTCGGGTGTCAATTTTGACCCAGTCATCGGGGCGTCATCCTTGTTGTCCGATCAGGCTTCTGGAAGGCCCTCAGGGGCCAATAAAGCAATCACTCCATCCAGCTCATCCATGTTTGAAAAACGGATCGTCAGTTCGCCACGTCCGCCGCGAGCCTGCTTTAACACCACTGGCAAACCGAGTGCATCCGAGATCTGATCTTGAACCCGCATCCAGTCGCGCGAGGCGGGG
>RFRK01000137.1 GCA_009924525.1 Betaproteobacteria bacterium
AATATGCGTTAGGAAAAAAGACGATGAATCGAAGAACATTTACTCAGGCGGCCGCATGCGCCTCTGTCCTTGCCTCGGCCTCTTTGACTCAGGTATTTGCGCAGGCCGCAGCCCCTGATGAGGGCATCGATTATCGGGTGTTGCGTGAGGTGGTGCCGACATCAAGCCAAGGAAAAATCGAGGTTCTAGAATTTTTTTGGTATGCGTGTCCGCATTGCTATCACCTCGAGCCCCATTTGGCCCGCTGGAAGCCGGCCCTTGGTCCGGATGTTGCCTTTAAGCGAATTCATGTTGCGTTTCGCGGAGATACCCATCAGAAAATTTTTTACACTCTGGAAGCCCTCGGCCGGGCAGAGGCACTGACTGCAAAGGTCTTCGAAGAAATTCATCAACGTAACAACCCCTTAGCCGGCCTGCCCGAAGTCCTTGACTGGGCAAAACGCCAAGGATTAGATCTGCAGAAATTTGAGGCTGCGTGGAATTCGTTCGGCGTGCAAACCCAGCAAAAACGTGCCAATGCGCTTGTAGCTGGCTATCGTGTTGAGGGAGTGCCAACCTTTGGTATTAACGGCCGTTATGTCACCTCGCCGGCGATGGTGGGTGGCAGCCATACACGGGCGCTACAGATTGTTGATTTTTTGATTGCCCAGGAGCGCAAGGTCAAGCGTTAAGATTTTTGCGCATCAAGCACGGCCTGATAGGCCAATTCACGCGAGACATGGGCAAGTTTCATCAGGCATTTGGCGGCGCGTGCGGGGGTCATCTCGTCGCAAAGAATTTTCGCCCACTCCTTTAACGGTGCCTCGCTTTGGCTTTGAGGCGGCCGATCACCAAGATCAAAGACCCAGACCAGCTCGCCTTTGGATGCGCCTGGGTCTTGCTGCTGCAGGGCTTCGAGTTGTATTCGAGTTGTATTGCTACTTCAGCAATGGTTCCGCGCAGTAGGGTCTCAAACTGCTTGGTCATTTCGCGGGCGTGAAGCATGAGGGTCTCGGGCCCAAAGACCGCTGCGCAGTCGGCAAGACAGGAGGCCGCCCGATGCGGAGCCTCAAATAGCACTGCGATTCCTCGGACTTCGAGGACATGCGATAGCCAGCTGCGGCGCGCGCCGGCTTTTGTCGGCGCGAATCCCCAGAAGCTCATGGGCCAGCGGACGAAACCCGAAATGCTTAAAGCGCTAATCACCGCGCTCGGCCCGGGTAGTGCAGCAACTTGCAGGCCCGACTCCCAGGCGGCCCGGACGAGAAAGCTGCCGGGGTCAGAGACAGCGGGAGTTCCTGCATCAGAGATCAAGACAATTGATTTCTGGGCATCGAGCTCCCGCAGTACCGCGTTCAGCGCGATTTTTTCATTATGGCCATGCAGCGCGCGAATACTTGATTTTGGCCGATGCAGCCCTAGCGCAGCCAGCAGTGCCCGGGCCCGACGGGTATCTTCTGCATACAGAAGGTCGCATTCCGTGAGGGCCTGGCGAACCCGCTCGGAGATATCGGACAGATGGCCGATCGGAGTTGCTGCTACATACAATCCCGGCGGAAATGAAGATCGCTGCATCCTCGCATTTTCGCCCACAATTGCCAGTCGGTGAACGGCAGCGCCGGGGCCGCGAAGCCGAGCAGCAGGCACTCGAACTGCTGCAGGACAGCGGGTTGAAACTCCTGGCCCGTAATGTCCGGTTTCGTGTTGGCGAGCTTGACCTCATCATGCGGGACCAAGAAATCATTGTTTTTGTCGAGGTACGGTTTCGAAGCCCCTCGCGGTATGGGGACGCGGCGTCGTCGATAACGGCTATCAAGCAGCAACGACTGATTCGCGCAGCCAGCTGCTGGATGCGGCAGCAGTTTCGCAGTGCTCAGCCCGCCAGCCGCTTCGATGTTGTTGCCCTTGATGGCGAGCAGGTTAGATGGATTAAGGGTGCATTTGGAGTTTCTGGCCCCCTATAATCATTGCCGATGTTCTGAGGAGATCGTATGGGCAAAAAACTTCCCGCTTCAATCGTTATTCGAACTGCCTTCATTGCTGCAGCTTTGGGGTCAAGTACGATCTTGTTGACCGGCTGCTTTCCGGTGGTAGCAACGGGTATGGTTGCGGGAGCCTTATCGATTGCGGATCGCCGAACAACGGGCGCGCAGGCCGAAGATCAGGCCATTGAACTCAAGGCGTTTAATCGATTTCGCGAGCAATTTAAATCCGACCAGACTTCTTTAACGGTTACGAGCTTTAATCGTATTGCGTTGCTTACCGGCTATGTTCCAAATGAGCAGGCCCGGACCGAGGCCGCAAAGCTCGTTCAATCAATCGATAATGTCCGTTCGGTAATTAATGAGGTAGCAATTGGCCCTGCGCCATCGGTGCGGGCCTTTGGTGTGGATACCGTACTGACTGCCCGTGTTAAGGCCTCTTTTCTCGAGGCAAAAGATGTTCAGGCAAATGTCATCAAGGTCTATACCGATGCCAGCACGGTCTATCTGATGGGCGTGGTTACCGAGCGCGAGGCCAAGCGGGCTACAGATATCGCTTCGCGTGTGACCGGGGTGCGCCGCGTGATTCGAGCCTTCGAGATCATCTCTGAGGAGGAGCTGGCAAGAATTCAGCTGCAGACCGGGGGCGCTGGAAACACAGCCCCGGTGACTGCTCCGCCCCCTTCGGCTCGGCCTCTCTCGGCCTCGCCCGCAGCGCCAGTTCCGCCCGCCCCATCTGCGCCAGCTGCAGAAAGCGGTGCAGTAGTGACACCGATTCGTTAGCGGACTGCGCAATCAAATCCGGCCGCACTCACCGAATCACAGATCTGACGGGCAGCGGCCGCACGCTGATCTGCTGGAAGCGTTGGCCGCCAGATGACCCGGGCCCCGCCCTCGGATCGGGCGACACTGACGTGATCCACACCATCGATGCTAAGAATTATTTTTTTGACTGACTGTTCGCAGCCGCCACAGGTCATCCCGTCAATATGAAATTCAGTCATCTGCATAGATCACCCCAGGTAAATCAGTTCAATCCGGATTTTTCCATCGTAGCAGCCGCACTGCATTACTGATTACAGCAGCCGAGCTTAATGCCATAGCGCTGCCAGCAATGATTGGCGACAGCATGCCGAAGGCTGCCAGCGGAATGGCAGCGATATTAAAGACAAAAGCAAAAACAAGATTCTCTTTCACCCTGCGCAGGACGTCTCGAGCGAGCGAAAGACTGGCGGCACAGTCGCGAATTGGAGTCGCCGTTGAAAGGGTTAAATCCGCGCTTTTTACAGTCAGTGTTGCGCCTGATGCCATGGCGATGCCAAGATCGGCATGGGCCATAGCAGACGCATCGTTAAGCCCGTCACCTACCATGGCGACCCCCTCACTTGATTTTCGCCAAGTATCAAGTCGAGCGGCTTTCTCCTCAGGCCCAAGCTGCGCAAGAAACGTGATTCCTCCGAGACTCTTAGCGATGCGCTGGACCGAGGCTTCTCGATCGCCGCTCAGTATCGATACTTCAATTCCCATTCGCCTTAGGCTGATAAGGCCATCGGCTGCATCTTGCCGAGGCTGATCGGCGATCCAAATTCTGCCCATCCATTGGTTATCAATTGCGACATCAACTGCGCTTGCATCGGCGTGGCGGCGAAGAATCGGCTTCGGAGGTGCTGACGGCGTAATCCATGCGGGGTTTCCAACTTGAATCAGCTTGCTTTTAAAAGGTCCAGCCCCGATACGAGCCACTACGCCGTCGCCCGGAATGTAATGCACATCGCTGCAGCTAGGCATACTGCGGCCGGCCGCATAAGACAGCAGCGCACCGGCAAGTGGATGTTCAATGCCCTGTTCGGCCGCGCAGGCTGCTGCGAGCCAGTCCGGCCAAGGCCTCGCGTGTGTGTCTTGCGTCAACAGGGTCTCTGATTCTGCATTAGCAAAGCCGACGAGAAAGGGCCGGCCTGAGGTGAGCGTTCCTGTTTTATCAAAGATGATGCGATGTATTTGAGAGGCCTGCTGCAGAGCCCGAGCATT
>RFRK01000138.1 GCA_009924525.1 Betaproteobacteria bacterium
CAAGGCGCCTGCAGTCACCCGCGAAAGAATGTATCTCGAGGCCATGCAACAGGTCTTCACCAATGTGAGCAAAGTCATGGTGGATTCGCGCTCCAACAGCAATCTGCTGTATCTGCCGCTTGATCGCCTGATGCAGCAGTCTGCAGCAGGTGTGATGGGCGCACCGGGCGGGCCGATGCAGGCGCCACAGTCGCCATCCAATGCACCGGCCTCTGCTGCCACGCAAGAGGCGCCTGCCCAACAGCCGGCAGTGCCGAGCCCCGGGTCAAGCCTGCGTGATCGTTTAAGGGATGCCCGCTGATGAATAAGCTCTTTACTGCAATCAGTGCCCTGATCATCGCCGTGCTACTGGCCGGATCTTGTATTTATGTTGTGGATCAGCGGCAGTACGCCATTGTGTTTGCGCTCGGAGAAATCAAAGAGGTGGTCAATAAACCCGGCCTGTATTTGAAGCTGCCACCACCTTTTCAGAATGTGGTCTATGTTGAAAAGCGCATTCTCACAATCGACACCCCGGAGATTGATCGTTTTATCACCAGCGAAAAGCAAAACGTGCTGGTGGATACCTATGTGAAATGGCGCGTGATTGATCCGCGTGAGTACTGGGTATCCGTGGCTGGCCGTCCTGCTGGGGCTGCTGATCGGATCTCCCGCAGTCTGCGCGATGCCCTAAATAACGAAATTGCGAAGCGCACAGTCAATGAAGTGATTTCGGCTTCGCGTGAGCAGGTCATGAAGGGTATTCGGGAGCGTGTTAACGCCGATGCGCAGCGGCTCGGTGTCGAAGTGGTGGATGTCCGTATCAAGCGGGTGGATTTGGCCGACGAGATTCGCGACTCGGTATTTCGGCGCATGGAGTCCGAACGCAAAGCGATCGCCAACGAGCGCCGATCCTCGGGGGGTGCAGAGTCTGAGAAGATTCGCGCCAACGCCGATCGTCAGCGTGAGGTGTTGCTTGCGCAGGCTTATCGTCGCGCCCAGAGCATCATGGGTGATGGTGATGCCCGATCCACGGCGCTGTATGCCGCATCGTTTGGCCAGAATCCGGAGTTTGCTTCGTTTTATCGCAGCCTTCAGGCCTATCGTGAGAGCTTTAAAAATAAGTCTGATGTCATCGTGGCCGACCCGCAGTCTGACTTTTTCCGTTACTTCCGATCATCGGGTGCCCGTGGTCCGGGCCCATCCGGCAGCGCGAATAACAATAAGTAACCGGCAGCACGCCCATGCCCGCCTGGCAACTGCCTGACCAGATTTCGGACATCCTGCCCGCCGAGGCGGCAAGGCTTGAGCGCCTGCGGCGCAGGCTCTTAGATCTGTATCAGAGCTACGGTTATGCCTTGGTGCAGCCGCCGATGTTGGAGCATCTCGACTCACTGATGATTGATCAGGCCCGCGATCTTGATCTGCGCACCTTTAAAGTAGTGGATCAGGCTAGTGGACGCTTGCTTGGCCTGCGTGCGGACATCACGCCACAGGCAGCACGTTTAGATGCACACCAAATTCAGAATAAGGGCGTGACTCGGCTCTGCTATGCGGGATCGGTGCTGCACGCGCAGCCCGCTGGCTTGCTGTCATCCCGCGAACCGGTGCAAATGGGTTGTGAACTTTTTGGTCACGATGGCTTAGAGGCCGATCTTGAGATCCAGGAGCTCGCACTGGCATCCTTAGATGCCGCCGGGATTCAGAAAGTCAGGCTTGATCTCTCGCATCGGGGTATTTTTCTCGCCCTGCGCGATCGGGATTCAGCGCTGGCCGCCTGCGAAAATGAGGTGCTTGCTGCTTTGCAGTCTAAAGATCGCGTGGGGCTTGCCCAACAGGTAAAAGGCCTATCCACCGAATCAGCGAAAGCCCTAACCGCATTGATCGATTTGTATGGCCCAGCCTCAGGCGCTGATAACGTGATTGATGCTGCGCGTCGCAGCTTGCCCAAGCTTGCACCGATTACTGAAGCCTTGGATCGGCTGCAGTCGGTAGCCAACTCCGCTATGTTTACCGAACATCCGCAGTGTGTTTTGACTGTAGATTTTGCAGATCTGCGTGGCTATCGCTATCACAACGGTGTGATGTTTTCGATTTATTGTGAGGGCCTGCCCAATGCAGTCGTGCGCGGTGGCCGCTACGATGGCGCAGGTAAGGTCTTTGGCCGTGCTCGAGCAGCAACCGGATTCAGTCTCGAGCTTCGGGAGTTGTTAGAAATCACCAATTTCGATGTCGAGCCATCGGATCCGGGGATTGCCGCCCCCTGGCAGGATGATGCCGGCCTGCGGCAGGCGATTGCTGCTTTGCGTCGCGAGGGCAGGGTAGTGATTCGCCTTCCTGATGCAGAATTCAGTTCATGGACAGGTCAGCGGATGACTCTCCAATCCGGCCGCTGGGTCGTCGCCCAAGCCAATTAAAAATCAGGAGTGACGCATGTCGGCAGGAAGAGCCGCGGGCCGACCCGCGGGCAAAGGCAAGAATGTGGTCGTCATCGGCACCCAATGGGGCGATGAAGGCAAGGGCAAGATTGTCGATTGGCTGACCGAGCAGGTCAGTGGTGTGGTTCGATTTCAGGGTGGCCACAACGCAGGACATACCCTGGTCGTTAATGGCAAAAAAACAATTCTTCGCCTGATTCCGTCGGGCATTTTGCATCCCGGCGTCACCTGTTATATCGGCAATGGCGTCGTGCTTTCGCCCTCAGCACTTTTGGGTGAGATCGACGAGCTGCAGGCCAATCAGATTGATGTCGAGTCGCGCTTAAAAATTAGTTTCGCCTGCCCACTGATTCTGCCCTATCACGTGGCCCTGGATCAGGCCCGTGAGGCAGCCCGTGGTGATGCAAAGATTGGCACAACCGGCCGTGGCATTGGTCCAGCGTATGAGGATAAAGTTGCCCGCCGGGCGATACGGCTTTTGGATCTGCGCCAGCCTGATGTGCTGCGCGCCAAGCTTACGGAGGCCATGGGCCTGCATAACTTTGTGTTGGAGCATCATCTGAAGGCCCAGCCGATTGCTGTCGATCAGGTCTATAACGATTTAATGTCGATGGCGCCGCGCCTATTGAAGATGGCAGCCGATGTACCGCAGCTGCTGTATGAGGCCGGACTGCGGGCCGAGAATCTTCTTTTCGAGGGTGCGCAGGGGTCGCTGTTGGATATTGATCATGGCACCTATCCTTATGTCACCAGCAGCAACTGTGTGGCGGGTGCCGCGGGAGCGGGTGCGGGCGTCGGGCCTTCTCGGCTGCACTATGTTCTCGGCATTACCAAGGCCTATACAACCCGAGTTGGCGGCGGCCCGTTTCCGACCGAGCAGGTCAACGAAGTGGGTCAACTGCTTGCAAAGCGCGGCAATGAGTTTGGCTCAGTCACCGGCCGGCCCCGTCGCTGCGGCTGGTTTGATGCCGCGGCGCTGCGCCGAGCTATGCAGATCAATGGCGTGACGGGCCTGTGTATTACCAAGCTCGATGTCATGGATGGCATGGAGGAAGTTAAGCTCTGTGTTGGCTACAACACGCCTCAGGGCCATATCGATGTATTGCCCTTTGGTGCGGATGCCGTGGCCCAGTGTCAGCCGATTTACGAGAGTATGCCGGGCTGGTCCGAGACCACGCAGGGCGCACGCAAGTGGTCGGACCTTCCGGGCAATGCTCAGCGTTATTTGAAAAGGCTTTCTGAAGTTGTGGGCGCACCGATTGCGATGGTCTCAACAGGCGCTGATCGCGAAGACACAATTCTTCTCGATCATCCGTTTGAGTAAATCAGCAGCCCAGCACTGCCGCAAGGCCTGTGAAGCTCTCCGCGTTGTAATCGAATCCGGTGATATCCGGCATCGGCTTTGGATTCTTGGCGCCGAACTCTGTCGGCCGATGGATGTAGGCGGTCTTCAGTCCACATCGCTGCGCAGCCTGAAGGTCATCGGTGTGGGCGGCCACCAGCATGACTTCTTGGGGTGCAAGATCAAA
>RFRK01000139.1 GCA_009924525.1 Betaproteobacteria bacterium
GTCATCGGCACCCGTCTCTAGGCCCTGCACCTTATCGATCTCGTCGCTACGGGCGGTCAGCATAATGATCGGAATCTCACGCGTGCGCTCATCGGCGCGGAGCTTTTCCGCAAGGCGAACACCCGCAATCCCGGGCAGCATCCAGTCCAATAAAATTAGGTCCGGCAGTTCGTGCTGGATCAGTCGGATCGCCTCCTCTGCATCGGCAGCCCGAACGGCCCGATGGCCGGCAAACTCCAGATTGATCGCTAAAAGCTCAGCAATCGCGGGTTCGTCTTCAACGATAAGAATAGTCGAAGGCATTTGGCGGGCAAGGGAGGGAGAAATCCGTAGAGATTGGCAGTGTGCTTGATCTAATTTTCTGCGATCCTTTCTATCCGGATAACCTGATCCTAAACCTGATTTTTGACAATTTAGTGACACAAGCCATGCGCCAAGAAACCGTATCGACAGCCCTGCCTTCCAGCCTAACCGTCCACGTGAAGTCCAAGCTGCTAGAAGTCGGCTACGAGGGCGGAAAGACCCACCGTATTCCGTTTGAACTGATGCGGGTCTACTCGCCATCCGCAGAGGTGATGGGCCACGGGCCTGGCCAAGAGACCCTGCAGGTGGGCAAGATGCACGTGATCATTGAGTCTTTGGAGCCAGTGGGCCACTACGCCGTAAAGCCCAAATTTAGTGATGGCCACGAATCCGGAATTTTCAGTTGGGATTACATCGCCTGGCTTGGAGAAAACCAGGAGGCCCTCTGGGCAGACTACCTAGCCCGACTCAAGGTCGCAGGCGCCTCCCGTGAGCCCGACTTTGCAGCGCTCTCGGCCGACGCGGGGGGCGGCTGTGGAAAGCCGGGCTGTGGATCCGGGGGCTGCGGCAGCCACTAGAATCGGCCAATGGACCAGAACACCACCCACTTTGGTTTTGAGCAGGTACCGGCAGGCGAAAAGGCCCAACGGGTAGCACGGGTATTTGACTCGGTTGCAGCCCGGTACGATCTGATGAATGACCTGATGTCGATGGGTCTTCATCGGGTCTGGAAGGCGGTGGCGATATCTCAGGCCAATGTTCGGTCTGGCCAGCATGTGCTGGACGTAGCCAGCGGTACCGGAGACTTAGCCTTAGCGTTTGCCAGGCGTGTCGGCCCTCAGGGCCGTGTCGTGATGAGCGACATCAATAGCCAGATGCTGACGCGTGGCCGCAATCGTTTAATTGACCAGGGTTGTCCGGTCGAGTCAGTGGTCTGTGATGCCGAGCACCTCCCTTTTCCGGATGCGAGTTTTGATCTGGTGACTGTTGCCTTTGGGCTGCGCAACATGACAGACAAGCCTGCTGCTTTGAAAGAGATGGCGCGGGTACTGAAACCCGGCGGCAAATGTCTTGTCTTAGAGTTTTCCAAAGTAGCAGCGCCTCTCGAAAAAATCTATGATCTTTATTCGTTTAAGGTCTTACCTTGGCTGGGTCAAAAAATTGCCCGTGATGAGGCAAGCTACCGTTATCTAGCGGAATCAATTCGGATGCATCCAGGGCCGAAGGAGCTCGCAGAAATGCTAAGTGGTGCGGGCTTCGATATCGTGCGCTACCAAACGATGTCTGCTGGCGTAGTGGCTTTGCATCAGGGCATAAAGTTGTAACGTTGTTTTAAAAAGTGGTGATTCAAAGACTGTTGTTTGTTGTTTCGATAGGAGTGCAAATTCGTGAATAAGACCAAGTTTCTCGCTCTCGTTGCCTGCGTCGCTGTGTTATCTGCGCCGATTCTTGAGGCCCAGGCCAAGCGCTTGGGCAGTGGCGGCAACGTTGGCCGTGTTGCCCCTTCTCCCGGGGCGAAGCCCCAGGCAGTGCCGGCTAAGCCCGCAACGCCTGCGCCTCAGGCAGCGCCCCAGGGCCAGCAGGCCGCTAAACCGGCCGCGCCGGCACCCGCTGCCCAGCAGCCTGCTAAGAACAGCTGGCTCGGACCGATTGCTGGCATTGCTGCAGGTCTCGGCCTTGCAGCGCTGGCCTCCTATCTGGGTTTTGGCGAAGAGCTGATGAGCCTGATGCTGATCGTTTTGGCCGCCGTGCTTGCGTTTGCCATCTTTCGTTGGATTTCACTGCGTCGTCGCACGGCCCAGGCGGGGTCTTTCGGTGAGCCAGCGATGGCCCGATCCGGCTATGGCGCCTCGGCTCCGGTCGGTCAAGGATCCTCGGACCAGCAAGGCTGGGCGCCGCAATCAGCGGGCAGCGTTGCGAGTGCTCAGTCTGCTGCGCTTGAAGAGCCCGCCAGCCCCGGCGCGAACATTAGCGCGGAAGAAGTCGATCAGTTTCTCAAAGTCGCACGCGAGCAGTTCACTCGTCTTCAGGCGATTTGGGACTCGGGCAATATCCATGCGCTCTCAGAGTTCTGCACACCTGAAATGACCCGCGAGCTCTCACATCAAATCGCGGACCGTAAAGGCCAAGCCAACGTAACCCAAGTGGTGAGCCTGCACTCCGAGTGGCTGGGTATGCAGGACAGCCAAGATGATTACGGCAAGCCTGTTGATGAAGTCCAGATTCGTTTCCACGGTTTGATTCGCGAGGCAGCTGACGCTGCCGCAGCCGACTTCGATGAGGTCTGGACTCTGCACCGCGTAAAAGGTGGTGATACGGGCTGGATGCTGGCGGGAATCGCCCAGCTTGGCCATTGATGTTGTCAATGCCCTAAATTGGGCAATTGCTAAAGATGAGCCCCTGCACGTCGCTTTAAGGGGCTTATCCGGCAAGCGTCTGCAGGTTGTTCTTCCGGTGCTCGGCAGCCTGGATTGGGAAATCGAGGCTGACGGCCTGCTCAAAGAGGTCGGATTAAAAAATCAGTATGGCCAGTTGAATTCAGCCGGAAGCGAGGGCTGCGGCCGCGCACCCGATGTCATTCTCACGATCAGCGCAGACCTCTCGCGCGGGCCACGCATTGAGGGAGACGCAATGGTGGCCGAACGCCTAGCGCCCCTGGTCAAGCTCATCAAGGATCGATTCAGTCCCTGGGAACACTTCTGGAGTCAATCGCCTGCGGGACAGCTGGCTCGGCAGGCCGCTGAGTTCGCGGTTCACGAGGCCGAAATTCTGGTGAGCCGATCACAGATTCATGAACATGATCAGAGGCTTCGGGGTTTTCGCGAGGCGCTTGATCGATTAGAAAAGCGTATTGACGCCCTTAGCCGCGCCTAGGCCATTAGGGCGCATCCTGTTTTCGTTCCTGTTCGTCTTCACGCAGGGCCCGATTCATATAGATCTTCAAGCCAATGAGCACCAGTACGCTGATGCCGACCATGCTTGCGATAAGAAGATAAACAGGGTGCAGAGAATCCATTTTTTAGTTGCAATTATTTTCGGGCCTTTGCAGCAATGGCTTTCTCACGCTTATCGATTTCCGTGCGGATTGCGGCCAGCGTCTTTGCATCCGGAGACTGCCACTTTCCACCCGATTGATTCACCATGTAGGCAACCGCATCGGCAAAGTCTTCGACACTGAGATCGGGCTTGCCGCCTTTTGCTGGCATGCCACGAATGCCTACATACCCATGGGCGGTGAGCACCGCCTGCCCTTCGCGAATCAGTGGCCCCCATTTTTTGGCATCCCCAAGTTTTGGAGCGTTGGCCACACCACTGGTGTGGCAGGCTGCACAGACCGCTTTGTAGGTCGCCTCTCCAGGCTGGGCAAGGGCGGCGATCGGCAGAATAGCCGTTAGGAGTAAGGTTGGAATTTTCATAGCGGTTAGTCTAGATGAGGCCCGTGGGCATTGTCACCTGATCCATTAACATCGATCGCATGCAGAACTTAGAAGATATTCGAATTGGGGCGATCCGCGCCCTGATCTCCCCTCAGCTGCTGCTGGAAAAGCTGCCGGCCTCTCCGGCTGCACAGTC
>RFRK01000140.1 GCA_009924525.1 Betaproteobacteria bacterium
AGCACGGCAGAGGCGCCGTATCGTAAGGGAAAAGTTAACAGCCCACCTAAGCCAAATGTGAATGCAATTGGCGGCGTGCCACAGACGATATCGTCTGGGCCCATATGCAAGATATGCCGCGGAAACAAATCGCTCATCACCAAAATATCCCGGTGAAAATGCATCGTGCCTTTGGGATTACCGGTAGTGCCGCTGGTAAACGCAATCAGGCAGACATCATCTCGGCTGGTGGGGTGGGCCGCAAACCGTCCGGACGTAGACCGCATCGCTTGCGATAACGGATCGGTATGATCACTGCCGAAATGCAGCACCTGCTTTAAAAAAGGCGTGTAGTGGGGATGGGCTGCATCCATGCAATGCTGAAGTTCCTCTGCGAGGCTCTCGGCGCATAAGGCTGCATGAATTTCTGCCTTATCGATGATTTTCTTAAGCTCTGCTGCCCGCAGCAGCGGCATCGTTGGCACCACCACGAGCCCTGCTTTGACTGCGGCAAGCCAGCAGGCGGCCATCATGGGGCTGTTGGCTCCGCGCAGTAGTAGCCGATTGCCGCTCACCAACATGAGCGATTCGATCGACCCGATCATTGAGCTCGTGATAGGTCCATTGAAAATCACCTGCAGCGTTGCGGCCGTGCAAGGCCACTCGATTGCCGTGGCCGCGCTGCAGATGGGGTTCGATGAGCTCGACGGCAGCATTGAGCGCAGCCGGATATTGCACCTCTGGCCGATCGAACAAAAACACCGGCCATTGATCTGCAGGTGGCAGATGCAGTCGCGAGAATAAGTCCTGGTGGGATGACGGGGCGAGTTCCTGTGGCATAGCTGCTCCTTAGCCTCAGTTCTTAAGCAATTCGCGCGCGATGATCAGCTGCTGAACTTCGGTTGCCCCCTCATAAATACGGAGTGCGCGTATTTCTCGATACAGGGACTCTACGATGCTGCCGACCCGGACACCAACGCCGCCGTGCAGTTGAACCGCTGCATCAATAATGCGTTGGGCGGATTCTGTTGCGGTGAGTTTGGCCATTGCTGCTTCCTGGGTGATGCGTTGGCCCTGGTCACGCATCCAGGCAGCCCGATAGGTCAGCAGCCGGGCAGCATCTAATTCAGTGGCCATTGTTGCGAGCTTGGATTGCGTAATTTGAAAATCGGCCAGGGTCTGGCCAAACATGGTGCGCTCTTTTGTCCAGCGGATTGCCTCATCGAGCGCACGCTGCGCAAAGCCTAAAGCTGCAGCCGCCACAGAAGTCCGAAAGACATCGAGCGTTGCCATCGCGATCTTGAAGCCACTGCCCTCATCGCCAATTCGATAGCGGTCAGGGATTCTTGCGACGTTGAATTTCAGGTGCGCTAACGGATGGGGCGCAATCACATCGATTCGCTGCGCTATCTCAAGGCCGGGAGTTGAGGCTGGGACAATAAATGCACTGATACCCTTTGCCCCCCGGACGGCCGCCCCGGGGTCGGAAGCCTCTACGTCACTGCGCGCAAAGACCACATAAAAGTCAGCAATCCCACCGTTAGAGATCCAGGTCTTCTCACCATCTAAGATGTATTCGTTTCCGTCACGTCGGGCCCGGCACTGCATGGCGGCGACATCAGAGCCCGCCTGGGGCTCACTGAGTGCGAATGCGGCAATCGCTGCGCCGGATGCGACACGTGGCAGAAACATGGCCCGTTGCTCGGCACTGCCGAAGAGGCTGATGGCGCCTGAGCCCAGGCCCTGCATGGCGAAAGCAAAATCAGCAAGCCCATGATGCCAGGCGAGCCCTTCACGAATCAGGCAGATGCTGCGTGTTTCGATGGTATCGTGCCGCCCGCCGTAGATGGGCCCCGCCACGGCATGCGCAAGCCAGCCATCTCGGCCAAGTGCGGCGACTAAACGACGGCAACTGTCATCGACATCTTTTTCATTGGCATCATGCTGAAGGTTCTGGCTTCCCCATGCGTGTAGCGACTGACGCAAGGCGGCATGATGCAGATCAAAAAACGGCCACTGCAGCGGGGCCATCAGTGGGGTTGCAGGCAGGCGCACCGTCATGATCAGTCGCCCTGAAAGCTGGGCTTTTGTTTAGCGACAAAGGCGTGATAGGCCCGATGAAAATCATTGGTCATCATGCAGATTGCTTGCGCCTGCGCCTCGGATTCGATGGCCTCATCAACGCTCATCGCCCACTCCTGCTGCAACATTTTTTTGGTCATGCCATTGGCAAAGGTTGGACCTGCGGCAAATTCTTTTGCCATCGACTGGGCCTGCTCATCCAGTATTTCCGGCGCGCAGAGGCGGTTGAGAAATCCCCAGCGCTCCGCTTCTTCGCCGCCTAGGCCTCGGCCGGTGTAGAGCAGCTCGGCGGCACGGCCTTGGCCAACGACGCGGGGCAGCAGTGCACAGGCGCCCATATCGCAGCCTGCAAGTCCGACACGATTAAACAGAAAATAAGTTTTGCTGCGGGCAGTGCCAAATCGAAGATCGGCACCCAGTGCCAGCATGGCCCCCGCACCTGCACAAATGCCGTCAATGGCAGCGATAATGGGCTGGGGGCAGGCCCGCATGGCCTTCACCACATCGCCTGTCATGCGTGTAAAGGCCAGCAGTCCTGGCATATCGAGCTCAGTCAGCGGCCCAATAATTTCGTGGACATCGCCGCCGGAGCAGAAATTTTCTCCATCGCCGCGAATGACAATGGCGTGTACGTCATCTGCAGCGGTCATGGCACGAAACAAGTCACGCAGCTCTGCATACGAATCAAAAGTCAGCGGATTTTTTTTCTCTGGCCGATTCAGCGTAATGGTGGCCACAGACTGCCGACACTCATAGCGGATGAATTGACCCTGGTAGTGGGCAAGAGTCTGACGATGTCGAGGTAACTGATGGGGCTTTCCTAGCAAATAGCGGCCACTCATTGAGACTCCTCCTGGGCATGGGCTTGATGCTGATGAACCACCGACTTCAGGTCGCCCAGCAGGCGGTGTAGCTGCGCCCGCTGACGATCTCCGAGGCCGGAAAATAGATCGATAACCCACCGTTCGTGTTGGCCGGCCATTCGATGAAAGCCTCGGCGGCCCATGGGCGTGAGTGTTACGCGAAAGGAGCGTCGATCCTGTGGGTCTGACTGACGCTGTACGAGTTTTTCTCGTTCGAGCTGGTCCACTAAGGCGGTCACATTGCCGCCGCTAACCATCATTCGGCGTGTCAGCTCGCCCATCGTGAGTCCTTCGCGGTGCCGCTCAAGCTGTGCCAAAAGATCGAATCGGGACAAGGTAACATCGAAATGCTCCCGCAGTCTTTGTCGAATCTCACCCTCAATCAACAGACTGCAAGACAATAGCCTGAGCCAGAGCCTGAGCGACTCATGCTGATCCTCATGTGCACGCATCTCTCGATCGGGATGGCGAATACGATCGTGTTCGTAAGCCGCCTGATGATTCATCCTGCGAGCTCCCCTCCATCGATAACGATGGTCTGCCCGTTGATCGAGCCACTTGCTGGATCGCAGAGCCAGAGCACAGCGGTAGCCACTTCCTGCGGCTGCACAAGGCGTTGTTGCGGATTGCGTTTCGCAAGCATTGCGCGAGCCTCTTCGGCGGTTTTCCCGGTTTTGATCTGTAGTGAGGCAATTGCCTGCCCCACGATTTCGGTCTCGGTATAGCCCGGACAAATGGCATTGACTGTGATGTGTTGTTTTGCAAGCTCAAGCGCAAGTGATCGCGTCAAGCCGATCACACCATGCTTGGCAGCGGTATACGCACTGACATGCGGATAGCCCTGCAGTCCAGCCGTGCTAGCAATATTAATTATCCGGGCATATTGGGTAGCCTGCGCCGCCTGACGCATGGAGCCGAGCGCCGCCTGTATCGCATTAAAACT
>RFRK01000015.1 GCA_009924525.1 Betaproteobacteria bacterium
AGAGCGTCGTGGCCCAGGTGGCCGAGGCGATCGGGTGGGCATTGATATTGCCTACACGCTGCTGCATCGGCTCGGCGCATTTTCGATTTTTGTATTTGCAGTGCTTGAGACCCCAGTGCTCAAGCTGCGTGATGGTCTCGGTGCCTGGGGGATCCCCTCTTTTGAAGTGGATGCAGCCCTAGGGCTTGCCTATGCGCCGTTGATTGGGGCACTCGTGTATCTAGTGATTTTGGATTTTGTGGATTATTGGATTCATCGGGCCCAACATCGCTGGAATTGGTGGTGGGCCCTGCATGCAATTCATCACTCTCAGCGCCGCATGACACTCTGGACAGACAACCGTAACCATCTTCTGGACGATCTGATTCGTGATGCCATTCTTGCGATTGTTGCCTTGCTCATTGGTGTGGCGCCAGCGCAGTTTGTCGGTATTGTCGTCTTCACCCGTATCTGGCAAAGCCTGCAGCATGCCAACTGCGGAATTCCATTTCCTGCTTTTATTTCCAGAACTTTAGTGTCGCCTGCGTTTCATCGACTGCATCATGCGGTCAGCATCGGCCACGAGGGTCCGCAGCGGGGCGTGAATTTTGCCGTATTGTTTCCGGTCTGGGATATGGTGTTTCGCACAGCCGACTGGAGTGCTGATCGCAAGCTTGCGCGCCATGAGCCGCTCGAGGCAACCGGCATTCTCGATCAGGAGCAGGGTGTGGATTACGGCCAGGGCTTCTTTAGTCAGCAGTGGATCGGCCTGCGCAATATGATGCGGGCATTATTTTTGCGTAATCCTGCAGGATGAATTGAATGACAGAGCGCGCCTTCGGGCTCTTTATCTTTGGCGATGAGATCTTGTCTGGTAAGCGGCAGGATCGGCATTTTGAAAAAACCCGCGAGATTCTGGGCGCGCGGGGCCTTGCGCTGTCCTGGGTGAACTATCTTGGGGATGATCGGGCCCGTTGCGTGCGGGCGCTGCGTGAGTCCTTCAGGTCGGGTGATGTTGTGTTCTGCTGTGGCGGTATCGGATCGACGCCTGACGATCACACTCGTCAGGCTGCTGCAGAGGCCCTGGGTTGCAAATTACTGCTGCATCCCGAGGCCGAGCGGCTGATTCGCGAGCGGGCTGCTGAGACCGGTCAGCCGGCTACGATTGAGCGGCTGCGCATGGGGGAGTTCCCGGTGGGCAGCGCAATCATCCCCAACCCCTACAATAAAATCGCGGGCTTTTCGATTCACGAGCATTATTTCGTACCTGGATTTCCGGTGATGGCCTGGCCCATGCTGGAGTGGGTGCTACAGACCTACTATGCCCACTTGTTTCGATCGGTGGCTGAGTTTGATCGATCGATGATTGTTCTGGATCTCTTTGAGGCCGCGGTGACCCCCTTAATGCAGACCATTGCGCAGAAATACCCACAATTTAAAATCTACAGCCTGCCTTCAGCAGGTGAAGCGGGTCTGCCGCGGCATATCGAATTGGGACTGAAGGCCTCTGGCCGCCAGGCCGAGTCGGCACCGCCTGAAGCATTTGAGCAGGCCTATCTTGAGTTTCGCGCCGGTGTAACGGCCCTTGGTGGCCAGATCACCGAGGAGCGTCAGGCCCGGCGCTAGGCGGCAGCGCCCGTTTAGCGCTTGCTAGCGTTTAAACCTGCCTCAGCAGCAGCCCGCATATTTCGCTCCGCCATTTCAACGACCTGCCGGGCAGCCTTATTTGCAGTCTCGTAGGCTGAGTTGGCCGCAGTCAGCGACGACTTCATCATTGCAACAACACTTTCCGAACCTGCTGGTGCGTTTCGGGAGAAATCATCCAAGGCGTCAATCAATTTTTTGTTGGCGTCTGCAATCTGCGCATCGACGAGGCGATGGAATTCACTACTCGTCTGCGAGGCAATGTCATAAATCGTTCGGGAATAGGCCAGGGCCTTCTCGGCATTTGGTGCGGCAATGTCGCTATTTAGGCTGACGACATCCTGCGCATCTTTGACGCTCATCAGCGCCTGAAATTTATCAGCGGTCTCTTGCAGTGAGGCTCGGGCAGCATTGAGCTGTAGCTCCACCATTTTTTCGATGCCCTCAAAGGCCTTTTGAGACAGCTTCATCATGGCTTCGATGTTCTGTTTTTGGGCGGCGCTTAAATCCTCGGGTGTGGGATAAAGTCCCATGCTCATCCTCCTTGAATTGAATTGTTGGTTTATGGACGCATTTTATAGCGATCGTTTTGTTTTGCCGCTGCCAGCCGGCCACCGGTTTCCAATGCAGAAGTATCGGCTGCTGCGCGAGCGCATCAGTCAAGCGCTTCCTGAGGTTCGCCTGCGCGAGCCGGAGCCGCTCACCGATGCGGCCTTGGCGGTCGCACATTGCCCCGACTACATACGGCGGCTTGTTTGCGGTGATCTGTCCCGCAAGGAGATGATGGCCATTGGGTTTCCGTGGTCCCCCGAGATGGTGGAGCGATCTCGCCGATCTGCGGGCGCCACCGTGATGGCTTGCCGCGCTGCATTTCGGGATGGGATTGGAATCAATCTCGCTGGAGGAACGCATCATGCGTACAGCGATCGAGGCGAGGGATTCTGCTGTTTTAATGATGCGGTGATTGCGGCACGGCTGATGCGGCAAGAGGGGCTTGCCGCCCGGTGCCTGATCATTGACCTCGATGTCCATCAAGGCAACGGCACTGCTGCAATGACGCGTGACGATCCGAATATTTTTGCATTTTCCATGCACGGCGCCGAGAACTATCCCTTTGTGAAAGAGCAGTCGGATTTGGATATTGAATTGCCTGATGGCACCAGTGATGAGATGTACTTGATGTCTTTGCAGGCCGCGTTGATTCAGATTCGTAATCAATTCTCTCCGGATCTTGTGATTTATTTGGCGGGCGCAGACCCGTTTTACGATGACCGTCTTGGCCGACTGGCTCTGAGTAAGCCGGGGTTGTTGGCGCGTGATTCTCAGGTCATGGCGTTCGCTCGTGATCTTGGGCTTCCCCTATCGATCGCGATGGCCGGGGGCTACGGCCGCAATATTCAGGACACCGTCGATATCCACTTCCAGACCGTAAATTGTGCATTGCAATACAAGAATGATAAGAGCGGACCTTCAGAAGCATCTCTAAGCTATTGAAAAAATTGATTTTTTACTTGGAGAAACTAAACTCCTTTGCTAGCATGCCGTCTTCGATGGAAAAAGGGAGGTCCATTGAGGGCTCATTTTTTACACATTTCGCGTGGAAACGCGTGGGCTTTGCGCAGTGCATCAGCTGCGTGGGCTGCGCTTGCGCTTAGCTTAGCGTTCGGGGCTTCGACTGCTGGCGCTCAGTCAGGCCAATCCGCAGAGAAGGGGGTTACCAAATCCACCCAGGCTGTAAAGCCGGCATCGACACCGAAGACTGCGTCGCCTTCAAAACCATCTTCTTCCACCGCTGCGCGTTCGAGTCAGCCCACACAGAATGCAAAAACAGCTCGCAACACCAAGAGCCCGAAAAAGAATGTCGCGCGTGCACCTGCGCAGGGCGTCAGAGCTTCAAAGGTTAAAGCGGAGCTGGGCTATAACTCGATGGGGTCGCGGCTCGGCCTGCGGTCCGAGCTTGCGGACCTATCGTTAAATTCCAGTGCCGTGATGGTGATGGACCAGGTCTCTGGAGAAGTGCTGCTTGAGAAAAACGCGGACGCAGCCCTGCCCATCGCTTCGATTACGAAAGTGATGACGGCGATGGTGGTCTTGGATGCGGGCCAGCCGTTGGACGAGGCAATCGTGATTGCCCGCGAAGACACCCAGCTTGAAAAATATTCGGCCTCGCGCCTGAAAGTTGGTGCAAGCTTTACGCGTGCCGAGTTATTGCATCTCGCATTGATGTCGTCGGAAAATCGCGCCGCCAATGCTCTCGGCAGAAGCTACCCAGGGGGCCTGCCTGCATTCGTTATCGCGATGAATGAAAAGGCCCGCGCGCTTGGCATGACCAGCTCTAATTTCGTTGAGCCCACGGGCTTAAGCAGTAGCAATGTTGCCTCGCCGCGCGATCTGGCGGTCTTGGTCAATGCTGCCCATCACGTTCCGTTGATTCGGGACTATTCGACCGATCGTGATGCTGTGGTTCGGGTCGGTGGACGGCAGCAGCAGTTCAGAAATACCAACGCGCTGACCCGCGATGAAAATTGGGATATCGGATTATCGAAAACCGGTTTTATTCGCGATGCGGGCAAATGCCTGGTGATGCAGGCACGTCTTGATCAGCGTGATGTGATCATTGTGATGCTGGATGCGGAAGGTAGCGCTAAGCGGCTTGCCGATGCAGAGCGCATCCGCCGCTGGCTCTCGATTGATCGGGACCGTCAGGCCTCTGCAGCGCGTTCATAGCCCAGCGACGATGAAATCGTGCGGGCGGTGTCCGCGAGCGCCTGAAGCCAGCCATCATTAGCGCGATCTGCCGGCGCGGAGATCGATAGTCCCGCCACGAGGGATTGGCTGTCATCGCGAATACCGGCTGCGATACAGCGGACTCCGAGTTCAAGCTCTTCGTTATCCCGGGCATAACCCAGTCGACGCACCTCATCAAGTTCCTGCTCGAGTTGATTCAGGGCGGTGATGCTGTTCGGTGTGTGGCCTGCCAGACCGGTCCGCATCGCATACGAGCGCACGGCACGGGTGTCGTCGTTTGCAAGAAAGAGCTTTCCGGTAGAGGTCAGATGTAACGGTGCCCGGCCACCAATCGCACGCACGACCTGCATGCCTGAGCGTTCGCTGACCGTCCGCTCGACATACACAATCTCATCACCTTGACGCACTGAGAGGTTCACGGTCTCACCTGTGAGCCGATGCAGCTCGCGCATGGGTCCGGCGGCTGCGTCACGCACGTTTAGCCGGGCCTTGACGAGATTCCCGAGCTCCAAGAGTCGCATGCCCAGCTGGTAGCTGCCCGGCTCGGTGCGATCCACCATGCGCGCAAGGACAAGGTCATTGAGGATGCGATGGGCAGTCGAGGGGTGCAGGCCGCTGGACTGGGAGAGCTCCTTCAACGATACTGGCTCGGACTTTTTTGCCAGTGCGTCTAATAACGTCATCATGCGCTCAATCACCTGAATCGCCAGCCGGGGTGCCTGAATTGGTGGGGCGAGCAATGGCCGACGGTCAGAGCCGGTCGGGGCAGAGGCCCGAGGTTTTTTAGAGGCGGAAGAGGGTGAAACCGGCATATGGCCCATTCCAAGTGGCAAAATCTAATTTTATTGCATGAAATCCAGAGTCTCTAGCCCCCAGGCCCAGCCCATTAATGACTGAAAACCCCAAGCGCATCGCCCTTTTTGTCACTTGTCTGGTCGACATGATGCGGCCGGAGATCGGCTTTGCGGCGCTTAAGCTGCTGGAGTCCTCGGGCTGCGAGGTGATTGTTCCCGAAGGCCAGACCTGCTGCGGCCAGCCCGCTTACAACGGTGGCGATCGTCGGACTGCCCACCAGCTCGCGGTTCGGGTGATTGAGCAGCTTCAGGGGTTTGACTACGTGGTGATTCCCTCGGGCTCTTGTGCCGGGATGATCAAGGTCCATTACTTCGAGCTTTTTGGCAACGACCCCGAGATGAAGCGGCGAATGGCCGATCTTGCGCCCCGGATTTATGAGCTGACTGATTTTTTGGTGCGAATCATGAAGGTCTCAGAGGTGCCGGGACAGCTTGAGGGCACAGTCACGTATCACGACAGCTGCAGCGGACTGCGAGAGCTGGGTGTTGCGGAGCAGCCGCGGGCCCTGCTAGCTAAAATTCCTGGCCTAAAACTCAACGAGATGAAGGACTGTCGAGCCTGCTGTGGGTTTGGCGGCGCGTTTGCCATGAAATACGGCAATGTCTCTGCAGCGATTGTCGATGAAAAGATTCATAACGTTCAGGCCACACAGGCGCAGGCGGTCGTGATGGGGGATCTCGGCTGTATGCTGCACATCGAGGGCCGGCTGCGGCGGCTTGGCGATGAGCGCACCCAAGTCTTGCATGTTGCACAGGTGCTTGCCGGCGATGTCGGCCAGGGCCGGGCCTCAGGCTGAACGAACTTAGAGCAACAGGGGCCACCGACTTATGCGAGTTCAATCGATGCACTTTCAGGCGCGCGCGGGCGAGAAGCTTGCCGATACTCGTCTGCAGCGCAATTTGAAAAAACTGGCTGATAAGTTTGTCACTGCCCGATCCAGTGTCATTCAAGAGATCGATTTCAGTGCGACCCGTCAGGCGGCGGTTGAGCGGCGGAATCGGGCCCTGGATCGGCTCGATGTTTGGCTGGAGATGTTTGAGCGCAATGCCCAGGCCCGAGGCGCCACTGTGTTGTTCGCTGAGACGCCCGCCCAGGCCTCTGAGCTGGTGGTGAAAATCGCGCAGCGGCACGATGTCAAGCTGGTTACCAAATCGAAGTCCATGGTTTCCGAGGAGATGGCGTTAAATGCAGCTCTTGAGCGAGCTGGCATTGAGTCCGTGGAGACCGATCTCGGGGAATACATTCTGCAAATCAATGACAACGAGGCGCCGAGCCATATCATCGCGCCCGTGATTCACAAGGATAAGGAAGAAATCTCCGACTTGTTTGCCAAAGTTCATGACCGTCCGCGCCTGACGGATATTCCGCAGATGACGCGCGAGGCACGCGAGGTGCTGCGGCCGAAGTTTTTAAAGTCGGATATGGGGGTAACCGGCGGCAATTTCTTGATTGCTGAGACTGGATCGGTAGGTATTGTCACCAACGAGGGTAACGAAGGCATGTGCACAGTCATGCCGCGCGTGCATGTTGTTGTAACAGGAATAGAAAAGGTTCTTCCGACATTCGAAGACTTCGCCACCATTGTCCGCTTGCTTACCCGTAGCGCTACCGGACAATCCATCTCGAACTACATCTCGCTCTTAACTGGGGTCCGTGCGCCGGGCGAGCCTGACGGCCCTGACCACATGTATTTTGTGCTGGTCGATGGCGGCCGCTCTAGCCTTCTAGGAAGCGAATTTCAGGAGATGCTGCGCTGTATTCGATGTGGGGCCTGTATGAATCACTGCCCCGTGTATCAGAAGATTGGCGGCCATGCCTATGGCTGGGTCTATCCTGGACCGATGGGCTCGGTGCTGACACCCAATTACGTTGGCCTGGAGAACGCGCTGGATCTGCCGCAGGCGGCCACGATGTGTGGCGAGTGTCATGTTGTCTGCCCTGTGGCAATCCCGCTGCCTGACTTACTGCGAAAACTTCGAGAGCGGCAATTTGACCGCCACCTTCGGCCGAACGCGGAGCGGTTTGCGATGGCGGTTTGGGGATTCGTGGCGGTGCGGCCTAATCTCTATGCGTTGCTTACAGGAATTGCCAATCGGGTCTTGCGGAGTCTGGGCCGAAGGGCTGGACGTATCCAGCACCTTGCCTTTGCGAAGGGCTGGACTGATTTTCGTGATCTGCCCACCCCGGCATCGAAGACCTTTCGCGAGCTTTACTCGGATCGCGTTGCTCGAACTGCTTCTGCAACCAGCGACGGCCCGCGATAAATCAGCCCGGTGTAGAGCTGAACCAGATCTGCACCTGCATTGAGTTTGCTCTTGGCATCCTCGCCACTCATTACACCGCCCACCCCAATAATGACAACATCCGATTGAAGGCTGCTGCGCAGCGCCCGGATGACATGATTGGATTGCTCAAGCAGTGGTGCTCCGGATAAGCCACCGTGTTCTTTAGCGTAGGGATGTCCATCGACAGCCTTACGATTCAGGGTCGTATTGGTCGCAATCACCCCCTCGATGCTGTGAGCACGCAAGCGTTCCGCGATCTCTCGGATCTGCTCATCCGTGAGATCCGGCGCGATTTTCAGCACCAGCGGCACATGTCGTTGATGTTGCTGCGCCAGCCTGTGCTGGGCCTCTTTTAAGCCCTCGAGTAAACGATTTAGAGAGTCCTGCTGTTGAAGATCACGAAGGCCCTGTGTGTTGGGTGAGGAGATATTGACTGTGACGTAATCCGCCCAGGGGGCGACAGCCTCAAGGCCTGCGAGGTAATCATCCAGGGCATTCTCAATCGGTGTGCTGGCATTTTTGCCGATGTTTAATCCGAGCACGCCGCGCCGCTCGGCGGCCCAGCGCGATCCTTGAACGTTGCGAAGAAAATGCTCAAGCCCCTGATTGTTAAATCCCAGCCGATTTATCAGCGCCTCATGTTGCGTGAGACGAAACATGCGGGGCTGCGGATTGCCAGGCTGAGGCCGGGGTGTGACGGTGCCTACTTCGATAAATCCAAACCCGAAGCTTCCAAGACTGTCCAAGTGGGCAGCGTTTTTATCCAGCCCGGCAGCCAGCCCAACCGGATTCGCGAAGCGCAGCCCCATCAGCTGTTTGGATGTTCCGGCCAACGGCCGGGAGGTAGGCAGCAGACCCGCCCGATAGAGACGATCTAACCACGTTAGCGTGAAGTCATGAGCTGCCTCGGCCTGCATCGAAAAGAGCAGCGGCCGGATTAGTGGAAAGCCTGCGAATACGTTCACGGGCAGCGGACCCTAGCGGCGAACCCAGATGCCGTTTTCAAGAGTCTCGTGGGGCTTAAATAGCGCCTTATAGGACATTTTTGGACTCTCGGCGATCCAGTAGCCGAGATACAAATGAGAAAGCGACAGCCGCTGACAGAGATCGATCTGCCACAGGATGCCGTAGGAGCCCAGACTGCGCCGCGATTCATGAGGATCGTAAAACGTGTACACCGAGGAGATGCCGGCACTGAGCAGATCCACAATTGAAATCATTTTCAACTCACCGGCCGGGCTACGAAACTCGATTAACTGGGATTCCACACGGCTTTGCAGCAGAAATTGCGCATATTGCTCTCGGCTATCGTGATCCATGCCACCGCCGGCGTGGCGTAGTGACTGGTAGCGTTGATAGAGATCATAGTGTTCCTCATCGAACCGCAGAGGCGAACTCTTCACTGCAAGATCTTGATTGCGATTCCAGATCCGGCGCTGGATTCGATTGGGCTCAAACTCATTGACCGGCACGCGCAGGGGAATGCAGGACTTACAGCCGTCGCAGTACGGCCGATACGCGAAGACACCGCTACGCCGAAATCCCACCTGCACCAGGTCGCTGTAGATCGGTGAATTGATCAAATGGTTGGGCGTGGCGACTTGCGAGCGGGCCTTGTGATTCGGCAGATAGCTGCAGGGGTAGGGCGCGGTCACATAAAACTGCAGCGAAACAACGGGAAGGTCTTTAAGGTGCGACATGCATAAGCCTTACAAGATCCGTTTTGGAAACAGGCACCTCGGACCAGGCCAGCGTGTCGCGCCCAGTTAAGTCTTGCACGATGGATTCAAACTCCTGCCGCCTGATCTCTTGTGCCCCCAACGATGCCAAGTGCTCCGTTTTCTGCTGGCAGTCTATCACTAGGCCGCCCTGCGACCGCAGCCATCCCACCAGTGCCGCAAGGGCAAGCTTCGAGCCATCGGGCGCACGGCTGAACATTGACTCGCCAAACACCATCTTGCCGATGGCCACACAATACAGTCCGCCAATGGGTTGGCTGCCGCGAAAGACCGTCACACAGTGGGCCAGGCCCTGGGTGTGTAGCTCGCAATAGGATCGAATCATTGGGTCGCTGATCCAGGTGCCGGACTGTCCGGGCCGGGCCTCTGCGCAGGCCCGCATGACGCCTTCAAAATCCTGGTCGCAGCGAATCTCCAGTTTCGGATCATTCAGGGCCTGCCGCATGGTTTTCGAGAAGGATTTTGAAATTTTGAAGTCTGCGATCTTGAGCACCATGCGTGGATCAGGAGTCCACCACAGTACAGGCTCTCCTTTCGAAAACCAGGGGAAGATGCCGCGTTGATAAGCCTCCAGTAGCCGTTTGCTGCTTAAGTCAGCACCTGCGGCCAGTAAGCCGTTGGCGCCCTCGTCGGGCGTTAACGCAAGCTGGGTTGGAGGCAGCGGATCATCGGGGTTGATCCAGCTGAGAGTGCGATTCATGGGGAAGCTGGACCTCGCGGATATCACCGGTGTGTAACGACATTAGGCCTTGGCGTCGATCGTGAAAATAAAATCTTAGCGTCGCGACTATGGTGCGAAAGGCAATCGCTGACCATGGAATCTCATGCTCGTGAAAGAGTCGCACCTCTAAGCTTTCCGGGCCTGCGGCAAAGTCAAGGTCGCGCAGCGTAGCCAGATAAAAAAGATGAACCTGATCGACATGGGGCACATCAAGCACACTGAAAAGCGGACCGAGCTCGACACGGGCCCCAGCCTCTTCCATCGTTTCTCGCATCGCCCCGTGGGCAGTGGATTCGCCGACTTCCATAAAGCCCGCAGGCAGGGTCCACATGCCGAGCCGAGGCTCAATGGCTCTACGGCAAAGCAGTACCTGATCTCCCCAGGCTGGGATCGTGCCCAGCACCATCTTTGGGTTGACGTAGTGGATGGTGTCGCAGCGGCTGCAGACCGCCCGCAGGCGGCTGTCGCCTTCGGGTACTCGGAATTCAGTGGGCGCGCCGCAGGCAGAGCAGAATTTCATATAGAATCATTATCTCTCTGACGCGGGGTGGAGCAGTCTGGCAGCTCGTCGGGCTCATAACCCGAAGGTCGTAGGTTCAAATCCTGCCCCCGCTACCAATAACCCGTTGATCCGCAACGGGTTTTTTGTTTATAAGGCCGGCCTGAGTTCCAACCTCGTACTCGGCGTAAGATTGGTGCCATAGCGAAATTTTGGGTCCAAGGCATGAATCTAGACTTGCAGGGATGTCGCACGGTGAACGGTCGCAGTGTCAAGCGCCACCGGCTATTAATTATTTTTCTAGCAGCAGCCCTCACAGGCTGCGCATCCAATGTGCTGGCGCCCTGGTCGCACCCACAGCAGTCCGCAGATCGTTTTGAAGAGGAGCGGTTGTTTTGCGAGACGGTAGCCCGTTCGCAGGTGATCCGGCCCGAGGCGCCGCCACCCAAGGTGAATTTCACCGGTCTTGCAACGGTCATCAAAATGGTGAGCGAATCGAATTTAAATCGTGACTACGAGGCCGAGGTCTTGCGACAAACGCAGGAGTGCCTGAAGAAAAAAGGCTGGAAGCCGCCCGCCTAGCCGATCCCGATCAGCACGATGCCGGCCAACATCAAGCCGGCCGCCCCGAGCCGTGACAACATGTTTCCTTCTTGAAGCAGCTTCGCGCCCGCAATCACACCCAAGAGAATGCTGATTTCGCGTGCTGGGGCCACTGTGCTTAATGGCGCGAGCGTCATTGCCCACAGCACTAGCATATAGGCGAGAGGCGAAAGCACTGCCACGATCAGCAGCAGCCGAAGATCAGAGCGTATCCACTGTCTTAACGCAGCGCGATCAATCCAGAGGGCAGGTGCCGTCATCATCACGCGCATCACAATCGTGCCCCAATAAAACAACATGACGGGAACACCGATCGTAGTGACTGACTGCTGATCCCAGACGGTGTACGTGGCAATCATCAATCCGCACAGCAGCGCAAAGCCAATTCCGCGTAGCTGTGCCGGACCAAATGCGGTGGCACGAGACCCTGTGAGTCCGATCCAGACTGAGCCGGCAATAATCATGAAGGCCCCTGCGAGACTTAACGGTGAGGGCTCCTCGCCAAGAATGAAGATTGCCGCAATGACTGAGAGCAGCGGACCGGTGGCCCGGGCCAGCGGGTAGGCCAGTGAAAGATCTGCACTTTTGTAGGCCCGCAGCAGCAGCCAAAAATAGGCGACATGCACGATCGCGCTGCCGAGCATCGCAATGAGCCAGTCGGTCTGAAACCCCTCCAGCTTGGGCAGCAGCAGACCGACAGGAATGGCCCAGACCAGGATTTCGAAGATTCCGACAAGCGCGAAAAATGCAAGGCCATCTCCTTTGGCCCGCTTTAAGGCGAGATTCCAGCCGGCATGACAAAACGCCGCGAGCAGTACTAGGCCGAGGGCCAGTGTTGGCAAATCAGCTCAGGCTTTCTGACAGGTGGACCAAGCTCTGACCGCGTGCGCGCGCTGCAGTGACTTGGTTCCAAGCCGGCCGGCGCCAGCAGTTAAAGCCGTGATCAACATCAGGATGAACAATCACTCGAGCATTCTTACGCCCGCCGAGCGATGTGCGCACAGCCTGCACGGCCTCTTGCGGGATATAGGCATCTTTGTCGGCGAAATGAAACAGTATGGGGCAGCGAATTTTTTTAGCCCGATTCAGATGCATATGAATGCCGCCGCCGTAGTAGCACACGGCAGTATCAACGCCGGCCTCGGCTGCAGCAATGTAGCTGAGCAATCCACCCATACAAAAGCCGAGTGATCCTACCTTGCCCGAGCAGGCGGCATGTTTTCTCAGGGTGGCAACGGCGGCCTGTAAGTCGAGTCCGGTCTGATCAATATTCAGCTTTCCCAGCAGGCCCATGCCAAGCTCAAACCCTTTGGGGTCATAGCCCAGTTCAATCTTTCGGCCTTCTCGCCAGAAAATATCAGGTGCGATGACACAGTAGCCATCGGCCGCATATTGATCGGCAACCGCTCGAATGTGCTCATTGACGCCAAAAATCTCTTGAATGATCACCAGTCCCGGACCGCGGCCCGTGGGTGGCAGGCTGAGATAGGCATCAAATTGCTCATCCTGGGTGTTTTTTACAGAAATCCATGAGGCATTCATCGCATTGGGCTCCTTTGGACTGCAGGGGAAATCACCGTAAGATCGGTGATTCTTGAAGAAAAACTCTATCAAATATGGTGATGCGCTCGTTATCAGGGCTTTTACGATTCTGGAAGGCTGGCCTGCTATTTGCCGTTGTCATTTTGGCGGCCCTGGTTTGGTGGCGCTCCGCCGCTGAGCCGGTGCAGACCACGCCAGTGGTGCAGGCATTTGCTTCACAGACCCTATCAGTACTCAATGCCTCTGGCTATGTGGTGGCCCAGCGCAAAGCAGCATTGTCATCAAAAGCGACGGGCCGCCTGGAGTGGCTTGGGGTGGCCGAGGGCTCAGTTGTGAAGGCCGGTGAAGTCATTGCTCGGCTCGAGCGACGTGATGTGCTTGCTCAGCTTGAGCAGGCAGCCGCCCAAGTTGGTGTCGCGCAGGCTGAACTAACGGATGCCGAGCAAAATGCAAAGCGCAGCGAGCAGCTCTTGGCTCAAAAATTTATTTCTTCCTCTGCCCATGATGCAGCGGTATCGCGTCTGAACAAGGCCCGTGCGGCGATTGCAGCGGCCCAGGCTGCCGAGCGGGTAGCCCAGGCCAACCTGGCGCAGACCGAGATCCGCGCGCCATTTGATGCTGTTGTTCTCACCAAAAATGCGAATGTCGGCGATAACATTACGCCGTTTTCTTCTGCGATCGATTCCAAGGGCGCGGTGGTCACGGTGGCCGACATGTCGACACTTGAAGTCGAAGCCGATGTCTCAGAGTCAAGTATTAGCCGTCTGCGGATTGGCCAGCCTGCCGAGATTGGGCTGGATGCAATTCCGGGAGAGCGTTTTGTGGGAGAGATCGCGCGCATGGTTCCGACCATCGATCGTGCGAAGGCCACACGCCTTGTGAAGATCAGATTCATGGCCCGCGACCAGCGAATTCTTCCTGATATGTCCGCTAAGGTCGTCTTTCTGGAGCGCCAGCTCTCCGATGCTGAGCGCAAGCCTATTATTGCGGTGAATCGGCAGGCGGTTGCCCAGGCCGATGGCCGGCAATGGGTCTACTTAATTGAAGGCGATCGGGTTAAGCGGATCGAGATTGCTCCCGCCGCTGATGCGGTCGTCGGAAAATCCGCGGCATCACCTGCCGCCGCGGGCGCCGCTGAATTAATACCGGTGACTAACTTAAAACCCGGCCAGCGCGTAGTGATTCGGCCGGGTGTGCTTAAAGACGGCCAGCGTGTCAAGATCGTTGCGCAATGATTGAGCTGCGTCATGTCAGCAAAAGCTATCGGCGCGGCGACCAGCGTGTGCCCGTGTTGCGCGATCTGAGTCTGGTAGTGCGTCAGGGCGAGTTTCTCGCCCTAATGGGCCCCTCGGGATCGGGCAAAAGCACCTTACTTAATCTCATTGCAGGCATTGATCGGCCCGATTCCGGGGAGATTGTGATTGACGGCCGTGATATCTCGCAGCTCTCAGAAGCAGAACTTGCACGCTGGAGGGCTGCCAATGTTGGGTTCATTTTTCAGTTCTATAACCTGATCCCCGTCCTCACGGCATTTGAGAATGTGGCCCTTCCTTTGCAGCTGACAGACTTTTCCGAGTCGGAAAAAAAGGCCCGTGTGACTCGGGCCTTAGAGATGGTCGGCCTCTCAGATCGCATGGACCATACACCCAATGAACTGTCTGGCGGACAGCAGCAGCGGGTGGCAATCGCCCGCGCACTGATTACCGATCCAGCCTTAATCGTTGCCGATGAGCCGACGGGAGATCTGGATCGGCAGTCGGCTCAGGATGTTTTACAGATGCTTGGCCGCTTAAATCGCGATATGGGCAAGACCATCCTGATGGTGACCCATGACCCCAAAGCGGCAGAGCACGCTCGCGCCACTGTGCACCTGGAAAAAGGACAACTGGAGCGTGATGCCGAGCATTCGGCCTAAACCCTGTCTGATCGCGCAGCAACGATGCTGATTTTTAATTTACTGCTGCGTAATGTCTGGCGTCACAAAGGCCGTGCTCTGCTTACTTTGCTGGGGTTGGTGATCGCCATTCTGGCCTTTGGACTGCTCTCGACGGTGGTGGGCGCCTGGTATGCCGGGGCCGAGGGCTCATCAAATGCCCGACTCATTACAAGAAATTCGATCTCGTTGGTGTTTCCTCTGCCCTTATCGCATGCCGAACGTATCCGTCAGACCGATGGCGTCGCGCAGATCTCTTGGGCGAACTGGTTTGGTGGCATCTATAAAGAGCCGAAAAACTTTTTCCCCCAGTTCGCGATTCATGCGCAGTCTTATCTCGATCTTTATCCGGAGTACCGGCTATCCGAGGCTGATAAGACCGCGTTTTTAAAAGACCGCCGCGGCGCGGTGATCGGCCGAAAGATTGCGCAGACCCACGGTCTTCAGGTGGGTGATCTGATGACGCTGAAAGGCACTATTTATCCGGGAAACTGGGAGTTTCAGGTGCGCGGTATTTACGATGGCCGGGATCCCTCGACGGATACGGCGCAAATGTTTTTTCACTGGGAATATCTGAACGAAGAGGCCAAGCGCCGGGCACTGCCACGAGCCGCGAATACCACGGGCGTGTTCATTGCGCAAATTGCTGAGCCCGCGCGGGCTGCAGAGATCAGCCTTGCCATTGATGCGCTTTTTAAGAATTCTGCATTCGAGACGCTCACCGAGACCGAGAAGGCTTTTCAGCTGGGCTTTGTGGCAATGACAGAGGCCATTGTACTGGCGATCCAGGTGGTCTCTTATGTTGTGATACTGATCATTCTTGCAGTCATGGCCAACACCATGGCGATGACTGCACGCGAACGGATTGGCGAGTACGCCACGCTGAAAGCCCTGGGTTTTTCGCCGCTTTTTGTGGCCGGATTGGTCACTGGTGAGTCGTTACTTTTGGCGGTGATCGGCGGCCTGCTGGGGGCTGCACTTACGTTTCCTGCGGCTGCCGCATTCTCGGGCAGTGTCGGTACCTTATTTCCGGTCTTCGAAGTCGCCCGCGATACAACAGTCGTACAGCTGGCGTTGTCGGTGCTGGTGGGCTTGATTGCGGCAATCATTCCGGCTCTGCGCTCGGCCCGTATTCGGATCGTGGAGGGCCTGCGGGCAATATAGTGAAAGCGATTCGGCTTTTATCAATTCCCTTGCACTACAGCCTGCGCAATCTCTGGGTGCGTCGGGTTACTACGTTACTTACCGCAAGCGGCATGGCCTTGGTGGTGTTTGTTTTTGCGACTGCATTGATGTTGGATGCCGGCTTAAAGCGCACGCTGGTGGCCACCGGTGAGCCTGACAACGTCGTGATTTCTCGTAAGGGCTCGACTACCGAAGTCCAGAGCGCAGTTGAGCGCTCCCAGGCGGCCTTGGTCGGCACGCTTCCCGAAGTTGCAGTCATCGGTGAGCCAATGGTTTCTCGAGAGATCGTGATGCTGATTAGTCTTCCTAAGCAGGCCACCGGCAAGATGTCCAATGTGCTGATCCGCGGCATGGAGCAGACGGGCATTACGCTGCGGCGTGGGGTTCGACTCACCGAGGGCCGCATGTTTCGGCCAGGATCAAATGAAATCGTGGTGGGCCGAGCGGTGAAGGCCCAGTTTGCTGGCGTGGAGATTGGCGAGATGCTGACCTTCGGCGGCAGGCAGTGGCAGGTGGTGGGCCTGATGGATGGTGGCCGTAGCGGATTTGACTCCGAGATCTGGGGTGATGTGGACTCTCTAATGCAGGCATTTCGCCGAAACAGTTATTCATCAGTGGTGATTCGATTGACTGATCCATCTAGTTTCGCTGGGCTGTCAGAGCGGTTGGCCCAAGATCCACGCATTACATTGGCAGCCAAGCGTGAGGCTGAGTATTACGCGGAGCAGTCGGCAGGTCTGTCGCGCTTTATTCAGATTCTGGGCTTAACGCTCGCCGGTATTTTTTCAATCGGTGCGATTATCGGCGCGACCATTACCATGCAGGCTGCTGTCGCATCACGGACTGCCGAAATTGGCACCCTGCGGGCCCTTGGATTTCAGCGGATGGCGATTCTGACGGCGTTTCTGGCGGAGTCCGTGGGCCTTGCGGCTATTGGCGGCGTCTTCGGCCTGCTGTTGGCCGCAGGCATGCAGTGGATTGAATTTTCGACCACAAATTTTCAAAGCTTTTCCGAACTTGCATTCGGTTTTGAACTCTCATGGGGAATTGCGTTGGGGTCAATGATGTTTTCGGTCTTTATGGGTGTGGCTGGTGGCATGGTGCCTGCCATTCGGGCTGCCCGAATTGGAATTGTTGAGGCCTTACGGTGCGGTTAGCCTGGTTTCTGACATGGCGTGATATCCGCCAGGGTGGCGCGCTGCTTTTGGGCATGGCGCTGGTGGTTTCTGTAACTGCCGTGAGTGCAGTGGGCCTGTTGGCTGATCGAGTCCGCCAGGCGTTGGCGCAGGATGCACAGTCCACCCTTGCGGCCGATATGGTGCTGGTCTCCGACCACCCAACGCCTGCGCAGTGGATTGCCGCAGTTTCGGATCGCGGCTTTCGACTCGTGCGCGGCAGTCAGTTTCCTAGCATGGCCCAGACCGGAAAAGGGGATGCGTCTCGCGGCTTACTTGCTGCAGTCAAGACGGTGACCGAGGGCTATCCGCTTCGCGGCAACATCGAGGTGCAGACTGCCCAGGGCCGCCAGCGTAATCCAGCGCTGGGACTCAATGAGGTCTGGATTGACCCGGCCCTGTCGTCATCGCTGAATGTCGATATCGGCGACACACTGCGTCTGGGTCTTGTTGAGTTTCGAATCAGTGGCCTGCTGCTGCAAGAGCCCGATCGCGGCATGAACTTCGTCAACCTATCGCCGCGCGTGATGATTCGTCATGAGCGTCTAGCAGAGACACAACTGGTGCAGCCGGGCAGCCGTATCAGCTACCGGCTCTGGGTGGCGGCCCAATCCCCTGCTGCGATTTCCGAGGTCGAGGCCTTCGCTGATGCGCTGGCCCCGACACTCGGCCGCGGCCAGCGTCTTGAGACACTTGAAAATGCACGGCCTGAGTTACGCAACGCCCTTGACCGTGCCTATGCGTTCTTATCGTTGACTGGCATGCTCGCTAGTCTTACCGCAGCAGCGGCAGTTGCCCTAGCCAGCCAGCGTTTTGTGACACGCCATCTGCAGACCTGTGCAGTACTTAAATCACTTGGGGCGACGCAGGCAAGACTGGCCCAATGGTGGGCCATGGAGCTGCTGCTGGTGACCGCCGGTGCGGTCGCGATCGGCATGGGTCTGGGCTGGGCGGTGCAGGCCTGGCTGGCACAGCTGGCATCGACTTATTTATCGCTGCCACTCTCGGATATTTCGTGGCGGCCGTTTGCTCAGGCCTGCGGTGTCGCTATTGCAATGGTGCTGGGCTTTGCCGTGCCGCCATTGGTCGACCTAAAAAAAGTGCCTGCAGTACGCGTGCTTCGTCAGGACATGCCGATCTATTCCGTTTCAGGCAAGCTCTGGGTCGTGCTGATGCTGGTGGCCGTGTGGTTTTTACTGTGGCTTGGCACGGGCAATCTCACCTTGTCGCTGGTCACCGCGGTGGGCTTTGCGGTTGCTGGCCTTGCGTTTTCCCTGCTCTCGTGGCTTTTGTTTCGTGGGCTGCCGTCCTGGCGATCAAGCGCATCCGTTGCAACACAATCGCAGCCTGGCGTGTGGTCGTGGGCTTGGCAGAGCACACGTCGCAGTCTTCAGCGCCGCGGCGGCGCCTTGGCACTGCAGATTCAAGGCGTCGCTATGGCATTGACTGCCTTGTTTTTGCTCACGACAGTGCAGGCGGATCTGGTGAAAGCCTGGCGGCTTTCTACGCCGTCAGATGCCCCCAATCGATTCGTATTAAACATTCAGACCGAGCAGCGTTTCGAGGTTGCGGATGCGATTCGAAAAGCGGGCCTGGGTAATCCCACTGTTTCGCCGATGGTCCGCGGCCGGCTGATTGCCATCAATGGCCGACCTATTCAGCCTTCAGACTTCACTGATGACCGCGCCCAGCGCTTGGTGGATCGGGAATTCAATCTCACTTACTCGAAAACAATCCCCGCCCATAATCGGCTGGTTGCGGGAACCGCGATGGATTCGGATCTTAACGAAGTCTCAGTCGAATCCGGCATTGCCAAAACACTGGGCCTCGCACTAAACGATCGCATCATCTTTGAAGTTGCCGGTGAGCCGGTAGAAGTCACCGTGAAGAATCTGCGCGCATTGCGATGGGATTCGATGGAGGTTAATTTCTTCATGATCCTCACGCCTGCTGCCTTAAAAGACGCGCCTCAAAGCTGGATTACTTCGCTGCATGTGCCCGAGGATGCATCGGGCAGGCCATCGGTGGATCTGACACGCCAGCTGCTGACTCGTTTTCCGAATCTCACCGTGTTTGATGTCAGTGCACTTGTTCGTCAGTTGCAGCGGATCCTCGATCAGGTGATCTCTGCGGTGCAGATGCTGTTCGGATTTGCCTTGGCCAGCGGTGTGCTGGTCTTGTGGGCAGCCCTGCTGTCCACTCGGGATGCGCGGCTGCGCGAGGCGGCTGTATTTCGCGCGCTTGGCGCCAGCCGCAGGCAGCTGTCGGCGGCGCAGATGATGGAACTTGCTTTGGTGGGCGGAGTGGCGGGATTTCTTGCGGCAGCTGCATCGCTTGCCATTGGCGCGCTGCTGGCCGAGCGGGTCTTTGCCTTGGCGTTGGAGCCGCGCTGGTCAGCGCTTGCCATTGGCGCAGCAGTCGGCGCAGCCATTTCTCTGCTTGCGGGCTGGGTGGCCTTGCGGCCAGTCCTGAAAACCCCCGCCTGGCAGACTCTCAAAGAGAGCACGTGAGCAGTTTCATAATAAGAAAAGAGCATTTCGTAATATAAAAAATTCTTTGTGCATAGCCACATCCCTGTCTTTCATTATCAAAAAAATCATCCCGCATTAAGAAAATCAGCTCTAAGTCACTGATTTTTAGAAATTTTTTTTCTAAAAATTTTTTTCAGAATTTCTATTGCGAAGCAGCAGGTTTTTCTACTATGGAGTGACTTTTTTAACCGGGAGAGTGTCGATGTCGTTGCGTGAAACCGAAGCACAGAAACTTCAAAAAGAGTGGTCTGAGAATTCTCGCTGGCGTGGCATTAAGCGCGGCTACACCGCCGCCGATGTGGTCCGGCTAAGGGGTTCGATACAGCCCGAGCACACGCTCGCCAAGCGTGGCGCCGAAAAGCTCTGGAATCTTGTTAGCAACGAACCCTTCGTCAATTCCTTGGGCGCACTCACTGGCAACCAGGCCCTACAGCAGGCAAAGGCGGGATTAAAGGCCGTCTACCTCTCGGGCTGGCAGGTTGCAGGTGACGCTAACCTTGCAGGCGAGATGTACCCCGATCAGTCGCTTTATCCCGCCAATTCAGTGCCAATGGTGGTCAAGCGCATCAACAACACGTTCACGCGCGCTGACCAAATCCAGTGGATGGAAGGTACCAATCCCGGAGATGCAGGCTACGTGGATTATTTTCTGCCGATTGTTGCTGATGCTGAGGCTGGATTTGGCGGCGTGCTTAACGCGTTCGAGCTCATGAAAGCCATGATCGATGCGGGCGCTGCGGGTGTTCATTTTGAGGATCAGTTGGCTTCAGTGAAAAAGTGTGGCCACATGGGCGGCAAGGTGCTCGTCCCTTCTCGTGAGGCCGTGGCCAAGCTGGTGGCCGCTCGCCTGGCGGCGGATGTGATGGGCGTGCCGACAGTGCTGCTCGCCCGCACCGATGCAGAGGCTGCCGATCTAATTACCTCGGATGTCGATGAAAACGACAAGGCATTCTTGACCGGTGAACGCACTGTTGAGGGATTTTTCCGCACCAAACCTGGCTTAGAGCAGGCCATCTCCCGCGGCCTGGCCTATGCACCGTATGCCGACATGATTTGGTGTGAAACAGGCAAGCCCGATCTCGCATTTGCCCGCGCTTTTGCCGAAGCGATTCACAAGCAGTTCCCCGGCAAGATGTTGGCCTATAACTGCTCACCGAGTTTTAACTGGAAGAAAAATCTTGATGACACCACCATCGCCAAATTTCAGCGTGAGCTCGGCGCAATGGGCTATAAGTTCCAGTTCATTACCTTGGCAGGTTTCCACAGCCTGAATTACTCCATGTTCAACCTGGCCTATGGCTATGCTCGCAACAACATGTCGGCGTTTGTCGAGTTACAAGAGGCGGAGTTCGCTGCCGCCGAGCGTGGCTTTACCGCCGTCAAGCATCAGCGTGAGGTCGGCACGGGCTACTTTGATGCCGTCACCACAACGATTGAGCGTGAGGCGTCGACCGCGGCCCTAAAGGGTTCGACAGAAGACGAGCAGTTCTTTGAAGAGAAGGCTCAGCGTAAGGTCGCGTAATTACTTCTTGCCTGATGCGGCACTCAGTCCTCCCGGGCTGAGTGCCGTTTTTATTTCCGCGGGACCCTCGGCCTGTCGCACTTCACCCCGCGCGCGATTGTCTTGCCCCAGATGCTCAACAAGAACGGGCATCAGCTGATCCATGACCTGTACAAGGCCATAGGGGGGATTGATCACAATCATGCCGCTTCCGGTCAGCCCAAGGCCATCGCGCAGTGGCGCGCGCACGGTGAGACGAAGGTGGAGCAGCTGCTGGATCGGCAGGCCAGCGATCTGGCGTAGCAACCGCTCCACCTGATAGCGGCCGATTTTCGGATACCACAGCAGATAGACCCCGTTTGCAAATCGTGCCAGCGCATCACGCAGGCTTTGAATGACGTGGCGATAGTCATCGCGCATCTCGTAGGGCGGGTCAATCAGTATCAGTCCGCGTCGAGAGGGCGGCGGCAGTAGTGCCTTAAGCTGTGCGAAACCATCTTTGCGTTCGGCCTTCACCTGACGTAGGCCACCGCCAAGACTGCGCTGAAGGGGCCCAATGTCCGATGGATGCATTTCAAACGCACGCAGCCGATCCTCAGGCCGCAACATCCGTTCGATGAGCAGTGGCGAGCCTGGGTAGCAAGAGAGCTTTCCCTTCGGGTTAAAAGAGCGCACAAGATCGAGATATCTTGCGAATCCGTCGGGCAGGGTGCCAGCCTTCCAGAGCCTGCCGATGCCACTGGACCACTCTGCTTTATCTCTGACCAGGGGGCTATTAAGGCTATAAAGGCCCGCGCCCGCATGGGTATCAATGACCCAGAGGGGCACATCTTTTTTTTGCATCAAGTCAAGTGCGGCCACCAGAGTCAGGTGTTTGAGCACGTCAGCGTGGTTACCGGCGTGAAAGGCATGACGATAGGC
>RFRK01000141.1 GCA_009924525.1 Betaproteobacteria bacterium
CTGTTGGAGCGCGAATCCACCATGACTTTGCTCACATTGGTGAAGACCTGTTGCATGGCCTCGAGATACATTCTTTCGCGGGTGACTGCAGGCGCCTTGTTGTATTCCACAACAATCTTCTTAAAGCGATCTGCATCACCGGTTGCCGTTGCGATCACGCGCTCACGATAGGCCTCAGCCTCTTGAATCAGGCGCTCGGCTGAGCCGCGGGCGCGGGGAATAACATCATTGGCATAGGCCTGGCCTTCATTTTTCAGCCGCTCTGCATCCTGACCCGCTTTGATCGCGTCACTAAAGGCCGCCTGAACTTCCTCGGGGGGCTGGGCGTTTTGAATCGTCACATCCACAATGGATAAGCCTGAGCCGTAACGATCTGCGATCGCCTGAATCGCACTTAAGGCCTCGCGTGCAATACCCTCTTTGTTTTCATAAAGAACCGTATCACTCATACTTCGGCCGACAATCTCACGCATCACCGTCTCTGCCGCCTGGGCCACGATGTCATCGGTGGCCACATTGTTGAATAGATAATCTTTCGGGTTGCCGATGCGGTACTGCACCGCGAACTGCAGATCCACCATGTTTTCATCTTTGGTCAGCATGAGCGAGTCGCGGCTACGCGAGGTGGCTCCGCCGCCACGAACCCCTACCGTAATCTGCCGGATCTGAGACAAATTCACGATCTCATGCGATTCAAAGGGATAAGGCAGCCGCCAATTAAAGCCCGCGTTGGTCGTGGTTCTGAATTCACCGAAACGCAACACGATTGAAGACTGGCCCTCCTGAACGATGTAAAAACCCGTTGCAAGCCAGACCAGCACACCGCCCAAGGCAACAAATCCAAAGGCTGGCCCAGTTTTTACTGTGGGCGCCTTAAATCCGCCGCCCCCACCCCCGCTTCGGCCACCGCCGCCTCCAAAGCCACCGCCCTGGCGGCCTTTTCCGCCAAACATGCCGCTGAGGCGTCGGTTGAAATCGCGCCAGACCTCGTCAAGGTCAGGCGGTTCCTCGGATCGGGGACGGCTATCGGGCCTGCGCGGCTCGCGAGAACCGTTATCGGGCGGATCCTGGCGCGGCGGATCGCGATCTGGTTCACCGGATGAAGGCTTTTGCTCAGAGCCCTGGCCCGAGGACGGCTGGCTGCCCGAGGGCTGGCCTGAGCCCTGGCCGGAGCCCGACTGGCCCCAGCGGGGATCCCCGAGGGAAAAAAGACGTCGTAACACTGACCCGCCAAACCGTCGCATCGTAGAAAGTTAGAGAAGGGATTGAACAGAAGGTTGCAAGAACCCGACATTATCGCTGAGAGTGCCCGGCCAGGTTTCCGGACTAGGGAAAGCCGGTACATGGGAGCGGACCGCCTCCCGAAGGCCAGACAGACCCTCACCCGATGCCGCGCTGACCCAGACTCGGCGAATCCGGCCATCGGGGCCAGCCTCAGAGCGGCTAACAAGGCCAGCGCAATCGATTTTATTCATGACCTCAATGCGGGGCACCTCGGCCGCACCGACTTCGTTTAACACCAGCTCGACCGCCTGGCGGTGGGCATCCCGATCCGGATCAGACGCATCAATCACATGTAACAGCAAATCGGCCTCGGCCGCTTCATTTAACGTGGACTTAAAGGCCTCAATCAGGCTGTGAGGTAGATCTCGAATAAATCCCACTGTATCGGAAAGCACCATAAATTCCCCTGGCGCAAGAAACACCCGGCGGCTGGTGGTATCCAATGTTGCAAAGAGCTGATCGGCTGCATAAACACCTGCATGTGTGAGCGCATTAAAAAGCGTTGACTTGCCGGCATTGGTGTAGCCCACCAGTGAGACTGAAAATGTGCCCTGACGGGAGCGCTGCCGCAGTCGGTTTTTGCGCTGACGTTCCACCGCGGCCAGCCTTAGCCGCAGCTGTTTCACTCGCTGTCCAATCAATCGACGATCTGTTTCCAGCTGAGTCTCACCCGGGCCCCGCAATCCAATTCCGCCCCGTTGCCGCTCCAAGTGGGTCCAGCCACGCACCAGACGTGCCGACAGATAATCCAGCTGCGCAAGCTCAACCTGCAGCTTGCCCTCGTGGCTTCGAGCACGCAGGGCAAAAATATCCAGGATCAGCGCTACACGATCGATCACGCGGCGCTTTAGGGCGCGACCCAGATTCCGCTGCTGACCCGGTGAAAGCGTGTGATCGAAGACCACCAGATCAGCCTGGCACTCAGCGCAGAGCCGGCCAATTTCCTCAGCCTTGCCCGAGCCCACAAAAAGCGCGGGGTCAGGCCGATCGCGGCGGCCTGTGATCTGGCCAACAACGCGCGCACCGGCAGAGGCCGCCAGTGCACAGAGTTCTTGCATGTCGGGCTCCGGTCCCCCGTTGAGGGCCAGAGCCACAACGACAGTTCGCGGATGTCTCGTGAAATCAACGTCGTTAGACGTTGAAACGGAACCGAGATCGCTCAGCTCGACTCACCCTCGGCAGTGAAGTTCACCGCACGCGCGGGAACGATCGTAGAGATGGCGTGCTTGTACACCATCTGCGTGACCGTATTGCGCAAAAGCAAAACGTATTGATCAAACGACTCGACATGGCCCTGCAGCTTGATGCCGTTGACCAAATAGACCGAGACCGGGACATGCTCCTTACGAAGGAGATTTAGAAATGGGTCTTGTAACGCCTGCCCTTTGTTTTGTGACATGTTGTGGACTCCATCGGACGAGTAATAACTATACCGATTTCAGCCTGCGGAATCACGCATCGGGCTTATAGGGGTTGGCCGAGGTTTTCCACTCAATCCGCAGGGGTGTGCCCTCTAGCCGAAAGACCCTTCGGAAACGAGACTCCAGGTACCGCTTGTACGCATCAGAAACATGCTCCAATGCATTGCCGTGGACCACGATGATCGGCGGATTCTGGCCACCCTGGTGGGCATAACGCAGCTTGGGCCGAAACCGGCCGTGCCGGGGTGGCTGCTGGGCTTCCACGGCCTCGCGCAACACACGAGTGATTTTTGGCGTGGAAAGCTTCAGTGTCGCCGCTGCATAGGCGGCGTCAACTGAGCGCATCAATGCATCAATACCCGCGCCTTTCATGGCCGAGATGAAGTGAAATTTTGCCCAATGCAAAAACTGCAGCTTGCGGGCCATCACGCGCTTCACCTCCTCGCGCACGATCACATCCAGACCATCCCATTTATTGACGGCCACGACCAGGGCCCGGCCCGACTCCATCACAAAGCCTGCAATATGAGCATCTTGCTCCGAGACATCGGCCTGCGCATCCACCATCAGCACAGCAACATTGCATGACTCGATCGCCTGCAGGGTTTTGATGACTGAAAACTTCTCCACCGCCTCAAAGACCTTACCCCGGCGTCGCAGGCCAGCAGTATCAATCAGCTGATAACGCCGGCCCTCGCGCTCGAATGGAATCACGATGGCATCACGCGTGGTGCCCGGCATGTCAAAGGCGATGACCCGCTCCTCACCGACTAGCGCATTGATCAATGTGGATTTACCGACATTGGGCCGGCCAACAATCGCCACCCGCAGGCCGCGCTCGGCCACCGAAGCCTCGAGATCTTCATCGGGGCCCTCGGGCAGCTGGCCCAGCACAGATTCCATCAGTCCGCCCACACCATCGCCGTGGGCAGAGGAGATCGCTATCGGATCGCCAAGGCCGAGTTCGTAGAACTCTGCAGTGCGGCCCTCGCTGGTGAGGCCCTCGAGTTTGTTGGCAGCAATCGTGACCGGGCGGCCCGATTTGCGCAGCAGATCAGCAATCTGAAGATCCTGTGGCGCTAAGCCGGATCGTCCATCGACTACAAAGACCACTGCA
>RFRK01000142.1 GCA_009924525.1 Betaproteobacteria bacterium
TATGGTCCGTATTTAACCTAGTGTCATGCCCAAAGACGCAGGAACAGATGTAGTATCCGAGACGCAGGATTCGCAGCAGATTCTTTTTAAGACACTCCCCGATCTTGAGTCTTTGGGTCGCGAATCTTTGGGCAAAGCCGGTGGGGTCTATAAAAGCGCAGCAGGTGCTTTAAGCGGCGGACCTTGGTGTGCAATTCAAGCCACGGCGACAGCCGTTGTGAGTGTTACCTCCAGCAACTGGACCGACAGCGACGCCACGACTGCGGTTGACGTACCGGCAGGAGTAACCATCTACGGGGACTTTACCGCCATCAGCCTGACTTCGGGCAAGATCATTGCCTACAAGGCTGCCTAACCCTCCAATCGGTCATCCACCCTGTCTTTGTCCTCGTCCCTGAAATCCAGGGGATCCCGGGACAAGACCTGTTCAGCGTTCAGATAGCCCTCAACGGAGGCCATATCGTCGGGAGTTTGTTTGTCCATAAGCCAAGACTACCAAGTCAAAAAAGTCAGTAAACCGCCAGCGGCGAGACTTTTAATCTTAAAAACGGCTTAGGGTAACTTCAAGGTTACCCTAAAAATGAAGTTCCTGGGCAAGTTACCCCTGAAAAAGATGTTGATTTGCAGAGGCTTCCAGCGGCTAGGGTAACTTGGGTAACCTTTTTGACCCCCCGGGTTCCCGACCTGGGCAAATCAGCGTAAGCCAAATTCCGTATATGGGTGTGGGACTTTACAATATTTTTAGTTACCCTTAGTTACCCTAGTTACCTTTTATTTTAACAATCAACGACTTAATCCGGGTAACTTGCTTTTTTCAAGGGTACCCTTGCCTGACCGGAAGCAGACCACCAGGCCAAACGCCAGAAGCCTGGCTACCGGGAAAATAAGGATTGGCAGGACAAACCCCAGGATCCTTGCCCGGGTCATTTTGCCTGGCGGTGATACAGGGCCAGCTTTGCCACCTTCTCGATCAGCCCCTTTTTGGCCTTGGGTCTTTGCGTGAGCGGAACCGCCATCTTTGGCTTTTTGGCCATTAGAACCTTACCTTGTTGAGGATTGCCCTGCGCCTGGCACATCCCTGGCAGTCCTTGATTCTGGTACCAAAGACCGCGTCCAACATCGCCGCGACAGGCATTGCAAACATGTGGACCAGGTCCCCGAGACCCGACTTGGTGCAGAGCCCGGGATCCTCCTCGCACATCTGCTGGATGATCTGTCGCTTGTAAAACGTGCGTACCGTGTGGTCCATGGGGTCCAGAGCCTCGTGGCGGGCCACGGACGTGATCAGGGCCTCCAGGTCATCGTTGATCCATGTGGAGCCCTTCCCCTTGTATTTCCAAACGTAGGGGCCTTTATTGGCACTCATTTGACATTAATGGTGTCGGGCCCAGGATTGACGTGTGGACTTCCATATTGGGTTTCGGCACATCGACAACGATATTTCCGCCCTTGCCATTCTCATGGCGCTCCTTGAGGACAGTCCCAACCATGAAGTTACGATCAGCAAAAAGGCGACCAGGGACCTGGCTGAGTACATGACCCATTGTTCTGATGCCGACAAACCCTGCGTGGTTGCGGTGACCGAAGACGACGGGATGAAGCTTAAGCTTTTGAAAAGCCATTCCGAAGTTTCTGATTTTGTTGACGAGATCATTGAAGATTAAAAGTCGGCCGTCTCAAAATGCTTCATGAGTTCGTTGGCGTCCTGGACGTTATCCTGAATGTATCCGCGGAGCTTGTGCTTTAGGATACGCTCTTCCCTGCCCTGCTGCTTTTTGAGCTCCCCCAGTGCAAGCTGGGAGTCCTTGTAAACCTTGACGGTCTCGCGCAGCTCCTGGCGCAGCGCAAAGATTTTTTCGTCAAGTTGCTCGAGCAAGCTTTCGGTTTTGGCGATATCGCGACGCATGGCCCGCAGGCCGGCGCCCATCTTTTGAAACCAGGATTTGAATTTCACCGTTTCCATGAGCGCAAGTTTGCGCCCACGGAAAACGGGATCAACTAGTCAGCGCGTGACACTTCAACGCAAATTTTTCAACACGTCGCGAAGGGTCGATCGTTTCTCAACCGTTGTTGCCCTGTCGTAAATCTCGACGTCGTAACCACCATACCATTTTTCCTGCCCCCACACGGAGGCTTTTGCTTCACCCACCAGGACGCCGCGTGAGTTGTAGATTTCATAACCGCCAGGCCACTTCTGGGTTCCCCAAACGGAAGGACGAATGGCAAACTCTTCCGCGGATGCACCGGCCGCCACGGCGCAAAACAACAAGGCGGCGATTGCGTTTTTCATGTTGGTTTAATTCTACGGACAAAAACCAGTCCGCAAGGAAAAATTGTTGCCGGGAACGACCGAACATAAATTTAATTTTTTCTGTTGGTGTATATATGTAGCTTAACTGCGGCGGGGGGTGGGTGGGGTCGGGGGCATATGCCACAACGACAGGGGGTTGCACTGCCGACCAGCTATATATGTATTGCATGCGGAAAGTTACCGACCCAGGTGAGGTTGGTGTTTCCCAAAACCATGCGATATGTAAGGAGTTATATGGCAGTAATTGCTAATGCTAAAGACAAGGTGCAGGCGCTAACCTCTGAGTACAAACCCAAGGAAGGTGCCCTTTACCTCACCGTGGCCGCCAACAAGTATGGCCACCTCGGCAAGGTGATCTCCGGATCCCCCGCCGCGAAGACCTTCAGCGTGCTGGGCGAGATTCTCGCTTCCGGCAAGTCGCTGGATATCAGCGTTCGGCCCTCGCAACGCGAGGCTGGTGCGCTGACCATCCGCGTCGAGGTCGACGAGTGGAAGCCGGTTCAGAGTCAGGATTCGACGGCGAACTTCCTCCGCTCGAAATACCTGAAGAGCTGACGCTTTACCGAACCCCGGGGGGACAGCAAACCCCCGGGGAACGGTTATTCAAACCGCTTTCGTCTCTGTATCAATCACATTACTGGCAGTTACTGACAGCGATTCTGGCGTAAGTTGCTGCAAAACCGCAATGTTCATTGTTTGGGTCTTTGACCCTTCGGACAGCCCAAAAGCTGTCGTTGCCACACGATTCACTTTCTCAAGCGCAGTGAAATGTTCGTCCACTTCTTCACGCGAAGATGGTGGTTGGACCGCGAGCGCATCCATGCCGCGCTGAACTTCTTTCTTTAAGCCCGACAGATAAGCTTGCGCCTCCCCCGTAGCTTCGTTTGTTACAGTCCGTGTCACTTCTTTGATTTGTTGCAACATAACTTCACGTTGCTTCCCAATCTTGTTACGAGTCATGTGAGCACGGATCGTTGCCGCTTTTAACTGATACTTGGCCGCAAGTATCTGCGACGGAATGCCTTTTATGTAATCGCCCTCAATAGGGCGCCAATCAATAGCCAATTTCGGCATGCAACAGATTGTAACGGGCGTTGCAGCTGTTGCAAGTCATTACTGACAATGAAAGGACAATAACCACCATGCACACCCCTAGCCTGATCGAATCCAAGCTCCAGGACTTGACCCTGGAGAACACCAAGTTGAGGCAGATCATCTGCGTGGTCGCTCCCTCCCTGGCGACCCGACTCGACCTGCTGCTGGCCAACTGGGAGCCCAAAGCCGCCACCCAGCAGGAAGCGAGGGCGTAACCACCATGCACAAACCTTGGTACATCGTACGCATTACCAGCGACTCGCAAGACCCCTGGATCATCAAGTCCTTCTGGGACCGGGCAACAGCTTACAAGGAGCTCATCTTTGCCGGCTACGAGTGGAACGAGGAGTTCCATGTCATGCATTACAACACGCTCATGGCGGTTAAGCGTGACAACCAGCT
>RFRK01000143.1 GCA_009924525.1 Betaproteobacteria bacterium
GCGATGCGGCATTTTGCAAAAGAGCTGCAGAGTAAAAAATTTCCGCTTGATTACATCCGGCTCGATGATCCAAAAAATACTGGGTCGCTTGCCACAGAGCTCGCGCGCGCCATTAAGGTTCACCGCCCTGAGCGGCTGGTCATGACCGCCCCCGGTGACTGGCGAGTACTAAAAGCAATTCAATCAGTCGCAGCCGACCACGCGCTTCCTCTTGATATACGCGAAGATCGACATTTCTTCTCAACGGTGCGTGAATTCGCCGAGCATGCCAAAGGCCGCAAGCAACTGCGGCTTGAATACTGGTATCGCGAGCTTCGTGAAAAGACCGGCATCCTGATGGAGCAAGATAAGCCCGCAGGCGGCCAGTGGAATTTTGATCAAGAGAATCGCGCTGCATTCGGCAAAGAAGGGCCAGGGCTAATTCCAAAACCACTTCGATTTAAGCCTGATGCAATTACCTGCGAAGTAATTACGCTTATCAACACTCTGTTTGCCGATCATCCCGGAAGCGTGGGCCCATCTGCCCAAGTCTTCGGCTGGCCGGTGACACGCAAGGAAGCCCTAGAGGCACTTGATGACTTTATTACGCATCGGCTCCCCCGTTTTGGGCTTTATCAGGATGCCATGTGGACTGGTGAGCCATGGCTTTATCACGCGCATATTGCGAGTGCTTTGAATTTGAAACTGCTCTCTTCGAAAGAAGTGGTTAGCGCAGCGGAGGCCGCTTACAAACAGGGGCACGCACCCATCGCTGCAGTTGAAGGCTTTATTCGGCAGATCTTGGGATGGCGGGAATATGTGCGGGGAATTTATTGGTTGAATATGCCGGAATATTTAGAGCGCAATGCTTTGGGTGCTAAAGCGCCGCTACCTGATTTTTTCTGGACTGGCGAAACAGAAATGAACTGCCTGCGGGAAACGATTCAGCAGACACTTCAGACAGGCTATGCCCACCATATTCAGCGATTAATGGTCACAGGCTTATACACACTGGTTGCTGGTATTCACCCCAAGGCAGTCCATGAGTGGTACCTGAGTGTATATGTGGATGCAGTGGAATGGGTGGAGCTTCCCAATGTGCTGGGGATGAGCCAGTAGTACGCCGATGGCGGTGTCATGGCCAGTAAGCCCTATGCGGCAAGCGGTAAGTACATCGATCGCATGAGCAATTACTGCAAGTCCTGTCGATTTAATCCGGCCAAGTCCACGGGGCAGGATGCCTGCCCGATCACCACCCTGTATTGGGATTTTCTGATGCGGCACGAGGCGCTGCTTGCCAAAAACCCTCGGATGGGCATGCAGTTGCGCAATCTGAGCCGGCTCTCGGCTGCGGATCGCAAGGCGATGCGGGCCCAGGCTGCCCAGTTGGGGGTTTCATAGCGCTCTTGGTAGCATTGGCAGCCCACGCAGGAGGCCCAAATGCAGCCCTTCAACGCAATTATTTGCAACAAAACTGAGTCTGCCTACACCGCAACCATTGAAACGGTCGGCGAAGATGCGCTAGTCAGCACAGGCGACCATGATGTGCTGGTTAAGGTCGAATACTCCACCATCAATTTCAAAGATGGCTTAGCGATTACGGGCCGCTCACCGATTCTGCGTAAATTTCCGATGTCCCCGGGCATTGATTTCTGCGGCACCGTTGAAACTAGCGATCACTCGCTTTTTAAATCAGGCGATGCGGTGGTGCTGACTGGCTGGGGTGTGGGCGAGACCCACCCCGGAGGCCTTGCCCAATACGCCAAAGTCAAAGGCGACTGGCTAGTCGCAAAGCCTGCAAGCATGACACTCAAACAATCGATGGCAATTGGAACCGCTGGCTATACCGCCATGCTCTGCGTACTCGCAATTGAAAACCATGGCGTAAAGCCTGGCGATGGCGAGGTACTCGTTACCGGTGCCGCAGGCGGTGTTGGATCTATCGCCGTTGCCGTGATGGCAAAACTCGGCTATCGGGTGGTGACCTCCACCGGCCGGCTATCTGAATCCGATTATCTGAAATCGCTCGGCGCCTCAGACATCATGGATCGCAATGAGCTATCAAGCCCCGGCAAGCCCCTTGGCAAAGAGCGCTGGGCCGCGGTGATTGATACCGTGGGCAGCCATACACTTGCCAATGCCTGCGCCACCACACGCTGGGATGGCGCAGTGGCGGCCTGTGGACTCGCCCAAGGCATGGACTTCCCCGCCACAGTCGCCCCATTTATTCTGCGTGGCGTCACCCTCTATGGAATCAATAGCGTAACCACCCCGAGGGCTAAGCGCGAAATGGTCTGGCAGCGGCTGGCAAAAGATCTGCCGATGGATAAGCTGGATGCGATGACCCAGGAAATCACACTCACACGGACGCTGACGATTGCGCCAGAAATTCTTGCTGGCCAAGTTCGGGGCCGCCTGGTTGTGAATGTTAATCAGCTGTGAATTCGATACTCAATATCTCAGCGTATAAGTTTGTGCCGTTAGCTGATCTTGCTAATTTAAAAGCAGATCTCGTCAGCCAAACCCAGGCAAGGCAGCTTAAAGGCACAATTCTGATTGCTGAAGAAGGCATCAATTTATTTCTGGCGGCAGCCAAAGAATCGGTGCGGGATTTTTTAAGCTGGCTTAAAAGCGATCAACGATTTTCCGATCTCTGGGCAAAAGAGAGCTGGTCTGATCATCAGCCCTTTAATAAAATGCGGATCAAAATTAAATCTGAAATTATTCGGATGAATCACCCTGCGATTCAGCCGCAGGCGGGCAGAGCGCCTGCGATCAGTCCGGAGCAGCTCGATCAATGGCTTGATCAGGGCCATGATGATCAAGGCCGGGAAGTAGTGCTGCTGGATACCCGAAATGCGTTTGAAGTCAGCCACGGATCATTTAAGGGTGCGATTGACCTTGGTATTAAAAAGTTCTCAGATTTTCCTGAAGCGCTAAGCAGTCATTCGAATGATTTCACCGGAAAAACAGTTGTCAGTTTTTGCACTGGCGGCATCCGCTGCGAGAAGGCGGCAATTTATATGCGCGAAATGGGCCTTCAGGATACTTTTCAGCTTGAAGGCGGTATCCTGAATTATTTTGAGAAAACGACTGCGCGGCACTATCAAGGAGACTGCTTTGTCTTTGATGATCGGGAGCTCCTTGACCCGCAGCTAGCGGTAAGTTCCCAAGCAAAATAGAAAGCCGCTGATATGCCTGCCCCCACCGAACAGAGCCTACGCGAGGATATTCGATTTCTTGGGGCGATCCTTGGCGATACGATTCGCGAGCATGAAGGTAAAGCCAGCTTTGATCTGATTGAGAATATCCGTAAGCTCAGTGTTCAATTTCACCGCAACGGCGATGCCGCTGCTGGCAAAGCGCTCAATAAAACCCTGAAAGAACTTAGCCCCGATCGGGCGGTGAGTGTAATTCGGGCGTTTACTTACTTTTCTCACTTGGCCAATATTGCTGAGGATCAATTTAGCCTTAAGACTCAGGCCGCTGAAGATGTTCACACGACTGAGGGCCGGCTTGCCCACACATTTAGCCGGCTGAAAGCCGCAAAGATTTCTTCAAAGCGCTTGCAGCAAACCCTGCGCAACGCATGGATTTCGCCAGTGCTCACCGCACATCCGACTGAGGTGCAACGGCGCAGCATCCTAGATGCCAAGCGGGCCATCGCAGAGCTTTTGAAGCATTATCGTCAGGCGGAGCAGCAAGAGATTCAATCTGAAATTGAAAGCCTGATCCGAGCCCGAGTCTCGCAGCTGTGGCAGACCCGACTGATTCGGCTCTCGAAACTCTCGGTCGATGATGAAATCGAGAATGC
>RFRK01000144.1 GCA_009924525.1 Betaproteobacteria bacterium
TAATGTTGAGGTATTTCAGCTCAACCTGCTGCCCATCCCCCGTGCCCGAGGCTAGACTACGAAGGCCTGATCGCGGCAGCGCGACCGGAATCATCAGCGATGGATCGGTCACTAATGAAACCTCGGCTGTAATTGGAGAAACGCGGACCACCTGGCCCACTACACCCTGCGCATTAATCACGGGATGGCCCGGTGCAAGTCCATGCTGACTGCCCCGATCGATGACAATACGATTGGAAAACGCATCGCGAGTCTCGTGGCTGATTTGGGCCGCGAGGGTTTTATGCTTAATTGACTTTCGAAGATCTAAAAGCGTGCGGAGGCTTTCGTTTTCTGCTCTCAGCTGTTCAATCTGAAGCAGGCTTTCGGAATTCTCGATTTCTTTTCGCTCCAGCGTCACCCGCTGACCGACAAGGTCGGAGACTGCTGTGCCATAGCGGGCAAGCCAGATCACACCATCTCGGGGCAGAATCAAGAGTTGTTCGATCGGATAAAGCACCATGGTGAGCCCCTGCCGCAGAGGCTTCAAGATTCCGAAGTGCAGATCTGAGTACAGCATCCCAATCGCTGCAATTACAGCGATCAGCATCCGAAGCCGGGCGGGAAGGCCTTGTTTAAAAAGCGGTGGGGGACTCTGCGAGAGTGCCATATCTAGGTGATGGCACCCCCCTTATTCGTGGGCAAAAACATCCTTGAACTCGTCGATCCGATCCAGCGCAGCGCCGCAGCCCCGAACCACACAAGACAGCGGATCTTCTGCCACGTAGACCGGAAGGCCAGTCTCCTCTGACAGCAAACGATTGAGATCGCGCAGCAATGCGCCGCCACCCGTCAGAATCAGGCCACGCTCTGCTATGTCTGCGGCCAGCTCCGGGGGCGTCTGCTCAAGCGCGTTTTTAATCGCAACAACAATCTGATTCAGCGGCTCGGTGAGGGCCTCCAGAATTTCATTGCTCGATACCGTAAAGGTCCGTGGGATTCCTTCGCTTAGATTTCGCCCTCGGACTTCCATTTCACGAATTTCGCTTCCAGGGAATGCCGAACCAATTTGTTTTTTTATTGCTTCAGCAGTCTGCTCACCAATCAACATTCCAAAATTGCGTCGAATGTAGTTAGTAATCGCCTCATCAAACTTATCTCCGCCAACCCGAACACTGCCTGCATACACGAGCCCGCCCAAAGAGATCACACCGACCTCTGTTGTGCCGCCACCAATGTCTACCACCATCGCACCATGCGGCTCAGAAATTGCCAAGCCTGCACCAATCGCTGCAGCCATCGGCTCCTCAATAAGGTAGACCTGGCTTGAACCAGCTGACAAAGCAGACTCACGAATCGCACGACGCTCCACTTGGGTAGAGCCGCAGGGCACACAGATAATGACCCGGGGGCTCGGCGAGAGAAATTTTTTCTCATGCACCATGCGGATGAACTGCTTGAGCATCTGCTCGGTCACGGTGAAATCAGCGATGACCCCATCCTTCATCGGACGAATCGCCTCGATATTGCCGGGAACCTTGCCCAGCATCTGCTTGGCTTTCTGGCCAACGGCCTCAATCACTTTTTTACCGCCATTGCCGCCCTCGTATCGGATCGCGACCACCGAGGGCTCGTCCAGCACGATGCCCTTGCCCTTCACATAGATGAGGGTGTTGGCGGTGCCCAGGTCAATGGCGATGTCCTGGGAGAAATAATTACGAAGAAATCCAAGCATGAGAACCCTGCTGCAAAAGAAAAGGATAATAAAGCAAACGTCCCCGTTGATTTTTGCGCCGTGAACCTAAACGCCCAAGACCTCGAAAAACTCGCCCGGCTTGCCCGGCTTGCCCTCTCCGATCGGGAGCGCGACGAAACGCTGCCTGCGCTTCAGTCCGTCCTGAACTGGGTCGGTGAACTGTCCCAGGCCCCGACCATTGGCGTTGCGCCCATGGCCCATCCCCATGATGTGGGCCTCAGGCTCCGTGCCGATGTAGCCGAGCCACTTCCGGCCCGAGATGACCTTATGGCCAACGCCCCCCAGACAGCCGACGGCCTATTTATCGTTCCTCGGGTCGTGGAATGAACGCCGCGATTCCATCGTTTTCAGACCTCTCGGACCTGGCCGCAGGCCTTGCCCGGCGGGACTTTAGCGCTGTGGAGCTTGCCCAATGGACGCTTGACCGACTGGCCGCCGATCAGACCAATTCGGTGCTATCGCTCGTGCCCGAGGCGACACTCGACCAGGCCAAAGCAGCCCAACAACGGCTGGATGCGGCCGGGTCTCAATCGGCCCAAAACAGCGGATCCGGATTTTCGTTGCTTGGGCTACCAATAGCGCATAAGGATATTTTCGTTACCCGAAGCTGGCCCACGACTGCCGCCTCAAAAATACTCAAAGGCTACACAAGCCCGTTTGATGCAACTGTGGTCGAGCGGCTAGCGACGGCTGGCATGGTCTGCGCCGCCAAGCTGAATTGCGATGAGTTTGCTATGGGCTCCGGAAACACCCACTCGGCTTTCGGGCCAGTGAAAAACCCTTGGGACCCGCTTGCTGTGCCGGGCGGATCATCAGGCGGCTCTGCAGCGGCAGTCGCGGCAGGCCACATCCCCGCTGCGACCGGGACCGACACGGGGGGGTCAATTCGTCAGCCCTCGGCCATGTGCGGACTCACTGGCATTAAGCCCACCTACGGCCGGGCTTCGCGATGGGGAATGATTGCCTATGCCTCCAGCCTCGATCAGGCCGGCCCAATTGCAAGAACCGCGTTGGACTGTGCGGTGCTGCTCACAGCCATGTGCGGCTTTGATCCACGAGATTCCACCAGCCTGCAGCTTGATGAAGAGAACTTCGCGGCAGACATCGATCAGCCATTTGCAGACGCGCCTGCAAATACGCCGCTGTCCGGTCTTCGGGTGGGCCTGCCGAAAGAATTTTTTGCGGAGGGCCTGAGCGCCGAGGTGCGATCTGCCATCGATCAGGCGATCACTGAACTGACACGCCTTGGTGCCACAGCCTGCGAGGTTAGTCTGCCAAGAACTGCGCTCAGTATTCCAGCGTATTACGTGATCGCACCAGCGGAGGCTTCCAGTAATCTGAGTCGCTTTGACGGCGTACGCTATGGCCATCGGACCGCAGCGCCAAAAGACCTTCTTGATTTGTATTGCCGCTCCCGGGCAGAGGGTTTTGGGGCCGAGGTGAAACGCCGAATTCTTATTGGCACCTTTGTGCTTTCACACGGTTACTACGATGCCTATTACATCCAGGCCCAACGTGTGCGGCGTCTTGTTGCCCAGGACTTTGATGCCGCATTTCAAGGCTGTGACCTGATTGTCGGGCCGGTCGCGCCCACTGTTGCGTGGAATATCAATGAATCTTCCAGTAATCCTCTGCAGGAATATCTCGCCGATATCTACACACTCGGCGTAAACCTGGCGGGCCTGCCTGCGATGTCCATTCCAGTTGGGTTTGGAAACCTTGCGAGCCGACCCCGGCCAATCGGCATGCAATTGATTGCGCCAAGGCTTAAAGAATCGCTGCTTCTGAAAACCGCTCACCACTTTCAATCGATCACTGACTGGCATCAGAAAACGCCGGAGAGTTTGGGAGCAGCTCGATGAGCTGGGAGATCGTGGTTGGACTGGAGTGCCACGTCCAGCTGAAGACCGCATCAAAGATATTTTCACCTGCATCGACCCAGTTCGGCGCTGCTCCAAATACGCAGGCCCATATGGTCGACATGGCGCTGCCTGGGGTTTTACCGGTGATGAATCGCGA
>RFRK01000145.1 GCA_009924525.1 Betaproteobacteria bacterium
GCTTGCCAGACCGCTGGCAAAGAGTGGCTATGGGCAGTATCTGCTGGATATCCTTCGCGAGCGAGTTTTCTAAATGGCAAGCCCATTGCAGATTCAGGCACTTGCGCCCTTTGATAGCGTTCTAATCATTCGGGCCAAAGTCTTCGGTGACTCCAGAGGATTTTTTCTGGAATCATTTAACGCCAAAACCTTTCATGACGCCACTGGCTTAGCGCCGCATTTTGTTCAGGATAACCACTCCCGATCTGCCCGGGGTGTACTGCGTGGCATCCACTATCAACTCCCGCCCCACGCACAAGGCAAACTTGTTCGTGTTGTAACTGGCTCAGTATTTGATGTTGCGGTTGATCTACGCCGATCATCGCCAACCTTTGGAAAATGGGCGGGGCATACACTGAAGCCCGATTCAGGCGAGATGCTCTGGATCCCACCAGGCTTTGGCCATGGATTTTTAGTGCTGGAAGACAACACCGACTTTCTATACAAAACCACCGATTTTTATGCGCCGACTGCCGAAGCATCGGTGGCATGGAACGATCCGGCGATCGGCATCCAGTGGCCGAAGGTTCCCGGCTGCGAAGCTTTTTTACTTTCTGAAAAAGATCGAACTGCGCCACCACTCGCGCAGGCCCGGGTATTCGAAGCCGGCATCTAAAACGCCCGAAACAGTCTTACGAAGTTTTAGCCACTTTCAGGCCAAAACTTATGTTCTAAGAAATCACCTTGCCGGGGTTCAGAATCCCGTTGGGATCAAGGGCCTGCTTAATGGTTTTCATGAGCCCCAGCTCTACAGAGCTTTTAATTCGCCAAGCCTCAGCCTTACGCAGCTGGCCAAGACCGTGCTCTGCGCTGATGGATCCATTAAACGCAACTACCCGATCGTGAACCTTTCGCCGAAGCCGCTCTTCATTTTGCTCGATATAAGTGCGATAGGCTGCGCGACGCTGCTCAGCGGAGAGGCCCTTTGCAAGAGATTGCGGTGCACCGAGGTTGTAGTGAAGATTTCCATCACCAAAATGGCCAAAGTTATGCAGCCGAATCTCCGGAAACTCAGCCAGCATCTCGCGATCCATTTCGGTAATAAACTCCGCCAGCTTGGAGACCGGCACGGCAATATCAAGCTTGACCTGAACACCATCCTCTGCGGCGGCTAGCGTAATCGTCTCCCGGAGATGCCATAAAGCTTTGGTCTGGCTCATCGACTGGGCGAGGATCGCATCGCTGGCTGCGCCCTGGGTGATCGCCTCAGCAATTACGGACTCCAGCATCTCTTTCGCAGCACCCTCGGAAGCGGGATGTGAGATCTCAATTAAAACGCTATCGGATAAATCTGAACCTGCTGACCCGATGATTTGCGCGCCGTGCTTGGCAACCTCGGGGAAGTGATCGATCACCACCTGCACACTCTGGGCCGACATATATTCAAAGCCGGTTAAGGCAGCATCGCATTGGGCCTGCGCAATTTGCAGCAGGGCAAGCGCATCTGTGGCAGAGCCCACCCGAACCAAAGCAGTCACCAAGCCAGCAGGCTTGGGAAATAGTTTGAGTACCGCGGCGGTGATAAATCCTAGGGTTCCTTCGGATCCGATAAAAAGATCCCGCAGATCGTAGCCAGTATTGTCTTTGCGTAAACGGCGCAGGCCATTCCAGATTTCTCCAGTGGGAGTCACCACCTCGATGCCAAGGCAGAGGTCTCGAGCATTGCCGTAGCGCAGTACCGCCGTGCCACCTGCATTCGTTGCGAGATTTCCGCCAATCGTTGCCGATCCCTCGGCACCTAGACTTAAAGGAAAGAGCAGGCCCATTGCGTCCGCCAACTCTTGTACCCGCAGAAGAGTGATGCCGGCCTCAACCGTGAGGGTTTTGTTAACGGCATCCTGCTCACGCACTTGCTGGAGTCGTGCTAGCGAAACAAGGACTTGTTCGCCGGACGAGTCTGGGGTGGCGCCACCGGATAAGCCGGTATTGCCCCCTTGGGGCACCAGAGCGACCTGATGCTGATTAGCCAGCCGAACAATCTTCGCAAGCAACTCAGTATTGCTTGGAAAAAGTATGGCTGCCGCCTTACCAAAAAACCGCTTGCGCCAATCGATGCAATAGGGCTCAAGATCGGATGGAGCCGTCTTCACGGCCCCTTCACCCAGCAGGCTAACCGCCTGCTCAAGAAACTGCGATAGGGCTGGTGCCTTCACTTCACCCGATTGCGATACTCGCCCGTGCGGGTGTCGATTTCAATCTTATCGCCGATGTCCACAAATGCGGGTACCGACACCTCGAAATTCGTAGGAGCAATTCGGGCAGGCTTCATGACTTTTCCTGATGTATCGCCCTTGACTGCGGGCTCAGTGTAGGCCACCTGGCGCACGACACTGGTTGGAAGTTCAACGGAAATCGCGCGGCCTTCATAGAAGACGACCTCGCAGGTCATGCCCTCTTCGACATAGTTCAGCGCATCTCCCATTGACTCGGATTCAACCTCGTACTGGTTGTACTCGGCATCCATGAAGACATACATCGGATCAGCGAAATAAGAGTAAGTCACTTCTTTGCGATCCAGCACCAGGGTATCGAATTTCTCATCAGCTTTGAATACGGTTTCTTGGCCTGAGCCCGACAGCAGATTTTTCATTTTGATCTTGACCACAGCAGCATTGCGGCCAGACTTGTTGTATTCGGTCTTTAGGATAACCATGGGGTCGGTGCCAATCATCACCACATTGCCCACGCGAAGTTCTTGTGCGGTTTTCATTTAAAAATTTTCCAAAGGGATAGAAAATGAGGGCCCGTTTTTGGGCTTTTGCTAAGCCCGAATTCTAGCTTTTTTTAATCGAGATTTTCTGGCTAAAGGCCCGAAGCAATCCATATTCAAGCGACTCTTGGCCCGCGAGTCTTAGACACGCCTTATTTAGCTCTGATTGGATCTGTTTGTAGTGGCTAGCAAGATCTAGCCAGGCCCCACTGAGCGATAAGTTTGCATCCGAGTCAGCCGGCCGGATGCCATTCCAGGCCCAGTGAAAATCCTGCAGCGGGCCGAGCGCCAGTGCCGCCAAGACCCGATGCATCCAGCCCGCCAGTTTGTGGCCGTGGGCCTTGCCTTCCTGCCGATAAGGCTGCCAAACAAACGGTACCCGCCACGGCCCAGCAGCAGCCCAATGGGCACGCACAAACGAGTCTTCGCCACGAACAAAATTCAAATCGCAAGCCTGCAAAATTTCATCAAACTCACGCTGGGAAAATTCAATTCCCTTCGGCTGCCAGAGGCGATAGGACTTGAACCCTGCGGGCAGCGCCTGATCAAATAGTCGCTGAAGATCCTCCCAGCGGGCATCGGCATAACCAAAGGCCAGCACCAAAAACACATCTTTATCGATCGACTCGCCTGAGAGCTCACGTCGCCAGGCATGCCGCTCTGATGCTGTGATGTGGCGCCAGCCGCCATGCAGCAGCCCACCGGTGGCCGCAGAGAACCCCGGCACCCACCAACGCCGATGGGAAGCAGCAGGATGCCGCAAAGTCGGTAAGGGCGATAACTGCCTATGCACCGAGTCGGCCCAGGGCTCGGTCGCCAAATAATCCAGGGTGATCCATTGGGCCTGAGGGCTGAGTGCTTCGAGATAGACCTTTGGTGGATTACAGGCGAAGGCCTCGATCACCAGATTGGCTCGATGCTCTGGGGGCACACCATGCCGCTGCCATTGATCTTCCGCAACATTCCAGGGCAGCAC
>RFRK01000146.1 GCA_009924525.1 Betaproteobacteria bacterium
CCCCTGCGACTGCGCATGTAGCGGCCCTGCAGCTACTAAAAAAGCAGCGATCGCGCAAAGCTGCGTAATTCTTCGTCCCTTCATCATGACTCCCCCTTTGGAAATTTGAACCTCTTGCAAAACCTGAAAATTATGGTGTTTGCGCGGAACCACGGCTATCGCAGCCGCTTGGGGGTTTCCCTCGGTTTGGTGGATTTCCCTTAACGCCAAAAAGGTTGGGAAGCGGCCTAGAGAAAGCTCTTCAGACCGGTATAAATTGAGACCGCCGTGGTGCCCAGTGCCACTGCGGTAGATCCGAATTGATTCAAATTCTGCATGATCTTCCTCAGTGCATCAGGCGAGAGCTTGCCATCTCCCAGGCCAGAGACAATCGCTGCAAGCCAGGGGCTAATACGCTCGCGCTTGGAACGGTGGCGACGGAGGTACGCCATGCCACCTAAGAGCATCCCAGTTAAAAAGCTAAAGGAAATACTTGCGGAATATTCAATGAATTCCTTCCACTCAATTGATGAGCGGGGGAAGATGGGAACATCATCGATCGCTGCGGTAATGCTGCTCATGCCCAGCACCGCAGCCACCGCAAGTACCACGGTGCCCATGAACCAGAGTGCAAGAGGCCGTTTGCGCCGCGCGAATAGCGCATAGGCAAATGGCATCGGCACCACAATCGAAAGCACCCGCAAAAATATCAGTGGTAAGTCATAGACCATGATAATCAGCGCATGGCCAAGAAGTAATATCACTAGCGGGATCCCCAGATACTGAATAACCTGGGTGCGCCAGTGCACAGCGTTTTCTTGCTCAAGCTCCTGCCGGGTTTGAATCTCCTCGATCTGGGCCTCCAGATCAGCGATCCGCTGCTCAGCGGTATCGCGATCCGGAAACTCTGCCAGCTTCGCCTCTAACGCCTCGATTTTTTGCATCATCGGCTTCAAGAGATAGAGATCTTTCGTGCAGATTTTGCAGACTGCAGCCTCGGCCTCCACGGCGCTTAAGCAATAGGGGCACTTCATTATTTCTGGGCGTTAATTGTCATGGTGGAACTCGACTCCCGGCCCTCGATATCCTTCACCACAATCCGCAGCGTGTGCTCGCCCTGAGGCACCTCGGCTTTTGAGTAAAGAATCCCGGTCTCCGTAATTCCATTTTTTAATCGGGGGGTCAGATCCACTGCGGGCGATCGCAGATACATAATTCGTACCGAATTTGGGTCGATTTTGTTGCCGCCCCGAGGCTCAAAGTTCACCTGAATATCGAAAGCTCCGCGTACTGCGGCGCTCGGATCCGGCGAGACCACCTTAATGCCAGGCCCACGAGAAATTCCGCGGGTCTTCAGCTCCCCCTTGGCCACAGGAAGTGCGGCTTCTTTCTCCGTAATGATTGGACCAGCAAATCCAGGCAGCGCCTGGCTCAGGCCTAAAGCAACTAAAGCAGTTAAAACGCGACGATTCACTTTCAGTGCCTCCTTTTGTGCAATCAATCACCCACCAAAACAAAGGGCGCCCAAAATAAGGGGTGGGCATAAGAATAGTTTGCGTCCGATACGCCCAGCTCCCGGTATTCGCCCCGATCGATTAACTCCACCATTGCCTGACGTAAGGCTTCAGACTTTGAGATGCCGGCAACGGTGGTCTGCCGTTTAAAGAGATCAGTCATCAGCTGGCGCGAAGCCACTGTATCGACTGGCCAGTTAGAGACTAAAAGGGCTCGGGCGCCAGCGTAGAAAAACGCGCGGCCTAAGCCTGAGAGCGCTTCAGCATTTCCGTCACTGGATGCCGTGTTACAGGCCGATAGCACCACCCAGTCGGCGTTTAACTTCAACTCCAGGATTTTGTCCATGGTGAGTAAGCCATCAGAGTCTTTCTCGCCCGTGACCTCAGGCGAAGATAGCGCAAGCGCAGGCTGCGTTAAGCCATCAAGCTCACCGGGCACCAGGCCGTGGGTGGCAAACATCACCACTGACTTATTGGAAAAATCCGTCTGCATGACTTGCCGGACACTGGCTTTTTCGTGCAGATGGATATCTTCAGGCTTAGCGCCCAAGGCCTGGCCAATTTCTCTCACTTCCAGGCTCGTGTCCGGTAGCCCCGGCAGTAGCGCAAGCTCGGCTGAACTCACCTTAGAAGTCTTTGGGGCGCTGCGTAGATGAAGTGGCCGACCCCGGGTGGCGAGCTGAGTATTGGCCGCTGCAATGAGCGTTGGGCTAGCGGCTTTTTTCTGCTGCTCAAGACTGAAGTAAGGGTCAGCAAATGCGATAAAGGTGGGTGGGCCAGAAAGCCGGCGCTGCTGATCGGCGCGCAGCGCTGCCAGAGCGTTTACCGAAGGCAGCTGAGCAATAGCGATCTTTCTTGCCAGCCACTGCACGCTTCGGTAGTCCCCAAAGGCGCCGGCGCCAGCCGCAGGCTGGCGGCCCGGCTCAGTGACAAAGGTGGAGATCGGCAGCTGGCCAAGTGAGGCATGCGGGATAGAAATCAGTAACTTCTTACCCGCTAGGCTTGCCTCAACAGGCTTAATCAGTTGGTTGTAAAACCGATTAGCAAGAGCGACATCAAAAGGCGGCACCTCATCAACGGTTGAGACACCAGGATCAAGGGCCTTACGTAGCCGCTCGACATCGCGGGCAACATCGGCCTTAGTCAGACTGAGCGCTGCGTAACTGTGAAGGCCTGCCGCATGAATTGCCCAGACATAGCTTTTGCGCTCTCCGAAGTACCAGGTAATTAAGACTTCATCGGGCTTTAGAATCTTTGCCGTGCGGGCTACTGTGATGGGCTTGGGCTCCACCAAATCGAAATACTCGGGGAATCGGCGCTCGATTTCTTTTTTCACCGACTCGCGCTCGGCTTTTAAAGACTCAATATCGGCGCGCATCTTGTTTTGCACGGCCGGCAGCTGCCGCTCAGGCGGGGCAGCCGATAGGGCTACCAAGAGCTCATTTAAAGAGTTGATCCGCCGCTGCAGGTCTTGCTCTTTGCGAGCCAGGGTCTCAAGCCGCTTATCTTTAATGTTGGAGCGGGCGGTGCTTTGCGTTAATGCCCGCTGCACTGCGCTGCCACGGGCCATATCCGCTAACTGAAAGGCCTGGGCAATGGAGGCCTGGGCGGCAGCCGGGTTCTCGCGGGCTTCGGCAAATAAGGCATCGATGTAAGACTCAATCACGATGTTAAAGCGCTTTTGCGCCTTTAGGCTGATGGTTTGATTTTCTGAGTCATTGCGGGCCTGATCCACAAGTAAAGGAATTGAGACTTCAAAGGCTTTACGGGCCTCTGCGGTCTTGCCCTGGGTCTCTAAGGCCACTCCCATAAAGGCCTGTGTCCAGGCAGTCCGTGGGTGCTTAGCGCCTTCAGCCGCTAAAAAGGTCTGATACATATCCCGAGCGATTGTCTCGGCAAATGGGGCATCGTTGGTGCGGATGCGGGCGACGACTTCGTCGAGGTCATTAACACGCCGAACCCGAGTTCGCATTTGTGCGTCTGACTCAAGAGCTGTGCGAATAATCTTGAACTGTTCTGTGGCTTCATCAAACTTCTCAGCGTTTACCAGTGCGGCAGCTAGACCGCGCCGGTTAACAAGAATCGCCCAGGAGTCCTTTGAGACCGTGCTTTCCTGAATCGCCTGCAAAGAGTATCTCGCTAAAAGCAGGCTTTCTTCGACTCGCCCCTGTTCAGCAATGCAGTTGGCTAACAAACT
>RFRK01000147.1 GCA_009924525.1 Betaproteobacteria bacterium
AAAGAGGCATCGAGATCACTTAAAACCTGGGTATCAGTAACTTTGCTCACGACATTCGTGAAAATCTCAGGCACGGTTTTGTATTGCATGACATCGCCATGACGTACAAAAAAATCGGGGGCGATAGCCAAATACCCACGCTTGGCAAGCCTGCGGCAGACATCTTGAATATGCTCATGCACACTCCAGATTTCGTGAACCACAATCACAGTTGCGAGTCGGGTCTTGCCTGCTGGCATTGCCCGATAGGCGGGAATCCGACGGTCCTTGGTCGGGATCTCAATCATTCCGGCAGTAAGCCCTTGGCTGTCGGTCGTGATCACCTGAGCGAGTAAATCACCCGTTGGCGCGACTGAGGCGGCAAAACCGGTGGCGATTGATGCCTTCAGAAAGCCACGTCGGCTTGCACCCTCTGCCGAAGCAGGAGACAACGAATTCACTTCATCTTGGATTGCATTACTCATCATCGACTCCTTATCTTCAATTAGTGCGCCTCATCCCAGTTATCCCCTACCCCCACATCCACAATCAGGGGCACGCTTAACTGGGCGACATTTTCCATCTTCTCCGGCAACAACTCCCGCAGCGCCTCGACTTCAGCCTCAGGAACCTCAAGCACCAGTTCATCATGCACCTGCAGGACCAGACGGGATCTTAGCCCCTTATCTTCTAGGCTTTGCTGTACCTGAATCATCGCCAGCTTAATCAAATCAGCAGCGGTGCCTTGCATCGGGGCGTTAATGGCCGCCCGCTCGGCCGCCTGACGGCGCGGACCACTGGGGGAGCTGATCTCCGGAAGCCAGAGCCTGCGGCCAAACACGGTCTCTACATAGCCGCGGGATTTCGCGGCCTCACGTATCGTATCCATGTAGCGCTTCACGCCGGGATACTTTGCAAAGTATTGGGCAATGTAATTCTTTGCAACACCCTGCTCGAAGATTGCGCGCCAAGCCATAAGCACTCATCCCATAAATCAATCCAAAATTAATCACCTTGGCATACCGGCGCTGCTCGCTACTCACCTGATCCAGGGGCACGCCAAAGACCTCACTTGCAGTCGCGCGATGCACATCTTCGCCGGCTTTAAATGCTGACAACAAACCCTGGTCTTCCGATAGATGGGCCATGATGCGCAACTCAATCTGCGAGTAATCCGCTGACATCAGCTTAAAGCCCTTGGGGGCCACAAAGGCCTGCCGAATCCGCCGGCCCTCAGGCGTGCGCACCGGAATATTCTGCAAATTCGGATCGCTTGAGGCGAGCCTGCCCGTGACCGCAACCGCCTGAGAAAAAGTCGTGTGAACCCGCCGCGTATTAGGGTCCACCATTCTTGGCAGCTTATCGGTGTATGTCGACTTCAGTTTGGAAAAGCTTCGCCACTCCAGCAGCACCTTGGGTAAAGGGTAATCCTCTGCAAGCTTTTCTAAAACGTCCTCATCAGTCGAGGCCGCGCCAGTGGCGGTCTTTTTTACGGGCGTATAGCCCAGCTTCTCAAAGAGAATCTCACCTAACTGTTTAGGTGATCCAAGATTAAAGGGCTGGCCTGCCAGCTCATGGGCCTGGGCCTCAAGCGCGGAAATCTTTTTCGCAAGTTCACTGCCCTGTTCGAGCAATAAGCGGCTATCGATTTCAATGCCATTGTGTTCCATCTGCCAGAGCACCTGGGCCACCGGAATTTCAATGCTGCTGTATACACGGTGAAGTTTTTCGTCCGACTGAATCTGTGGCCAAAGCGTCTGATGTAAATGGAATGTGAAATCCGAGTCTTCGCCTGAGTATCGGGCGGCTGTTTCAATGGAGACTTCTTCAAACCCAATGCGCGAAGCGCCTTTGCCGGTGACATCGTCGTAACTTAGGCCCTTGCGGCCCAAGTGCCGCTGCGACAGCGAATCCAGATCGTGTGATCGATGGGCCTCGAGCACATAAGACTCAAGCAGCGTGTCATGTGCGATACCGCGTAAAAAAACACCAGCGCCCGCAAGCACGTGGGCGTCGTACTTAAGATTCTGGCCCACTTTCTGCCGAGACGAATCCTCAAACCAGGGTTTGAGCTTTTGCATCACTTGATCCAATGGGAGCTGCTCTGGTGCGCCCGCGTAGCGATGTCCTAACGGAATATAAAAGGCCTTACCCACCTCCCAGGCAAACGATAGGCCCACAATCTGCGCCGCTCGAGGATCAATTGATGTGGTTTCAGAATCGAACGCGACCAACGGCTGGGCCTGCATCTGATCATAAAAAAGCGCAAACGCTTGCCAATCAAAGATGGTCTGATACGCACCCTGGACGTTAAATAAATCACTGGGCGCTAACGTGGCACCCGCTGCAAGCACGCCTGCAGCTGCCGCGTCGCCCGCAGTCTGCCGGGGAGAGGCAACGGCCTGGCCATCTTCACCAATCCCCCGAAGACTGCGATCGAGCTGATAGGTCTCTCTGAGTTCAGCGATCGCTGACTGATCCAAAGACCGCCAGGCCAAATCCTGATCAAAACTATCCACCACGCCGGCCAGATCACAATCTGTTTTTACTGTGACAAGTTTTTTTGCAGTGGGTAGCCAGTCAAGCGCCTGACGAAGATGCTCACCGACAGCGCCTGAGACTTCTTGTGCGGAGGCGATGATCGCATCGAGTGACCCATACTGAGTCAGCCACTTCGCAGCAGTCTTGGGGCCCACCTTGTGCACACCGGGCACGTTATCGGAGGTATCTCCAACCAGCGATAAGTAATCCACGATTAATTCAGGCGGCACACCGAACTTTTCAATAACTGCCTGCCGATCCGAGACCTTTGCCGGGCCGCCATCACGGCTCATGGTGTCAATCAAGGTCACCTGATCGTCAACCAGCTGCGCAAGATCTTTATCACCCGTCACGATGATGGTGGAAAGTCCACGACCGCCCGCCTCTTTCGCAAGCGTGCCAATCACATCATCTGCCTCGACGCCATCCACTTGCAGCAGCGGCCAGCCAAGTGCCCGAACCGCTTTAAAAATTGGCTGAACTTGGGCAGCTAAGTCCTCGGGCATCGCCGACCGATTGGCCTTGTAATCGGCATACATCGCATCGCGGAATGTAGGGCCTTTAGGATCAAACACGCAGGCGATATAGCGAGCAGGCCACTCGGTCTGCACCCGGCGCAGCATGTTGACCATACCCGTTAACGCGCCAGTGGGAAGGCCTGAACGGGTCCGCAGATCCGGCAACGCATGAAACGCCCGATATAAAAAACTCGAGCCATCAATCAGCAGCAGCCGCGCGGGCAGCTCAGGGGCTTGGGAATCGGTACTCACTAAAGAAAATCCAGGGACGAATGGGGTCCAGAACGCGTCTCAGAGGGCCCAAAGGACGGCCCCTCAGTGTAGCTAAAATCGGGGTTTCCCAAGATAGCCCCTCCCCATGACTAACCCTCCCTCCGCCCCTGTGAATTTCATCCGTCATATAGTGGATGCGGATCTGGCCGCGGGACGGGTGCAGTCGGTCGCAACCCGGTTTCCCCCCGAGCCCAATGGCTATCTGCATTTTGGTCATGCCAAATCGATTTGCCTAAATTTTGGTCTGGCCCGTGACTATGCAGGCCGCTGCCAT
>RFRK01000148.1 GCA_009924525.1 Betaproteobacteria bacterium
TTGCCGTTGCCGGTTTAACTTAAGGTGTGCGCCTTTTATCCAGGGATCAGATGCGTGCATCGCGCCATTGTAGGGTGTAGTGCATTTTCCAGATATGGCCGCATTTCTGACAGCGGCAGGTCAGCACCTTCAAGCTGAGATCCTCGCTAGAGCGTTCATCCGTGACCTCGATGCGCCCATATCGATGGCATTGGTTGCAGATGGCCTGCCGGCTGACACTCTCTGCAACAATCAGAATCAAAAGAAACCTGAGCCAAGACCAGCCGGTGACGCATAGGGCCGCAAAGCTCAGCGCGATCCGAAAGAGTCGATCCGGAAAATTTTTAATTTCCATCACGCCATCGGTCAGCGCGAGGCAAGTAACAAGACAGATCACACCAAGCCCGAGGTAGCCAAAACTTCGGGTCAGCTCATATTCGTGCCAACGGCGAAAACCATTGGAATTAATTTGATCGGCCAGCGTCTCACGCGGCGCGCCCCAGAGCATAAAGTGCGGTTCTGCTTTAGTGCTGTCGCAGGCAGTTTTCTCTGCTCAATGCAGAGAGTTCGGCGGGCTTGAGATCGGCCTCCAGTGCTAGTGAGGCAACGTGTTTGTGGCTCTGTAAGCGTTTGAGAATGCCTTGCATTACCGGATGGTCAGGTTGCAGTGATCGCATCTGGCTGAGATAAATCGTGCGATGCTCTGAGTGAAGCGCATCAAGCTGCTGACGAACTGTGCTCAGGCAGGCTGTCTTCTCTGTGGCCGATTGCGACTGGCTTGTGCAGAGGGCTCGGTTGGTGCTGGCCCAGTGAATCCAAGGTTCGCTAAGACGCTGCTCCTCGATGCAGAAACGTTCACGCTGCTCGGCACTCTGGGCGACAAAAGGGCGCGGAGAATTGGCCAAGATCGTGATGGGCCAGGTCAGCGCGATCGGGCACAGTGCAAAGATCAGTTGGGCCGATCGGCGTTGCTTCTTCGCCATTTCGTCAATCTCGAATCTGGCTGATGATGACCAGCCCCCGAGGTGGGGAATCTTGAGTGATGAACGGCGATAGATTCACGGGCTTTCCTTTAATGGTCAGACGGGCCTTGTCAGGCTGGCCGAAGACCACTGCGGCAGTAGCACTAGAGGGAAATTCAATACGCTGACCGGGCTCAGCTTTGATGTTGGTTTTCTCGCCATTGTTCTTAACGATCTGCACCCAGGTGGAGGCTTGTAATTCGAGTACGCCATCTGAGACAGCGGTTGTGCTGGCCATAGCCGATGCGGAAGCGGTGGGGCCTGAAGCCACAGACAGGGGTGCTTGAGGTGCGGATTTTGAAGCGGGGCTGGATGCCGGCGGCGTTGTTGCACTCGAAGCCGCACTGATGGGTGCGGATGGGGATGCCACTGATGTGTTTGAAGATGATGTCGAGGGCGTTTCGTTATTTTCAGATGGTTTCTCACCCGAGGTGGCATTGCTTGCGGTAGATTCGTTCGCAATGGTTGCGGGGGCCGCAGCAGGCTCGAGACTCTCTTTCAGCACGCCAATAGCGATGAGGCCGGCAATTGCAAACGCCACCCAGCCCCAGGGGATTGCTCTTGATTCACGCTCAATCGGCGTCTCAGAGATTTCCTTCGAAACGTCGCGGCGCTTGGTAAATGAAGCAGGCGATTCGGCGATTGCGTCCGGCGATCGCGCAGCAAAACTTTCTTCTGCCGCTGGGGAAACTGTTTCAACGACTGAAGTTGTCACTGATCGCACTTCGAGATCTCGTGTCTCAGATTGGGATGCTTCGGGGGGCGCCTCCTCGGATGCAGGCGCTTCTGTAGCCATAGATTTTGGCGGCTCTGCGGCGGGTAGCTGACGTGCGGGCAACTCAACCCCAAGATAACTGGCATAACGTTCTACTGCTTGCAGAAAGTAGCCAGTGCTGTAGAACGGCCGGAGATCGCCAGCCTCGATTGCACGGAGCTGTGATGGCGACAGCGCGATTTTGAAGGCCGCTTCGGCCAGGTTATCTCCCCGGCTTTCTCGGGCAGATTTCAATAGCCCACTAATCGCTGCGATCTCAGCTTCGGAGAGTTGGACGTTGGTCATGGATATGCTGGATCCGCAGATGGTCTAAGCCCCCCGAAGAGTACCCTTGCAGCAGGCAGGGGACAAGGGTCAACTCCCAAAAAAGCCTGCCTGGACGGCCTTACGGCCAGGCAGGCCAGCTGTGATCCAGGGTTAGCGCCAGCCCGCCCGATCCATGATCCGTGCTGCCGCAGGCTGATGCTTTCCAAGGGCTGAGACCGGGAGCTTTTCTGCCTTGAATTGGCCCAGTCGGGTTAACTCAGGGTTATTAATTTGCACATTTCTGGCAACTGGCCACTCGTTGTTGGAATTGGCCAGCGCGGCCTGGGCCGCGGGTGAGGCAAGAAACTCGAGAAACCGTCTGGCCTCTTCCGGGTGGGGTGCATGACGTGCAATTCCGCCCCCGCTGATATTGATGTGGGTACCCGAGCTTGACTGATTGGGCCAGACGACGCCCAGCCGGGCTGCAGATTCGCGCTCCTCTGTTTTTGGGGATTTCAAAAGCCGAACCAGGTAATAGGAATTGGTGAGTGCGACGGCGCACTCACCGGAGATGACGCCCTTGATCTGGTCGGTATCGCCGCCTCGGGGAGTGCGTGCCAGGTTGGCCACCACCCCCTTCGCCCAGGCCTCGGCTTTTTGTTCGCCCTGGTGGGCGACGATGGAAGCAAGCAGTGACAGCATGTAAGGGTGGGTACCGGATCGGGTGCAGACCTTACCTTTTAGCGCCGGGCTGGCGAGATCCTCGTAGCGCTGAATTTGTTCGGCCTTTATTTTTGTTGGATCAAAAACAATCAGCCGCGCCCGAGTGGTCAGTCCAAACCAGAGCTGATCGGCCTGAAACTCCGGTGGTATCGCAGCCCGAAGTACCTCGGAGAGGGCAGGCTGAAGCAGGCCCTCATTTTGCGCCTTCCAGAGCCGGGCGGCGTCGGCCAGGAGAATCACATCTGCTGGCGAAGCCTTGCCCTCACTTTTTAGTCGCTCAAGTAGTGCCTCATCACCGGCCTGAATCTGGTTGACCTTGATTCCGGTTTGGCGGGTAAAGGTGTCATACAACTCTTGGTCAGAAGAGTAGTGCCGGGAGGAGTAGAGATTGAGCAAACGCTCCTTTTGCTGCGCATGGACCACTGGGCTTTGTAGCCACAGGGGCGCGAGCAAAGCCGCCAGCATGGTGCCGCCTAGGACACGGCGGCCAAGGCGGCCGAGACTGAAAGTAAAAGACATTCCTTTTCTCCTTTGTTCACAAGGGCCTGGCAGCTCAGGGCAGACCGGTGAGCGTGTTGAAGCGAACCGGCTGGAATAATATTAATGCGAATCATTATCGTTTGCAAATAATAAGAGAACAGCCATGTCCTAAACAGACTGTCAGATTTTTTTGACATTTAAATGTGTCAGCGTAAAATGACATTCAGACCCATTGCGGGTTTGACGGCGTTGGATCCTCCGGCCGTCGTTGTCATGACAGCCCCCGTGCGGGTTCAGCACGAAGAAGAGGTCTTTCAAAGGAGAA
>RFRK01000149.1 GCA_009924525.1 Betaproteobacteria bacterium
ATCGCGCATGGGCATGCCCACATGATCTGAAAATTCCACTGGCGCCGCACCGGTGCCCCCTTCTGCACCATCGACCACAATGAAATCAGGCGTAATGCCGGTGCCAATCATTGCTTTTGCAATGCCAAACCACTCCCAGACCTGGCCGATACACAGCTTAAAGCCCACGGGTTTGCCACCCGAGAGCTCACGCAGCCGGCTAATAAACTGCATCAACTCGACAGGGGTTGAAAATTCAGAGTGCGATGCGGGCGATACGCAATCTTCGCCCATCGGCACACCGCGGGTCTCAGAGATTTCTTTTGATACCTTTGCGGCCGGCAAAACCCCCCCATGGCCAGGCTTTGCGCCCTGAGAAAGCTTAATTTCAATCATCTTGATCTGATCGCTGGCTGCCTGAGCGGCGAATTTTTCGCCATCAAAATGGCCGTCTGCGGTGCGGCAGCCAAAATAACCCGAGCCAATCTCCCAAATCAGATCACCACCATGTTTGCGGTGATAAGGCGAGACGGATCCCTCGCCTGTGTCATGAGCAAAGCCGCCCATCATGGCGCCACGATTTAGCGCCATGATGGCGTTAGCGGATAACGAGCCAAAGCTCATCGCCGAGATATTAAAAACAGAGATGTCATAGGGCTTGGCGCAGGCTTTGCCGCCGACCCGTACCCGAAAGCCCGCAGGATCCGGATGGGTGGGCACGACCGAGTGGCCAATCCACTCCGCCCCACTCGAATACATATCTTTGATGGAGCCAAAACCGCGTTTATCGTTTTGGATCTTGGAGCGCTGGTACACGAGCGCCCGCTGATTACGGGAGAAAGGGATTTTCTCTTCGTCGTTTTCCAGGAAATACTGGCGGATTTCGGGCCGGATGTACTCAAGGGCATAGCGCAGCCGCCCAGTAAGCGGGTAGTTTCGACGCACCGCCTGATGGGGCTGCCGGATATCAATCAGACCCAGGCCGAACAACCCAAAAGCCGCCAACGCCCAAATCCACTGCCCAAACCCGAGTAAAATCAGGCCAAGAATCCCGGTGCCGATCCAAGGCAAAAAGCGCGTGCCCAGTGCCAACGCAGCCATGGCTTGTCCCCCCTTGTTTTTATCGGAAGAACTGTAAAGGTTTTATGGCATACGATCTAGAGGACGGTGAGCGCGCCGTAAAAATTGGCGCCTACCGCCAGGCCTTCGACATCTTCATGATGCTCTGCGCCAATGCCGAGGATCCGGCCTATTACAAGCTCTCGGAGATGGCGCTCAATAAGCAGATGCTAGATGAGGAGCTTGCCCAGACGGTCAAACTGATGACCGAAGAGGTTAAAAACCGCAATCACCAGGCCACCTACAACCTGGGCATTCTGTATTGGCGGGCGCCTTACAACATCAAGAATATTGAAAAGGCAGTCGAGCTATTTAATCTCGCCTGCAATATGGAAGTCCCCGAAGCCTTCGTGGCCCTGGCGCGCCTATATATGAATGAAGGCGCCCACCTGCCGCTGGCTACCCCTACCAACATCATGAATCTGCTGAAAAAGGGCTTCGAGCTAGGATCCATCGATGCCTGCTACCTCATTGCCAAGCAGCACATGGATGGCAAGTACGCTAAAAAAGATGACTTCGAGGCCTTTAAGTATCTATTTATCTCTGGCCGCCTAGGCAATATCGAGGCGAAAAAGCAAGCCATGATCATGCAGGGGCTTCATCCCGAAGGCGCATTCCGCGGCGTTCAGGCCGAAGCGATTGCGATGCTCGAGAAGCTCGAAGGCAAGATGATCGTCTTTAAGTAGGCGTGCCAAGCTCCGCGCTGATTTCAGAAAGCGGCGGTCTACTCTGGCATGCCAAAGCCCTGCTTCGGCATCGCAGCCTTTGGAGTGACTTCAATAATCGAATTGAGCGATTCCTGTCGGATTGGCGGGCCGAGCTTGAGTTTGGCAACGGCACCAAGCCAGAGGGGCTGATTGTTTTAGGTCCAAGCGGGGGTTGGTGCCTGCCCACCCAGGGTTTTTTGGACTACTTTGCTCATCTGGTTGCGGTGGATCCCGACCCGATCGCCCCGGCGATCTTTCGGCGGCGATTTAAGCGAGCTGGCCAGACCACCGAGAAAGACCAAAGCGGGCCCAAGCCCACCTGGGTGCCCTCCACCTTTGAGCGGGTGCTGCCGGCACTTCTGACCCGCCACCCTAACCATGCGGTGCTCTTTTGTAATGTGCTCGGACAGTTGCGCTATCAAGACAAAAAGACCTTAGAGCAGATTGAGTTTGAGCTCAGTCAAATCAAACTCGCGCTTGCGGGTCGACACTGGGCCAGCTTTCATGATCGAATTTCGGGTGAAACGAAATCGGCCAATCTTCATGAACTTGAATTTTTTTCTACTGAACGGGTCACAACCGATACGCTCGCAAAGCGTGTGGCCAGGACAGGCGAGTGGCTTGACCATCTCACCGAGAGCGTGCTGCCTGAACATAGCCCGCGTCGCTTTATGGCCTGGCCGATCAGCCGCGAGCGAACGCACTGGATTGAGGCAGGCTGGGTGAGGCGGCAGCCCGAGGGCTTACAGAGAGGCAATGCATCAGAGGGGGCATAGCAAATGGAAGCGGATCTCTTAGCAGGTGAAACAAAACTCAGGGCGCGGCGCTTTCGCGAGACAGCCGCTGCGCTGGCTTCGGCGGCCAAGGCCTATCAGCAGGCCGCCGAACATCTGGATAAAGATGAGGAGCAGGCCGCAAACCAGTCGTACAAAAGCGCCCAGATTGCTCTGGAAGAAATCATCGAAGAGCTGCCTAAGCCGATGCCTAAGCACGTGCACGCCAGACCAGTGGAGAAAGCGCATCACGAATGGGGCTGGGCCAAGTACATGATTCCGGTTGGCGTTGTGCTGGTGATTTTGTATTTCCTTGTGGTGGGCGGGTTCTCGGGAGACCTCTCGAAGGGCTGGACCGTCACTGGCGATATCCGCGACGCCGTGCGCTACCCCAAATAGCCGCAGCCGAAGATCCCGGCTACCCGAAGTGACATTTAGTCCCGCATAATGCGGGTCTAAATGAAATTGTCCCTGAAATCCCTGCAGATTCCGGGCTTCTCGTCCCAGGCTGTCGCCCCCGCCGTAGTTCTGGCAGTGCTGGCGATGATGCTGATCCCCCTGCCGCCTGCGGCACTGGATGCGCTCTTCACCTTCAATATCGCCGCCTCGATCATGGTGCTGCTGGCGGCCATGCAGATCAAGTCGTTTAAAGACTTCATCGCGTTTCCAACAATTCTGCTCATCACCACACTGCTTAGGCTCTCGCTCAACGTAGCCTCAACCCGGGTGGTGCTGGCCGAAGGCCACACTGGGCCAGATGCTGCCGGTGTCGTGATTGAGGCCTTTGGGCTTTTTTTAATTGGCGGCAACTTCGCCATCGGCATCATCGTGTTTTTGGTGATCACCTTGATTAACTTTATGGTGATCACCAAGGGTGCGGGCCGCGTGGCAGAGGTCTCGGCCCGCTTTGCATTAGATGCCATGCCCGGCAAACAGATGGCCATTGATGC
>RFRK01000150.1 GCA_009924525.1 Betaproteobacteria bacterium
CCAAAGACATTGCCGATCGTGGCAACCTCAAGATCCAACAACACAACAGCAAGAGTTCCTGTGATCAGGGCCGCCAGTGTTCCCGGCAGGCGAGACACCCATCGGCCCCACCGGGCCTGCTGTGCCGAGTAACTCTTTGGCCAGAGCGCCACCATACAAAGCGAAGCGATTGATAATGCAAGTGCGGCCAGATTCCATTCGGGAAATCGGCTAGCGATTGCATGAATCTTTGCAAAAAACTCAGCCGGCACGCTCGGAATCGGCAGGCCAAAAAAATCTTTGATCTGCGACAGACCAATGATCACTGCAATGCCATTGGTAAACCCCACCACAATCGATTCCGGGATGCGCCGAATCCAGCCGCCCAATCGCGCCATGCCCATAGCGATTAACAAAAATCCCGCACAGATTGTTGCGATCATCAGGTTCGCCACGCCATAGCGGCCCACAATGCCGTAGACAATTACAATGAAAGCGCCTGCTGGCCCGCCAATCTGCACCGAGGATCCGCCAAGGGCAGAGATTAAAAATCCACCAACAATTGCGGTGATGATTCCTGACTGCGGAGGCAGACCAGATGCGATCGCAAAGGCCATCGCAAGCGGCAATGCAACAATGCCTACAGTGATTCCCGCAGAGAGATCGTGCAAAAAATCATCGCGACGGTAGCCCGGCAGATGCTCGAAAAGCTTGGGCCGAAAGCGAAATTCAATGTTGAGAAAGCCGCGCAAGATGAAGAAAGTGTAGCATTCGCTCTTATGCGCATGAAAGCATAAGGAGAGAAAATGGACCGGCGCCGCTTTCTGAAAGGCTCCTACAAAACAGGCATCGGCCTGGGGCTCGGGGCCGCATCTCTGAGCTTAATTCCAGAGGTCCGTCTCTTCGCGCAGGCCGTTGACGATTTTCTACGGGGCCCGCCGATGAAAGATATCGCCCCAAAACAAATATCAAAACGTGTTTGGCTGATCTACTCGCCAGATAGTTTTCCCACACCAGAAAATCGCGGCATGATGTCCAACATCACCTTTGTGGTCACGCAAAAGGGTGTGGTTATTCTCGACTCTGGGGCCTCAGTCCAGATCGGTGAGATGGCGATCCGAATGATTAAGACTGTTACCACTAAGCCTGTGATCGGTGTCTTTAATTCGCACTATCACGGCGATCACTGGCTCGGTAACCACGCCTTTTCAGAGGCCTATCCCAATCTACCCATTTACGCACTCGAGGAAAACATTCAACGCATCAAGGGTGTAGAAGGAAGCCTCTGGCGCGGAGCGCTGGACTAATCAGGCGACCGCGGGAACCAAGATTGTTCCACCCAATACCGTGGTCAAAAATGGTCAGATCCTTGATTTCGGTGATACCCGGCTGAAAATGCATTTCTATGGCACAGCGCATACGCCCTGCGATTTATCGGTAGAGGTGATGGAAGACCGCATCACTCACGTGGGAGACATTGCGATGGAAAATCGCATTGCCAATATCGATGACGGCTCCTATCCCGGCACCTTTAAATACTATGAGCAGCTCGTAAAAAATACGGGTGATCAGACCTGGATTCCCGGCCACGGCAACCCGAGTAAGGGTCTTCTGAATGACTACAAAGAACTGATGGCTGGGATTTGGGAGACCTGCCTTCAGGCCGTAAAAGATAACAAGGATCTTTCCGCGGCTAAGGCCTTGGTGCTGAAAGATCCGCGGGTGGCTTCGCGCGCCGCCCGCACCATGGGATTTGAGGCCAATATCGGAAAATACACAAGCCTTGCGTTTTTAGAGGCCGAGAAAGAAGCGTTCTAGCGCCAAGTCGGCGGTTCGGCAAGCCACGCTGCTGCGGGCTCAACTGAGACCCGTTCGCGCTGCTCACGCTGACGCAGGTGCCGCACGAGCAACGTGGCTCGGGCCTGAGGAAATCGGTTTGAGAGCGCCGCAAGATAAGACGGCGTACCCACATTGGCCCACTTGCACTCAATCAGCTCAAGAAGCTGCTGAGATTCAGAGATCGCAAAATCAATCTCACGCCGATCTTTGTCACGAATGTAATTTAGGCTGAGCACCCTTCCCTCTGAGTCTTGTAACAACTGAATATGCGTGAACAGCATCACAGCGCAGGCATTCTCAAAACGAGCACCTTCGTCGCCCAGCACCAGGCCAGTATCAAAAAAATAGACTTTGGGCTCTTTTAGAATCGCACGGGCAATGTTTCGATGGTAAGGGCGCACTAAAAAAACGATGTGGAGTGACTCTAGAATTCCCAGATATCGATTGAGCGTCACAGAGGAAACCTGAAGATCGCGTGCCATCGACGCCAGTGAAATCGTTGAGCCGACGCGCTCACGAAGCATGTCGACAAAAAGACGCATGGCACGCACCTCGGCGATGCGAGAAAATTCAACAATGTCTTCTCGGATCAATCCATCAAGATATAACTGCCGCCAACGCAGCGCATCACGGCCCTCATCAGTAAGGAGCGGCTCAGGAAAGCCTCCGCGCTCAAGCAGCAGACTGAGCGCAAGATCGGGATCCTGACCCTGTACAGTCACAAGCTCCTGAACTGTGATCGGATACAAATGCCACGCGAAATAGCGGCCGGCAAGCGATTCACCAGCCTGACGAAAGCTATCCAGTCGAGCACTGCCCGTGACCATGATCGTCTGGCCCCTGGACCGGCTATCAACCACCCCCTTAAGCCAGGATCGCCAATCGACCATCTTGTGCAACTCATCGAACACCAAGAGGTCCGCATCGGCAGGCCACGACTGATTGCGAATAATCCGCTGATCACTCAGCACATCCCAATTCAAAATCTGAGGCCGACGCCACTGCTTGGCAATCGTTTGGGCAAGCGTTGTCTTCCCCGCCTGACGCGGGCCAGAGAGGAAGACCATTTTTTTGAGCAAATCCCGCTGAATGAGCGGCTCAATTAACCTTTTCATACGACTATTTTAAATTACTAATTAAAATAGTCAAGACTTTATCAAATTACATATTAAAAAAGTCGTAGATCAACGGCTCTCTAAGGGCGGCATCGAACATCCCGCCATTTGGGCAAGCGGCGTCGGCATGGCCAAAGCGAGCCGCGCGCCCTTATCCCGCAAGGCCTGCCGATCCTTGGGCGCAGCGTAAACCCACCACCAGCCGCCCCCCAGGCGGTCCAGCACCATCGGGCTTGCCGTCATCACCTCGGCATCGGAGAGCTTTCCTGACCAAAGCAGCGTGGGGGTCAGAACGCGAGGCCTGCACCGCAATCCAGATTCCAATCACCACCAGCGCACTGCTTAACAGTAAGAGCACGGCGCCGAGATGGCTGTTAATACGTCGAGTAGCGTTTATTGCCAGCGGTTTTTCAGAGAGAGCCATCGGAGCGGAAGACGCGAACTTAGACTAGGCAGCCTGCGGCTTCGCCGCCCAAATCTGCTCACGGATTGGCATATGCAGCAGCGCCGCAATCAAAGCGAGCACGACTCCGCCCCACCAGATCGGCAAGTAGCTTCCCGTGGAAGCAAAAATTAAGCCGCCCAGCCAC
>RFRK01000016.1 GCA_009924525.1 Betaproteobacteria bacterium
CCGATCGCGGGCCGCTCCTCAACGCTGATGACCAGCACATCACGTTCAAGCTCAATGCGCACATCTTTAAAAAATCCTGTCGCAAACAGGGTTCGGACCGCCTCGGCAGTTCCTTGCTCGGTTACCCGATCACCAATCTGGATCGGCAAGTAGGAAAACACTGTTCCAGGCTCAATACGCTGCAGGCCTTCTACCCGGATGTCGCGAATGGCCACCCCAAGCGCGGGGCCGCTGGAAGTTGCGGGCGGGAGAGAAAACTGCGCCTGTGCGGGCCTTGCAACCGCTATCGCACCAAAGATTAAAAACCCAAGGCAAGACCATAGGAGGTGTTGGCTTGCGGGCTGAATCAATCGGACACGGTTGCGCATGAAAATTTGTCTCTCTTTACCATCCCGCGAGCCGGGAAAAATCGTTAAACAAGGCGACAGCCGTTAGGGCCATGATCAGGGCAACACCAATTCGGCGGCCCGTCTCCTGAATCTCTGCCGACAGGGGCTGCCCCCGGACCAGCTCCCACAGATAATACATAAGGTGTCCCCCATCGAGCATGGGGATCGGTAAAAGATTGAGCACCGCGATGCTGATGCTGATCAGCGCAAGAAAGCCAACAAATGCCTGCAGTCCATTGCCGGCGGACTGGCCCGCCGCATCAGCGATTGTGACCGGACCGCTGATCTGTCGCCAGGAGAGCTCGCCCATTAGCATCCTTCCCAACGCGCGGACGGTGAGCAGGCTCATCTCCCAGGTGCGTGTTACACCCCTGGATAAGGCCTGCAAGGGCGCATCAGCCACATGGGTGGTCTCGACCTCGGCACCCACTACCGCACCAATACGGAAGACACCGTCCTGACCGGCTCGGGCTGTGATGACCACCCGTTCAGTCTGACTGCCGTCGGAGACGGTAAGCTCAATCGGCTTTCCTTGTGACTCCTTAATTCGGCCAATCACCGCATCGGGCTGACGGACGTCTTCCTGGCCAACACGCAGAATACGATCTCCCTCACGCAAACCCGCAGCCTGCGCCACACTACCCTCTTGCACACGAATCACACGCACTGACTTGCTCATTGGTGCAAGGCCAAGTGCTGCGACCGTTGCCGCGGGATCACTCGTCTGGCCAGTCTCGCCAGTGTGAGTCGCCACAATCGGCAGCACCACCGAAACAACCTCGCCATTGGGCCGCTCTGCTTTTAGGCTAATCGAAGCAGCGCCCTCGCCCACCGAAGCCTGTGCAACACGCCAGCGAAGATCGTTAAAGCTGATCACGTCATGGATACCGATTCCAATGATGCGGTCGCCCTCACGCAGTCCGGCAAGGGCTGCAGCAGTGGCGGCCTTCGGCTGCGCCAGCACTGCAATCGGCTCCTCACGGCCAGCATGGAATAAGAAGGCATACGCCAGCGCAGCAAAAATAAGATTGGCCAGCGGGCCGGCAAACACAATCCATGCACGGGCAGCTAAGGGCTTAGCTTCAAAGTTTGGCTCGTCCATTTTCACGTAGCCACCCAGCGGGATCGCGGCAATTACCCATTCGGTATTCGAGCGCTTAAAGCGCCACTTCAGAAGGGCCCGACCAAATCCGATTGAGAATCGTTCGACCGCAACACCACACTGTCGGGCTGCCAAGTAATGGCCCATCTCATGCACAAAGACAAGGATGGCGATCGCGAGCAGGAAAAATAGAACAGTAGACATAATAAGAGGCCAATTATCCCGCGATTTTGGCAATACGTGCCCGCGCGATCTGCCGGGCCCGCTGGTCGATCTCAAGCAGCTCATCAATGCTGCCGGGAGTGCTGGCCGCCTGATTACTTAACTCAGCAAGCGTGCTTTCAACAGTGCCAAAAATTTCCCCAAAGCGAATGTGTTCGCTTAAAAAAGCCTCTACTGCAACTTCGTTGGCGGCATTTAACACCGCAGGGGCGGCACCACCAGTTCGTAAGGATGCGCGTGCAAGCGCCAACGATGGGAAACGCTCGGTATCCGGCGCCTCAAAATCAAGACGCTGCGCGGACTGCCAGTCAAGAGTCTTTGCAGGCGCATGAATTCGGGTTGGCCAGCTCATCGCACAAGCTATCGGTGTTCGCATATCTGGGGAGCCGAGCTGGGCCAGCGTGGAGCCGTCATCAAACTCCACCATAGAGTGCACTATGCTCTGGGGATGCACCACGACCTCGATTGCAGACTCTGGTAGGCAAAAGAGCCAATGGGCCTCGATAAGCTCCAGGCCTTTATTCATCATCGTGGCTGAATCTACTGAAATTTTTCTGCCCATTGACCAGTTCGGATGGGCGATCGCCTCGCCGACCGATGCAGAAAACATTCGGGCCTTATCCCAAGAGCGAAACGGTCCGCCCGAGGCGGTGAGCAAGAGACGGCGTACGCCTTTCGGCGGCGCAAAGCAACGATAGTTCTCGCCTAGACACTGAAAAATTGCGTTGTGTTCGCTGTCTACCGGCAAGACGGTCGCACCGCCCGCGCGGGCTGCCTGCACCATGAGCGGCCCGGCCATCACCAAGGCCTCTTTGTTGGCCAAAAGAATTCGCTTGCCCGCATGCGCAGCCGCCAATACCGAAGGCAGCCCGGCGGCCCCAACAATGCCTGCGATCATCATATCCACCTCGGGCAACACTGCAGCAGTGACCAGGCCCTCTGGGCCTGTCAATACATTGATGCCCGCACCCCAGGAGGCCTCCCGCAGGCGCGTCTGAAGTGCCTTTGCAGCAGCAGGATCCGTCATCACGACCCAACGGGGTTGAAAACGTTCGCAATCCCGAAGCATCGGCTCCACCTGCCGGTGTGCGGTTAGCACCTCGGCTCGAAAACGCTCAGGATGCAGGCCAATGAGATCCAGAGTGCTCTGGCCAATCGATCCAGTTGATCCAAAAACAGCTACCCCAAGCACGTGATTTCCTTTGGCTTTTCTAGTCTTCGATTCACGAGGGACCACTGCGCCCCAATTGAAGCAGGCTCACCATCGCCATTGTCACCGGAAATACTGCAGTTAGTGCGTCAATCCGATCCAATACGCCGCCATGACCGGGCAGCAGACCGCCAGAGTCTTTGACGCCACGCACACGCTTTAACAGTGATTCATACAGATCACCGATCACGCTAACAAGGGTGATCAGAACCACAAATAAAAACAGAAATATTCCGCCAACCTGATCACGGATAAGACTAAAAATAGTCGGCGCCAGTCCGTCGGGCTGCGCGCTGCCCACCTGGCCCATCGCTGCTGCCAGCAGCAAATTCGCAGCAAGCGCGCCAAGCACTCCCTCCCAAGTCTTACCTGGGCTAATTGATGGCGCAAGCTTGTTTCGACCAAAAGCCCTGCCGGAAAAATACGCGGCAGTATCAGCCACCCAGACCAAGAGAAGCACAGAAAGTAGAAAGAGTTTTCCAATGCCGTCGGCCTGCAGCAGCGCAAGCCAGGTCGCAAAACACAATAGAAAGGCCGCCGCCTGACCCACAGCCGATCGGCCGCCCACCGTGCGGCCGCGCGATAACGCGATCGGTGCAGCCACCACCCACATCAGAGTCGCCAAAATGTAAAGCGGAAGTAGCGCCGACCCCTGGCCTGTGGCCGCAAGCGCAACCGATGGAAAGACCAGCAGGCTTAGACCACCGGCAAGCCCCATCGCTGCTGCGATCGTTGCTGCCCGTTGCGGACGAAGGCCCAAAAGTCCGAGCCATTCGTACAGCGCAACAGCCATGATGGCCAAAAGCAGTAAATCGAAGCCCAGCGCAGGCGCCCAAAGCGCAGCGCCGATTAAAACGATTAAGGCAACAACCGCGGTTAGGACGCGGGTGCGGAGCATGCTTGGGCGACCTGAGCGGAGGTTCTGCCAAATCGACGTTCGCGCTTTTGATACGACTCAATCGCTAGATCGAGCTGGGCCTCATCGAACTCAGGCCAGAAACATTCGGTGAAATAAAATTCGGTGTAAGCAAGCTGCCACAAAAGAAAATTGCTGATGCGCTCTTCTCCGCCGGTGCGAATAAATAGGTCCGGTTCGGGCGCGTAGCTCATGGCCAGATGTGGTGCCAGCAGATCTTCAGAAATCGGTTCGCCTGATTGGGCAAGCTGCGGATGCTGATCCAGCATTCTGCGAGTAGCCTGCAAGATATCCCAGCGGCCTCCGTAATTGGCTGCGACAGTGAGATGGAAGCGGTCGTTCATTTCGGTGTCTGATTCTGCGCGCGCAATGGCCGCACGAAGCTTCGCATTAAAGGCGCTCAGATCACCGATCACACGCAGCCGCACGCCATTATCTTTGAGCTCTCGCACTTCACGCTCTAGGGCTTTAATGAATAGCCCCATCAAGAAAGAGACCTCCTCCTCGGGCCGGCGCCAGTTCTCCGAGCTAAAGGCAAACACGCTGAGGTAGCGAACCCCTCGGCGCATGCAGGCCTCGACCACTTGGCGAAGCGCCGCGACACCGCGCTCATGTCCTACCATTCTGGGCAGATGGCGGGCGTTAGCCCAGCGGCCGTTGCCATCCATAATGACCGCGATGTGCTGCGGTACCGGGTGGACCTCAGGAACCACCAGAGTTGAGCTTTGAGGCTGGTCGACGGCCATTGGGATCGTGATTCAAGTCTCGTTTAAGGGTATGGCGGATCAGACGGTCATGATCTCTGACTCTTTCTGAGCCAGAAGTTTATCAATCTCGGAGATATATTTATCGGTTAGCTTTTGGGTGTCATCCTGGGCCCGGCGCTCTTCGTCTTCGGAGATGAGCTTCTCTTTGACCAATTTCTTCAGGGCCTCGTTGGCGTCCCGGCGAATATTGCGAACCGCGATTTTGGTCTCCTCACCCTCGTGCTTAATGACCTTGGTCAACTCACGTCGGCGTTCTTCGGTCAGGGCGGGCATGGGCACACGGATCAGATCGCCCGATGTCGCGGGATTAAGGCCCAGATCTGACTCTCGAATCGCCTTTTCCACCACCGCCACCATCTTTTTCTCCCAGGGCTGAACTCCAATCGTGCGGCTATCAATCAAGGTGATATTCGCCACCTGGTTCAGCGGCGAGGGGTTGCCGTAATAGTCCACCTGAATATGATCCATTAGGCCAGTATGTGCCCGTCCGGTGCGGACCTTGGAGAGGTTAAGTTTTAGGTTTTCGATCGTCTTGCCCATTTTCTGATCGGCACTGGATCGGACTTCCTGAGGTGTTTTCATGATGTTTTTCCGTTGCCAATAATCCGGGCGTGGAGTCCCGGCTAAACGTGGACCAGGGTGCCCTCGGCCTCGCCCTGAATAATTCGGGCAAGCGCACCGGGCTTAAAGATGCTAAAGACACGAATCGGCAGCTTCTGATCGCGGCACAGCGCAAATGCGGTCGCATCCATCACCTTGAGGTTACGCGAGATCGCCTCATCAAAGCTGACCGCGTCATACCGCTTGGCCTGAGGGTCCTTGGCCGGATCGCTGGTGTAGACGCCGTCGACCTTGGTGGCCTTGAGCACGATCTCCGCGCCGACTTCGGCACCACGCAGGGCTGCAGCGGTGTCGGTCGTGAAGAAGGGGTTTCCAGTGCCTGCCGCAAACACCACAATCTTGCCCTCTTCAAGATAGCGGATTGCCTTGGGCCGAATATATGGCTCGACCACCTGGTCGATCCTCAGCGCTGACTGCACCCGGGCCACCAGGCCTGCGCGCCGCATTGCGTCCTGCAATGCCAGCGCATTCATCACAGTTGCGATCATGCCCATGTAATCGGCCGTTGCCCGATCCATGCCGGAAGCCCCCAGAGCGACGCCACGAAAAATATTTCCGCCGCCAATGACCACCGCAACCTCAACACCCAAGACCGTGACCTGAGCAATCTCCTTCACGATGGAATCAATCGTCTGACGATTGATTCCATAGGGATCCTCGCCCATCAGGGCCTCACCTGAGAGCTTGAGCAGAATGCGCTTAGGCGAGGACATATTAGGCTGCGCGGGCGGCGGCGACCTGTGCGGCGACCTCAGCCGCAAAATCATCAGTGCGCTTCTCAATACCCTCGCCGACGATATACAGCGTAAACGAGGCAATCGAAGCGCCTTTGCTCTTGAGCAACTGCTCAATGGTCTGTTTTCCATCCTCTGCCTTCACAAACACCTGGCCGAGCAGGGTGACCTCTTTTAAGAATTTCTGTACCGTACCTTCGACCATCTTGGCGACGATCTCTGCAGGCTTACCGGATTCAGCAGCTTTCTCGGTTGCAATACGGCGCTCAGTTTCAATCAGCGCTGCATCGACGCCAGAAGCATCCAGCGACTTGGGCTTAGAGGCTGCGATATGCATCGCTAAATCACGCCCTAACTGCTCATCGCCGCCCACGAGGTCTACGAGCACACCAATTTTTGCGCCGCCGTGAATATAAGAGAAGAGCTTGCCTTTTGCGGCCAGACGAATGAATCGGCGAACACTGATGTTCTCGCCAATCTTGCCCACCAAGGCAGTGCGCACGGATTCAACAGTCCCGCCAGAAAGCGGTACGGCGCTCAGGCTGCCAACATCTGCGATGCCACCAGCGCAAACCAGCTTGGTCACATCGCGCGAGAACGCCAGAAAATCATCGTTCTTGGCAACGAAATCGGTTTCGCAGTTCACCTCAACCATAGCCGCATGGGCGCCTTCCACATGAATCGAAACGATACCTTCCGCTGTCACGCGCGAGGCGGCCTTGCTGGCCTTGCTGCCAAGTTTCACGCGTAGGATTTCTTCAGCCTTTGCCATATCGCCACCGGCCTCTGACAGGGCTTTTTTACACTCCATCATCGGCGCATCGGTTTTTTCCCGAAGCTCCTTGACCATTCCCGCGGTAATTTCCGCCATAGTGCTCTCCTGATTCAAACTCTTGTTTCAAAAAAAGGGCCGCTCAATCTGACCGGCCCCTTCGCATGCATTGGCCCGCTAAATCAGGGCCGGTCCTCACGCCACGGAGACCGCCTAGGAGGCGTCTTCCACCTCAACAAATTCATCCTGCTCGTCACGGATTGCTGAAACCACATCCGCCACCGCGTTGGCTCGGCCATCAAGAATCGCGTCGGCCACAGCACGGGTGTAAAGCCGTACGGCTCGGCTGGCATCGTCATTACCCGGAATGACATAGTCCACACCTTCGGGAGAATGATTGGTATCGACCACAGCGACCACGGGAATCCCCAGCTTGTTAGCCTCTTGCACAGCAATCTTGTGATAACCCACATCGACAACAAACAATGCATCAGGCAGGCCAGCCATCTCTTTGATGCCGCCCAGTGTTTTATTTAACTTGTCGAGCTCACGGCCGAAGGACAGCGCCTCTTTCTTGCTCATGCGCTCTAGGCCACCCTCGGCAGCCATGGTTTCCATATCTTTGAGCCGCTTAATCGAGGTCTTCACCGTCTTGAAGTTGGTGAGCATCCCGCCCAGCCAACGTTGATCGACGTAAGGCTGGCCCGCGCGGCCAGCCTCTTCGGCAATGATTTCTCGCGACTGCCGCTTGGTGCCCACAAAGAGCACGGTGCCACGTCGCTGAGCGAGTTGTTTAACGAATTTCAACGCATCGCCAAGATGGCTGACGGTGTGCTCGAGGTTGATGATGTGGATCTTGTTGCGGTGGCCAAAGATGTACGGGGCCATCTTCGGGTTCCAGAATCGGGTCTGATGTCCAAAATGAACACCGGCCTCAAGCATTTCACGCATACTGACTGACATACGACTTCTCCTTGCAAGGGTTGGGCTCGGCACCCGAAAGAGTCCGCTGCATCATCGGGGGCCGATCGCCCACGATTTGCCACACAGACACCCCTGCTTCGAGTGCTTCGGTTTAAAAATCAGGCACAATAGGTGCCCACGACGCCGAAAATTCCTTGTTAATCAATGGCTTCCGGCAACCTGCAATTCTAACCCCTTATGCCTATCCAGCTCAAATCTGGGCCTGACATTGATGCCATGCGGGTCGCCGGCCGGCTTGCCTCGGAGGTCCTGGACTTTATTGGGCCCCACGTGAAGCCGGGCGTCACGACTGGGGAACTCGACCGGCTGTGCCATGACTATATGGTCAATGTGCAGGGCACCATCCCAGCCCCCCTGAACTACTGCCCCCCAGGCTATAAGCCCTACCCGAAATCGATCTGCACCTCGATTAACCACCAGGTCTGCCATGGTGTCCCAGGTGATCGGGTGCTGAAGTCCTCGGATATTGTGAATATCGACATCACGGTCATCAAAGATGGCTTTCATGGCGATACCAGTCGAATGTTTTTCGTCGGCGAGGCCTCGATAGCGGCAAAGCGGCTCTGTGAGATCACCCACGAGGCCATGTGGGCGGGCATCTCCCAGGTCGCACCTGGCAAGCGGCTCGGCGATATTGGCGCTGCTATTCAGAAGCTTGCCGAATCGGCCGGCTACTCGGTGGTTCGAGAGTTTTGCGGCCACGGCATTGGCCGGGGCTTTCACGAAGAGCCGCAAGTCTTGCACTATGGCAAGGCAGGCACTGGCCTGGAGCTAAAGCCTGGCATGACCTTCACCATCGAGCCCATGATTAACGCCGGCCGGCCCGAAATTCGAGAACTGGCAGACGGCTGGACGATCGTGACCAAAGACCACAGTCTCTCAGCCCAGTGGGAGCATACGGTGCTCGTTACCGAGGCGGGATTTGAGGTCCTGACCATCTCAGAGGGTAGCCCCGACCGTGAGCGAAGCCGGCCGAGTTGATGGCCCCAAAGCGCGCCATGAGGTTCTTGGCGCGTTAAAGCAGTCCCTGCAGCTGGCACGCCAGCGTAACGCCAGCCTCTGGACACCGAAGGCCAATCCTGCAGCAGCCATGCGCAGCCTAAGCCGTGACGTCGACGGTATCCTGCGCGCGCTTTGGCGCGACTTCTCTATTCCTGGGGCGAGCCTGATTGCGGTCGGCGGCTATGGCCGTGGTGTGCTCGCACCGTTTTCTGATGTCGATCTCCTCATTCTCATGCCCGAAGGCTATCGCGAGCAGGCCATTGGCCCGTATGCCGAGGCCCTGGTGAGCGCGTTTTGGGATATCGGGTTAGACGCGGGCCACAGCATTCGCTCGATTTCCCAGTGCATGCAGCATGCGCAAAACGATCTTACGATTGCCACAGCGCTACTGGAATCTCGTTGGATCGCGGGACCCAAACCGCCCGTCGCAGCGCTGAAACGTACCTGGTTTGAGCAAATCAATGTAAAAGAATTTGCGCAAGGAAAGCTGCTGGAAATGCAGCAGCGTCATGGCCGACACAATGACTCCCCCTACAGCCTTGAGCCCAACTGCAAAGAAAGCCCTGGTGGCCTGCGGGATCTGCAAATTCTGCGATGGATCACCCAGGCTTTTGGACTCGGACACCGCTGGAAAGATCTCGCCCGTGATGGCCTGATCACAGATCGCGAGGCCGCCGAGGTTCAGCGGGCCCAACGGCTTTTGCAGCTGATTCGTGGTCATCTGCATCTCGCGGCCGGCCGTCGCGAAGACCGTCTCGTGTTTGATCTTCAGACCGAGGTTGCAAAACGCCTGGAAGTCTCTGGCCGGGGTGGACGACGGGCCAGCGAAATGTTGATGCAGCGCTATTACCGCGCTGCAAAGGCGATCTTTCAGATCAGCTCTATGCTGCTGGCCAACTTTGAGCCACGGCTATTTCCCTCTGCGCAGCTGCCTGCGGGCAAGCATCCTCGGCGCATTGATGAGGAGTTTGACGAGATCTACGGCCTGCTTGAGGTCCGCGATGAGCAGCGCTTTGAGGCCGACCCCAGCGCAATGCTGCGCGCTTTTTTAAGGGTGCAACAGCATCCGGAATTGCGTGGTATGTCAGCCCGCACGATGCGGGCACTGTGGAACCATCGCGACCGAATCGACGCCGAGTTTCGCAAAGATCCGCATCATCGCCAGCTGTTTCTCAGTTTATTTCAGCAGCCGCGCGGTATTGTTCACGGGCTGAGGCTAATGAACAACCTTGGAATCTTAGGCCGCATGCTGCCGGTCTTTCGAAAGATTGTCGGCCAGATGCAGCATGATCTTTTTCATGTCTATACGGTTGATCAGCACATCCTGCAGGTCATTCGTAATCTGCGTCGGCTAACAATGGATGAACATGCCCATGAGTTCCCGCTCTGCAGCCGGCTCATGGCGGAATTCCAGTGGCCGTGGATTTTATATATCGCAGCACTATTTCACGATATCGCCAAGGGCCGTGGCGGAGACCACTCTGCCCTGGGGCGCCTTGAGGTACGACGTTTCGCTCGGGACTATGCTTTAGATGCCGAGACCACAAAGCTGCTGGTGTTCTTGGTGGCGCACCATCTAACCATGTCGCAGGTGGCACAAAAGCAAGATCTTGCTGATCCGCAAACGATTGCGCAGTTTCACGCCATCGTCCGCACACCCCGCAGGCTTACCGCGCTTTATCTGCTCACGGTGGCCGATATTCGCGGCACCAGTCCCAAAGCCTGGAGCAACTGGAAGGCCCGGCTGCTTGAAGAGCTCTATCGACGTACGCTCGCGGCAATGGAATCTGCAGGCGGCCGACGAAAGGCGGAAATGCAGCCTCCACGTGACGCCTATCTCGCCAAGACGGCCGAAGCCGAGCGGCTGCTGCGGCTGCACGGAAAGGAGGTTGAGCCCGCCCAGGCGTTCTGGAAGACCCTGGAGCTGCAATACTTCCTGCGCCACGACGCCGGGGAAATCGAATGGCACGCTCGGCTTTTGTCGCGGCGAGCCCCCTCGACAGCACCCTCCGTGATTGCGCGACGCGCACCCGATGAGGTCGGTCTACAGGTGGTGGTCTATCAGCCCGATGAGGCTGATCTATTCGCCCGCATTTGCGCCTACTTTGACGGCCAGAACATCAGTATTCTGGATGCAAAAATCCACACCACCTCGGATGGCTATGCCATGGATACCTTCGTAGTAGAGCCACAGAATCAGGAGGGCTTTCACCGCGAGATGCTCACCATCATCGAGGCGGGACTCGCCCGAGTCTTGGCCGAGCGCGGCCCCCTGCCGGCCGCCAACCAGGGCCGCCAATCACGCCAATCACGTTACTTTCCAATTCCGCCGCGAATCGATTTGCAGCCCGATTCACGCGGCCAGTATCACGTGCTCAATGTCACCGCTGCCGATCGGACCGGCCTGCTTTATGCAATTGCCAAGACCCTTGCCAATCACCGGATTCGGCTTCAGACCGCCCGCATCATGACCCACGGGGAGCGGGCTGAAGATGTCTTTTTAATTCAGGGGGAATCGATTCGCGAGGAGAAAAAGCAAATCGCGCTAGAGGCCGATTTGCTAAAAGCGGTCGCCGCCTAGCCAGCGCGAAAAATCAGCGCCAATCTCTGCGTGTCGCTGGGCCAGGGTGACCGAGGCTTGCATGTAACCAAGCTTTGCGCCACAGTCAAAACGGCGGCCCTCAAAACGATAAGCCAACACTGTCTGCTCCTGAAGCAATCGTGCAATTGCATCAGTAAGTTGAATCTCTCCACCGGCGCCCGCCGATTGCCGGCGAATCAAATCAAAGATGCGGGCCGTGAGCAGATAGCGGCCCACCACGGCAAGCCGCGAGGGTGCCGTTTCGGGCCGCGGTTTTTCCACGATGCCAGTTATCGGTTCGATTTTGGCAGTGCCCGCACCTGCCACTGCGGTGCTTACGATGCCGTATTTCGATGTCTCTTGCAGCGGTACTTCCTCTACAGCGATCACGCTACTCTGATGCCGCTCGAACTGCTCAACCATCTGGCGCATAACCGGGGTGCCACGCTCACCCGCGTCCATCAGGTCATCGGCCAGCAGGATGGCAAAGGGCTCATCGCCCACTACAGGTTCGGCACACAAGACCGCATGTCCAAGGCCCAGGGCTTCGGGCTGACGAATGTAGATGCAATTAATACTGCCCGGCGCCACACCACGAACGACTTCGAGCAACTGCTGCTTGTTTTTGGCCTCTAGCTCAGCCTCAAGCTCGTAGGCCTTATCAAAGTGATCCTCGATAGCGCGCTTGGAACGGCCGGTAATAAAAATCATATCGGTGATACCAGCGGCGGCGGCCTCCTCCACGGCATACTGAATGAGAGGCTTATCGACGACGGGCAACATTTCTTTTGGGCTGGCCTTGGTGGCCGGCAAAAACCGTGTGCCGAGTCCAGCAACTGGAAAGACTGCCTTACGGACTTTTCCGGAAAACTTACTCATAGTGCCCCTTGATCTCGAAACGGCCGAATCAGTTCAAGAAACGCGGCCTCATCCATCACGCGTATGCCCAGCGCCTGGGCCCGAGCAAGTTTACTTCCGGCCGCCTCCCCTGCAATCACCAGCGAGGTTTTTGCTGAGACCGAACTGCTGGTCTTCCCCCCAAGGGCGATGATCCAATTCGCGGCCTCGTCGCGGGCCATGCTGCCCAAAGACCCGGTCAGCACGACCGTCATTCCTGCAAATGGCTGCGCGTCTACCGCACGGCTGACTGGCGCTACCGCCGGCCGATCATCCAGCCGCTCAAGCCGAATACTCGCCAACAGCCGATCCACAATCGCAGACTGCTCAGGATTATCGAAAAATTCACGAATTGATGCCGCCACGACGGGGCCTACATCGGGAGCCTGCAATAAGTCCTCGAGGCCCGCTGCACGAATAGCCTGCAGGGACTTGAAATGCAGGGCGAGGTCTCGCGCCGTCCGTTCACCGACGTGCCGAATGCCCAAACCAAACAAGAGCCGCGAAAGGCTTGCCGACCGCGAGGCATCAATTTGCGACATCAGATTACTTGCGGATTTTTTTGCCATCCTGTCTAAAGCTGCCAGCTGATCGGCGGTCAATTCGTACAAATCTGCAATCGAGCTCACCAGATTCTTCTCTACAAGCTGATCGACGATTTTTTCCCCTAGGCCCTCGATATCCATCGCACGGCGCTGCGCGAAATGCAAAAACGCCTGCTTACGCTGCGCGCTGCAGGTCAAACCGGCAGGGCACCGACTGACAGCCTCCTCGGCCTCACGCACCGTTGGTGTGCCACATTCGGGACACGATGTAGGCATGACAAAGGGCCGCGCCTGCGCAGGCCGTAACGCAGCAATCGGACCGAGCACCTCAGGGATGACATCACCGGCTCGCCGGACCCAGACGGTATCGCCGATCATGATCCCCTTGCGAATGATTTCATCCGCATTGTGCAGGGTGGCATTGGTCACCGTTACACCACCAACAAATACAGGTTCAAGCCGGGCAACAGGCGTCAGCGCTCCTGTGCGCCCTACCTGAACGTCGATGCCCAATAGGCGCGTGCTGGCCTCTTCGGCCGGAAACTTGTGCGCGACTGCAAAGCGCGGCGCACGCGATACATAGCCTGCCTGTGACTGCAGCTGAAGCGACTCAAGCTTGTAAACCACACCGTCAATCTCAAAGGGCAGCGACGCTCTGCGTTCAAGAGTTCTGGAATAGAACTTCAGCAGCCCCTCGCAAGATAGCGCTGCGGCCCGATCGTCCGCTACGGGCAGGCCCCACTCGGCCAGTGCATCGAGCCACTCCGAGTGGGTTGAGATATTCCTTTCCTTGCCCAAGGCCCACTGAACCTCGCCTGTGCCATACGCAAAAAAACTCAGCGGACGCTCAGCCGTGACCTTCGGGTCGAGTTGCCGCAGGCTGCCGGCCGCGGCATTACGCGGATTTACAAAGACCTTCTCGCCACGTGCCGACTGGCGTTCATTCAGCGCATCGAAATCCCGGCGTCGCATTAGAACCTCGCCGCGAACCTCAAGCACTTGCGGAATACCAAGGCCCACCAGCTGACTGGGAACATCCTGAATCACACGGACATTCGGGGTAATATCCTCGCCGACCGATCCATCGCCACGCGTTGCTGCCTCCACCAGTCTTCCCTGCTCATAGCGCAGGCTCACAGCGATGCCATCAAACTTAAGCTCGGCACTAAAGCGCAACACTTCACTAGAGAGCCCGAGGTTTTGCGCCAATCGACTCACGAACTGCTGAATATCCTCTTCGCTAAATGCGTTATTGAGCGATAACATCGGCACGCGATGCCGAACCTCGGAAAATTCACGTTTCGGTGCGAAGCCCACCTGATCCACAGGTGAGGGGCCAGGCGCAAGCTCGGGATAGCGAGACTCCAGGCCTTCTAGCTCACGAACCAGTGCGTCATATTGCGCATCAGTGATGATTGGCGCATCCAGCATGTGATAGGCCTGCTGATGCTTGATCACCTCAGCACGTAAAGCCAGAATCCTGCTGCGGATTTTCTGGGGATCCTCTGAGACAGATGCTTGTTGTCCGGCCAAACCAAACCCTGTTTATAGAAAAAGCCGCTGCGCCATTGGCGTGCCCGGCGTGATTCCGATTGACAGAAGCCGCTGCTCTTTATCTGCAACCTGGGCCGCGATGCCTTCGAAATTTTGCTCTGAGAGTCGGTGGCCTGCCTCATCGGTCACTTCCGCATCAAGCACGGAAGCGAGCAACTCTGCAGTGGCCATCATCTCGCGAAAGGCCTCGGTAGGCGCCAAGGTGCGGGGAACATCTAGCAACAAAATGAGACTGCTGCCGGACTCTCCAGGAAATACGGAGAAGCGCTGCTGGTGCAACGGGCCCTTGGCGAATCGGGCCTCACCACGCGACTCCAGGCCTGCCGCACTGGCTGCTGATGCGATCCTTGCGGCAGACAGTATCTCGGCTGAAGTTACCGCAAGCGTGAGCTGGGCATCGACCTCCGCGCAACGCTGATCCAGCTGGCGTGCCTTAGTCAATACATCGGACATCGCCGGAACCGTCAATCGTGCACCGAGCACGCCTGCGATTCGGCCAAGCTGCTCTTGCCACTCAGAGTACTCCATCGCATGCAGAGGTCCGCTACGCGTCGCTAATAAAAGCCCGACCTGCAACGCGAAAATCTCGCGAGATTGGGGCTGCGCTTGTGCGGCCTCGCCAGGCCGATTTACCCAGCCAAATGAAAGCGGTTTTGATCCGACATGTCGCCAGCCACGTAGCTCCTGCTGAAGTCGTGCGACTGAAGCTGGCAGCTGCCACTCTAGAATCGCGATCGCCTCGCAAACCTCTGAGGGAAGCACGCCTTCGATAATGCGCTCTACTGGCGGTGCAAGCAGCGGCTCTTCGATCGCAGGGGATGACCGCGCAACTTTCTTTTTTACTCGAGACCAATCCCGGAAATTTGCCAATAACACCCCGAGCAGCACGATCGTAGCCCCTGCCACAATCGTCCACTGCAGTTCGGTCATGCCGCCTCTTGGGCCATCGCGTTTGCTGCATCTAGATCAACGGCCACGATGCGCGAGACACCCTGCTCTTGCATCGTGACGCCCATCAGATGCTGGGCCATCTCCATCGCAATCTTGTTGTGTGTGATAAAGACAAACTGTGTTGAGGACGACATGTGTCTCACCAGATTGCAAAAGCGCTCGGTGTTGGGGTCATCCAATGGCGCGTCGACCTCATCGAGAAGACAGAAAGGTGCGGGATTGAGCTGAAATAAAGCAAAAACCAAGGCAATCGCAGTCAGGGCTTTTTCGCCACCCGAAAGCAGATGGATCGAGGTATTGCGCTTACCCGGTGGCTGTGCCATCACTTGCACGCCGCAATCAAGAATCTCCTCGCCGGTCATGGCGAGCTTGGCCTCACCGCCGCCAAATAAGCGCGGAAAGAGTTGGCCAAAATTCTGATTCACGGTGTCAAATGTCTCTTGAAGCAGAGATCGGGTCTCGCGATCAATCTTACGAATCGCATCCTCGAGGGTCTCGACCGCCGACGTCAGATCCGCTGCCTGTGAATCTAAGAAAGCCTTGCGTTCCCGCGACTGCTCAAGCTCGGAGAGTGCAGCGAGATTGACAGCACCCATGGACTCAATTTCTTTGGTCAGCCGCTGGACCTCGCTGTGCAGGCTGGATGGCTTCGGCCAACGGCCCTCGGGAAAGGCAGCGGCAAGCTGCTGGGAGATCTCACTCACAGCCAGGCCCTGATCCGCCAGCTGCTGATCGATCTGCTCAATTCCGACTCGGGCGCCCGAGCTATCGGCATCGGCCTGGGCTAATGCCGCGCGCAGTGGTTCGAGGCTGCGCTCAATCACCAGGCGCTGCTCTTCAAGGGCCCGCAGCTTTTGACCCAGCTGATCGGCGCGCTCACGAATCTCGGCAACTTCGGCTTCGCGTGTAACCCGACTCTCCAATAGGGGCTGCAGGTCACTGGAGTCCAACGCCTTCTGCAACTCACCGAGCTCACGATCCGACTCTGCAAGGCGGTGACGGGCCTGCTCGAGCCGATCGATGGACTCGCGCATGCGCTCCTCGAACACTCGCCGCTGCTCTTGTGCAAGCCGCTGGGCAAGCAATGCCTCTTGCACAGCCTGCTCGGCCTGCGACATCTGCAGGCGGGCCTGATCCACCTCATGCGCCTGCGACTCCTGCAGGCTCTTCTGACGCTCTAATTCCCCGGTCTGGGTGATCAGGCGACTCTCGGCTTCCTCGGTCGACTGCTCACAGTGCGTGAGCTGAGCACGAACATCGTCAAGCTCCTGCCGCAACTGCGCCAACGCAGCCAGCAAAGCTGCATCTTGCGTGCTGAGCCGCTGTATTTTTTCATCGAGCTTGACTTCGGCAAGCGCCAGCTCGTGGGCGCGCGCCTGGGCACTCTGAGCACGATCCCGAAGGCCAGACAATTCACTGCGCCGCGCATTTAGATCAGACTCGGCCCGCTGCATTACTGCGATAGCCTCTTCGAGCATGAGCTGCTGGGCTTTAACAGCGGCCTCGAGCTGCTCGATTTTGCTGCGACGGGCCAATAATCCCGCCTGCGCACTTTCTTCAGCATAAAACCGGATCAGACCGCGCTCCACGATGTGGCCCTGACGCGTAATCCAGCGGTGCTCACTGCCTGAGGCCTGACGCAAGGCCGAAGAAAAATCGTCTGTGCATCGATAGCTGGAAAGCCACTCCCGCACAACGGCTGCGATAGAGCCCTCCCCTTGGATCTGCTGAGCGAGGCTATCTGCGGCAATTGACTGGCCGGATGCAGCCTCACCTGAAAAAAGAGTCAGCCGCGCCGGTGGTGCATCAGATGCCAGGTCCGCAACACCCTGCAGACCATCGATCGCAACCGCTGAGAGCCGGTCACCAAGTGCGGACTCGACTGCCGTCTGCCAGCCCTCGCGCACACGGATGCTTGCCCATAAACGCGGACGCTGCTCAAGGCCGCGTTTTTTCAGCCAAGGCACCAATTGATCTTGCGTCTCTACCTGGGATTGCAAGCCCTTTAGGGCATCGAGCTGCGCCTGAAGTTGCGCCTGCTGATCGCGGGCTTTTTGTAATTCGTCTTGCGCGGATTCGCGGCCGCGCTCAGCAGCCACGACCGACTGCTCAGCAGACTCGAGCTGTGATGCGGCAGCCTGGGCCTGCGCAAGGGCCTCTTGACGCTGTCCAGCAATCAATGCCTTTGCACTCGGATCAACACGCTCTAAGGCTGATTGCTCACGATCCTGCTCCTGAATTCTGGTCTCAAGCCGACGCACGCGGCCCGAAAGATCCGCCTGCCGGTCCGATAACGCACGCAGCTCGGTCTGCACCACTGCGGCATCGGCCTGCGCAGCAGCAAGCGACTCGTTGCGCGAATTCAGGGCCTGCTCTAAAGGTGCAAGCGTTGCGCGCAACCGCTCGGCCTCTGCACGCTTTTCAGCAAGGGCAAGCTCGGCCATCGTGGCGGCCTCAGAATCGGTGATGCGCTTCGATTCACCCTCTTCTTGGGCCGCGGTCTCGGTCTCGATAATCTGTGCAGCGGCCTCTTTCGCAAGAATCGTGCGATCCCGCAGCTCTCGCAGGCGACGCTGCTCACCCTCGATCCGGGTAATTTCAGTATTGACTTCGTAAAGCCGCTGCTGCGCATCGTGCACCGTATCACTGGCGGCGTGATACTCCGAGCGCGTCTGTTCAAGGTCTCTTTCAATAGCGCGCAGCTCGGCGGTCTGCGCATCGATTTGCAGTTCGGCCTCTCGCCGACGGGCTGAGAGCTTCTCAAGGCTTTGCACAAACTCTTCGCGACGCGTCCACCAGAGCCAACGCTGCTTTTCATCACGACGATCACTCAGCTCGCGATAACGCTGAGCCAGCTCGGCCTGCTGCTCCAGCCGCGTAATCTGGCCATCAAGCTCAAGCCGAATATCTTCAATGCGGGCGAGATTTTCGCGGGCGTCAGATAGACGCCCCTCTGTTTCTTTTCGTCGTTCGCGGTACTTGGAGACCCCGGCCGCCTCTTCTAAAAAAACACGCAGCTCTTCAGGCCGCGACTCGATGACACGAGAAATCATGCCCTGGCCGATGATGGCGTAGGCCCGCGGCCCAAGGCCTGTACCGAGAAACAAGTCATACACATCACGCCGACGCACGGCCTGATTATTAATCCAGTAAGTGGACTGGCCATCTCGGGTCAGAATCCGCTTCACCGCGATCTCAGAGTACTGGCCCCAAGGGCCGGTGATGCGGCCCTCGGTATTTTCAAAGACGAGCTCAACGCTTGCACGGCCGGAGGCCTTGCGACTGCCCGAGCCGGAAAAAATCACATCCTGCATTGACTCGCCACGCAGTTCGCTGGCCCGTGACTCTCCGAGTACCCAACGCACTGCATCAATCACATTTGATTTTCCGCAGCCATTCGGCCCGACAATGCCGACCAAGACACTGGGAAAGTGGAGCGTGGTGGGGTCGACGAAAGACTTAAAACCGGAAAGCTTCAGATAGGACAGTCGCACGATAAACCCACGGTGAAATAAGGCTGGAAGCAGGCCAGGGGCTATAATATCACCCGGCAGGACCCCGAGTTTCTACGGAAAAATAGCCCTAAATTCACCTAACTCCGTCGATTTAACCCCTAAATTTCATCTTCATCTGGATTTGAAACCTCATGGCCAGCAGCCCCAGCAAAGCCCTTCAGACCTTCCCCAATCCTGAGCCGGGCCGGGACTACCTTATCCATATAGAGATCCCCGAGTTCACCTGCCTCTGCCCGCTCACTGGCCAGCCGGACTTTGCGCACATCACTGTGGATTACATCGCGGAAAAGAAAAATCTTGAGCTGAAAGCCTTAAAACTCTACATGTGGTCCTACCGAGACCAAGGGGCCTTTCATGAGGCGGTAACAAATAAGATTTTGAACGACATGGTAAAGGCGGCGGCGCCGCGTTTCATGCGCCTAACGGCCCGCTGGTATGTTCGCGGGGGGATCTACACCACGGTCGTCGCCGAACACCGTGCCAGAGGCTGGAAGCCCCAGCCATCGGTGCAACTCCAGAGTTTCGAGCCGCAATCACCGATGCGTTGAGCATCGTCACCTTGACCCCTCTTGAAAATCTACTGACCATGACCTCCTCTCAGCAAGAACATCAAAAACTCTTCTCCACCATTGATGGCGCATGGGAAAACCGAGCCGCGTTCTCGCCTACAAACGCCCCTGCCGATGTGCGGGCGGCAGTGGAAGAGGTGATCGAACACCTCGATCGCGGCACGCTGCGTGTTGCCGAGAAAATAAATGCCGAATGGGTCACGCACCAGTGGATCAAAAAAGCGGTGCTGTTGAGTTTCCGACTTCGAGATAACAGCCCCCTCGATTGCGGCGGGCTGCGTTTCTATGACAAGGTTGCACCGAAATTCACTAGCTATTCTGAGGCTGACTTTAAAGCGGGGGGCTTTCGGGTCGTGCCGCCAGCGGCAGCTCGGCGCGGCGCATTTATCGGCAAAAACGTGGTGCTGATGCCCTCTTACGTCAACATCGGCGCCTATGTCGATGAGGGCACCATGGTCGACACTTGGGCCACAGTCGGATCCTGCGCCCAGATCGGCAAGAACGTGCATCTCTCCGGGGGCGTGGGCATTGGCGGGGTCTTGGAGCCCGTGCAGGCCAACCCCACGATCATTGGCGATAACTGTTTCATCGGTGCCCGCTCAGAGGTCGTCGAAGGCGTCATTGTTGAAGACCATGCCGTGCTCTCCATGGGAGTCTTTATTGGCCAATCCACCAAGATCTTCGATCGGGAGACCGGTGAAATTATTTACGGCCGTGTGCCCTCGGGTGCGGTGGTCGTCCCTGGCAGCCTGCCCTCGGCCGATGGCCGTTATTCACTCGCCTGCGCAGTAATCGTCAAGCGCGTTGACGCCCAGACCCGTGCGAAGACCGGCATTAATGAACTGCTACGCGGCGACTAAATGATCAGCCCCGCCATGCGCGCCGACGGCCAGCCGAGAGTGCGGCTCTACGGCATCACCAATTGCGATCAAGTCCGGGCCGCGCGCGCCTGGCTGACCCAGCACGACTGCGGCATTGAATTCATCGACCTAAAAAAGACAGGTCTGGATGCCGCCACCCTGGACCGCTGGCTCACCCACCTACCCTGGGATGCGCTATTAAATCGCCGTGGCATGACCTGGAGACAGCTCGATCCAGGCCTACGGGCCCAAATTAATGATCAGCTCTCTGCATCAGAACTCATGCTGGCCCACCCGCTTCTAGTGAAGCGGCCAGTGCTTGAAGTCGGAGAAAAAATGTCGGTTGGATTTTCTGATTCTCTCTATCGCAGCCTGTTTCCGAAAGCTGCGAAATGACCGCTCCCACACTTCGCCTCGCCCAGGCGTTGATACAGCGCGACTCGGTCACACCGCGTGATAGCGGCTGCTGTGAGTTGATTGCGAGTCGGCTTGCACCGCTGGGCTTTTCAACGGAATTTCTGCGATTCGGTGAAGTGACGAATCTCTGGGCAGTCCGGGAAGGCGGTGAGCCCGGCCCCACACTTGTGTTGGCCGGCCACACCGATGTCGTCCCGCCTGGACCCCTTGAGCAGTGGAAATATGGCCCGTTCTCAGCAGAAATCGATGACGATTTGCTCTATGGCCGCGGCGCCTCGGATATGAAATCGTCGCTGGCCGCCTTCGTTGTGGCCTCAGAGCGTTTCGTCAGCGAATCACCCCGCTTCAGCGGACGGCTTGCCTATCTCATTACCTCCGACGAGGAAGGCCCAGCAATCGACGGCACTGTGCAAGTGGTTCGCGAACTGGCACATCGCGGCGAGCTTCTCGATTACTGCATCGTCGGTGAGCCAACCTCGGTCAATACGCTAGGCGATATGATCAAAAACGGCCGGCGCGGCACGCTCTCGGGTGACCTTCTTATTCTCGGAAAACAGGGCCATGTGGCCTACCCCCACATGGCGATCAATCCGATTCATGAGTTCGCCCCCGCACTCGCCGAATTGGCGGCGATTCGATGGGATGATGGCAACCAATACTTTCCCCCCACCACCTGGCAGGTGTCTAACCTTAACGCCGGCACCGGGGCCAGCAATGTCATCCCAGGTCTGCTGCGCGCGCAATTTAATTTCCGCTTCGGAAGCGTCAGCTCCCCCGAGGACCTGCGCAGTCGATTGGAGTCGGTGCTATCTAAATATGGACTGAAATTCGAGCTGAAATGGACTCTCGGCGGAGACCCTTATCTCACTGCGGCCGGCCGACTCTGCGATACCGTCAGTCGGGCCATCGAACAGGTCATCGGTATTACGCCAGAGCTCTCCACTACCGGCGGCACATCAGATGGGCGCTTTATTGCAAAGCATTGCCGAGAAGTCATTGAATTTGGTCCACCGAATGCGACCATTCATCAGATCAATGAGCGCATTGCAATCAAAGATCTCGAACCGCTGACTCAGGTCTATTACCAGGCCATCCAAAGTCTGCTTCAGGCGGCC
>RFRK01000151.1 GCA_009924525.1 Betaproteobacteria bacterium
CAAGGCGGTTGAGATGTGTAACAACAACGGCCATTGCAGAAAGTTTGATGCCGGCACGATGTGCCCAAGTTTTCGGGTTACCCGTGATGAGCAGCACTCTGTTCGCGGCCGTGCCAATACGCTTCGGCTTGCCTTAAGTGGCCAGCTCGGTGCCGAGGCATGGTCGTCTGTGGCTGTTCGTGATGCCTTGGAACTCTGTGTTGGATGTAAGGGCTGCAAGCGCGAGTGCCCCACTGGGGTAGACATGGCCCGCATGAAGATCGAGGCCGCTTATCAATATGGCAAGCGGTCGGGATTTTCGAGAAAGGACCGACTGATTGCGGGCCTGCCGACGTTAGCGCAGCGGGTGGCCAAGACGCCATTGGCAGCCGGGCTTTTAAATCTTCGTAATCACAGCGGCATGCTGCGCGTGTTGGGTGAGAAATGGTTCGGCATCGCTGCGGAGCGCACGCTGCCGAAATGGCGGCAGGATACTTTCGCGAAAAATCTCACCCGCGCATTAAGGGCCGATCTCACTGATTGTGATGTGGTGCTTTGGGCAGATACATTTAACAATGCCTATGAGCCCGAGCATCTGCATGCAGCTCTTGCAGTGATGCATCAACTCGGTTTTCGCGTAGCGATTTCGGGGGCAGCGTCTGCAACACCTTTATGCTGCGGCCGAACCCATCTTTCGGTGGGCATGATCGAAGAGGCCCGCGGGCTTGCGCAGCAGACCTTGGCGGCGCTTGCACCCGCCCTTGCGCGTGGTGTGCCGGTGGTGGGTCTTGAGCCCTCGTGCATCCTAGGCATGCGCGATGAGTGGCAGGCGCTGGGCCTGGGTCAGCCAGCTCAAGCGCTTGCATCTCAGGCGATGCTCTTTGAGGAATGGTGGATGCAGCATGGTCGGCAGCGATGGAATGCATCGTCTGCCAAGCCGCTGCCAGCAGTCTGGGTCCATGGACACTGCCATCAGAAGGCGATGGGGGCGATGTCTGCAACGATCGCTGCCCTTGAGTCCTTGGGAAGCAAGCCGCAGCTGATTGAGAGCAGCTGCTGTGGCATGGCGGGCAGCTTTGGCTACGAGGCCCAGCATCTGCAGCTCTCATTGGCAATGGCCGAGGCCAGTTTATTGCCGGCAATCCGCAGCATGCCCGAAGATGCTTGGGTCGTGGCCGATGGTTTTTCGTGCCGGCATCAGATTCGCGATGGCGCCCGCCGCAGCGCAAAACACATTTCAGAAGTGATCGCGATTGCGATTGCATAGTGTTTTGTAGGCTGCATGGGATAATTTGATTTTATAAAAATCGGCTCGGGGGAGACTATGGATCCGCAACTCAGACAGCAGGCGCTCGAGTATCACGAGAGCGGTAGTCCAGGAAAAATTTCAGTCACGCCTACCAAGCAGCTGGTTAATCAGCGTGATCTTGCATTGGCCTATTCCCCGGGCGTAGCTGCGGCCTGCGAGGAGATTGTGAAAGATCCCGCCAATGCATTCCGCTACACATCGCGCGGCAATCTAGTCGCGGTGATTACCAATGGCACCGCAGTGCTCGGCCTGGGAAATATCGGCCCGCTGGCAGCTAAGCCTGTCATGGAAGGAAAAGGCGTTCTTTTTAAGAAGTTTGCAGGCATTGATGTTTTTGATCTCGAGGTCAATGAGACCAATCTGGACCGTCTAGTCGATATTGTCGCGGCTCTCGAGCCGACTTTTGGCGGCGTTAATCTTGAAGACATCAAGGCGCCGGATTGTTTTTATGTTGAGCGCAAGCTGCGCGAGCGGATGAAGATCCCCGTCTTTCACGATGACCAGCATGGCACTGCCATCGTGGTGGGCGCTGCGCTGGTCAATGGCCTAACGGTGGTGGGCAAAGACATTAAAAAGGTCAAGCTCGTAGTGTCGGGCGCCGGCGCCGCAGCGCTTGCCTGTTTAGATCTGTTACTGGACTTGGGACTGCCGAAAGAAAACATCTGGGTCACCGATCTGGCGGGCGTGGTCTACGAGGGCCGCAAAGAGCTTATGGATCCAGAAAAAGATCGTTTTGTGCAGAAAACCGATGCCCGCACGCTTGCCGATGTGATCGAAGGGGCTGATGTATTTCTTGGCCTTTCTGCAGCCGGAGTGCTGAAAAAAGAGATGGTTGCGAAAATGGCCGCCAAGCCATTGATCTTTGCGCTGGCCAATCCTGATCCCGAGATTCTTCCCGAAGATGTAAAAGCCGTTCGCGATGATGCAATTGTTGCGACTGGCCGCACCGACTATCCGAACCAGGTGAATAACGTGCTGTGCTTTCCTTTTATTTTCCGCGGTGCTGCCTTGGATTCGGGCGCAACTACGATTACCCGTGCAATGGAGCTCGCCGCGGTCCATGCGGTTGCGGAACTCGCACGCGCCGAACAAAGCGAGGTCGTATCGGCCGCCTACGGCAGCGGGTCGCTGTCCTTTGGCCCTGAATACCTTATCCCAAAGCCTTTTGATCCCCGGCTGATTGTGAAGATTGCGCCTGCAGTGGCTAAGGCGGCTGCTGAAAGCGGTGTGGCTACAAGGCCCATCGCCGATCTCGATGCCTATGTCGATCGACTGCAAGAATTTGTTTACCACTCTGGCAACTTCATGAAGCCGATTTTTGCGGCTGCGAAACGGGCTACAAAAAATCGCATCGTTTATGCCGAGGGCGAAGAAGAGCGTGTACTACGTGCGGTTCAGGTGGTGGTGGATGAGGGCCTGGCTCGGCCGATTCTTGTGGGCCGACCCTCAGTCATGGAGAGCCGAATCGAGCGCTTTGGGCTGCGGATTCGTGCAGGGGTGGACTTTGATTTGGTCAATCCGGAATCCGATCGGCGCTACCGCCAGTATTGGGAGACTTATCACCGCATGACCGAGCGTAAAGGTGTCACTGAGCAGTACGCTAAGCTCGAGATGCGTCGGCGTCATACCCTAATCGGGGCGATGATGATGCATTTGGGTGAGGCCGACGGCATGATCTGCGGCACTTTTGGTAGCCACGCCTTGCATCTGCACTATGTTGATCAGGTCTTGGGCCGCAGGCCGGATGTCAGCTGCTATGCGGCGATGAATCTTCTCATCCTTCCCAAGCGCTCAGTGGCGATTGTCGATACCCATGTGAACGCCGACCCGAGTGCCGAAGAGCTTGCTGAAATTACCTTGATGGCGGCAGAGGAAATGCGACGCATTGGCATCACACCGCGGATTGCTCTGCTGTCACACTCAAACTTTGGCAGCAGCACGGTCGCTTCTGCCGAGAAAATGCGGCAGGTGCTGGAGTTGGTCCGCGCCCGCGCGCCGGGGATCAATATCGATGGCGAGATGCACGGCGATATCGCGCTGGATGCGGAATTACGTCGGCACATCATGCCGCGCTCAACACTGGTGGGCGAAGCAAATTTATTAGTGTGTCCGAGTATTGATGCCGCGAATATCTCTTATAACCTGCTGAAGATTGCCGCCGGAAACGGCATTGCGATTGGCCCGGTGCTGCTGGG
>RFRK01000152.1 GCA_009924525.1 Betaproteobacteria bacterium
TCTGGCATACAGGATCAGGTCTTTGATGATGCCCAGGCCAGGACAACAGTAAAGCTGCGTGTAATCGGCAGACAGCAACAGCTGCTGCGGGCGGATTTTGAATCACTGCCCGACCATGAAGTTTTATTGGAAAAGCGTGATCAATTCAATGCGCTCTTGCCTGAAGTTCAGGCGGTTGTGCTCTCTGACTATGGCAAGGGGGGCCTGCTGCACATTCAAGAAATGATTGCAGCGGCCAAAGCGCGCGGTGTGATGACCCTAGTAGATCCAAAAGGCGATGAATACAGCCGGTATCAGGGCGCCACCATGCTCACACCAAATCGCAGCGAATTTATGCAGGTCGTGGGCCGCTGGCAGACCGAGTCCGAGATGACTGAGAAAGCGCATCGACTGCGTGAGAAATTGGCTATTCAGCATTTACTCGTGACCCGCTCAGAAGAGGGCATGACGCTTTACACCGAATCACAGGGAGCGCCGCTGCGCTGCCATGTTGCAGCCCAGGCCCGCGAGGTCTTTGATGTCAGTGGTGCAGGCGATACAGTCATTGCAACACTGGCAGTGGCGATGTCGACTGGCGCGGCAGTTCAAGAGGCGATGGAGATTGCCAATCGCGCGGGTGGCATTGTGGTGGGCAAGCTGGGTACTGCCACCGTGACTGCCGATGAACTTTTTAAGGAAATAAGCCCATGACCATTATCGTGACAGGCGCCGCAGGCTTTGTGGGCAGCAATCTGGTGTCTGCGCTAAACCAGCTGGGCGAGCGCAGCATCATTGCAGTGGATGACTTCACTGATGCCGATAAATTTAAAAATCTGGTGGATTGTGAGATCGAGGACTATCTGGATAAGGATGACTTTATCGATCGCGTAGAGTCCGGCTTTTCCGGTAAGCGGATTACGGCCATCCTGCATCAGGGTGCCTGCTCGGACACCATGGAGACCGATGGCCGATTCATGATGGATAACAACTTTCGGTATTCGCGGGTGCTTTTGGGCTGGGCCCAGCAGCATCGCATTCCGTTTCTGTATGCATCTTCTGCAGCCGTCTATGGCGCAAGCACCCGCTTTCGAGAGGAGCGCAGCTGCGAGGCACCGCTGAATATTTATGGCTACTCGAAGTTTTTATTTGATCAGACCGTCCGCCCGCTTCTCAGTGGGCCGCGCACGGCCAGCCGGCTGACCGCGCCAGTGGTGGGATTTCGTTATTTCAATGTCTACGGCATGCGTGAGCAGCACAAAGGCCGCATGGCATCGGTTGCCTTTCATCATTTCAATCAATATCGCGCCGAGGGCCGGGTCAAGCTTTTTGCTGGATACGATGGCTGGAAGGCCGGCCATCAGCAGCGGGATTTTGTGGCAGTCGAGGATGTCGCCCGGGTCAATTTATTTTTCCTAGATAAGGCACTTTCAGGCGCAAGTCAGAGCGGAATATTCAATCTCGGCTCGGGCCGCGCCCAGACTTTTAACGAAGTCGCCCAGGCGGTGATCAACACCCTGGAGGGCAAGAAGGCATCAGTAGCCGAGCTGGTTAAGCAAAAGAAAATTGAATACATCCCTTTTCCAGAGGCATTAAAGGGTAAGTATCAGAGCCACACGCAGGCCGATCTCACGCGGCTGCGGGCCGCAGGCTACAAGGCAAAATTTCTGAATGTGCAAGAGGGTGTGAGCCGATATGTCAACGCTCGCCTTGCCGCTACTTAAGTATCGGCTCAGTCTTTATAGCCGGCTTGCGCGATTCGATAAGCCAATCGGCACGCTGCTGCTGCTTTGGCCCACGCTCTGGGCCTTATGGCTTGCGGCAGATGGATTCCCGGAGATCTCTCGGCTGATTGTGTTTGTGCTGGGCACGTTTCTGATGCGCTCTGCGGGCTGTGTGATTAACGATATCGCTGACCGAAAGTTTGATGCCAAGGTCAAACGTACCCGTGATCGGGTGCTGACTGCTGGCAAGGTCTACCTCTGGGAGGCCATCGCTGTGGCGGTGGTATTGCTGGCAGGCGCTGCGCTTTTGCTGCTTTTTTTAAATGATCTGGCGATTCAATATGCATTTACCGCGCTATTTGTCGCGGTGGTCTATCCCTACTTCAAACGATTTTTTGCGATTCCGCAGGCCATGCTTGGGATCGCGTTTAGTTTCGGTATTCCGACGGCGTTTGCCGATACCCAGGGCCAGGTACCGGCGGTGGCGTGGATGCTGTTTATTGGGAATTTTTTCTGGACTATGGCCTACGACACCATTTATGCCATGGTTGATCGTGATGATGACTTAAAGCTGGGCATTCGCAGCAGTGCGATTAGCTTTGGGCAGTTTGATGTGATTGCGGTTGCCGTGTCGTATGTGTTGTTTCTGGCCTGCATGCTGGTGGTTGGGCAGTCGCTTCCCGGTCCGGGCAGCAGCTGGATGTATTGGCTGGGGTTATTTGTGACTGCAGGGTTTTGTGTTTATCTGACTTGGCGCATTCGCACCCGCGATCGCGATGACTGCTTTGCCGCTTTTCGGGCGAATAACTATGTGGGCATGCCGATGTGGATTGCGTTGGTGGTGCAACTGGGCTGGAATTAGTGATTTTTGTTAGAGTCATTTTGTGAATCAACACGTCAACCATAAAAGTGCTATTCAGCCCGTGATTCTTTGCGGTGGGTCGGGCACGCGCCTCTGGCCCCTGTCGCGAACGGGCTTTCCCAAGCAGTTTCTCTGCCTTACTGGCGAGGAGAGTCTTTTTCAGCAGGCGGCTCGCAGGCTATCTTCGATTGAGGGCGCTGGCCAGAGGGTCGGGGAGCCCATGATCGTGGCGGGCGAAGACCACCGATTTTTGGCAACTGAGCAGCTTCGTGAGGTAGGCCTGTCAGGCCAGATGGTGCTCGAGCCGGTTGCGCGCAACACCGCCCCGGCCCTGACCCTTGCGGCGTTGGCCTCAATGCAGTCGGGTGATGATCCGGTGTTGGTGGTCACACCGGCGGATCAAACGGTTCAGGATCCGAAGAAGTTCGCCTCAGCAATCCATCAGGCGATTACCGCTGCCCAATCGGGATCGATTGTGATTCTTGGTGTCAGCCCAACATCAGCAGAGACAGGTTATGGGTATATCCAGACTGCCCCGGGTGGCGGGGCTGAAATCCAGTCGGTTGCGCGATTTGTTGAAAAACCAGATCAAGAGACCGCTCAGCGTTATCTCAGCGAGGGCGACTATCTCTGGAATGCCGGTATGTTTGTGCTGAAGGCTTCTGTGTGGCTCTCAGCGATTGAAGTTTTTCGGCCTGATGTCCTAGCGGCCACGAGGGCGGCTTGGGAAAAGCGGTCAGTCGATGGATCGTTTATTCGGCCGGGCAAGTCAGAGTTTGCCGCGGTGCCGGCCGAGTCGGTGGATTACGCGGTGATGGAGCATTGCCCGGGCAGTCAGTTCCCCATTCATGTGGTGGCGCTCGATGCTGGCTGGAGCGATCTTGGTTCTTGGGATGCG
>RFRK01000153.1 GCA_009924525.1 Betaproteobacteria bacterium
AAGGAAGCGATTGATCGCATCACTGCGGGGCTTACGCAACACGCAGCCGCTGCTCGTAGCGGGATCTCAGTCCCCACCATGCAAGGCAGCGACATCGACCCGGGCATGCTTCAAGTAGCCCAAGGCAATGCCCAGCGGGCACTCCCGACGCAGGCAGCAGCCGCGATCCAATGGATCACAGGTGCCATGGATCAGATCAAGCCAATCGCAGCCTCAGGTCTTTTGGTCGCTAACCCCCCGTATGGCAAGCGGCTTGAGCAGCCAGGTGAGGCCGCCGCCTTTGAGCGTGGATTAGGCGAGGCACTAAAGAAACACTTCGCAGGCTGGCAGGCCTGGATTCTTTCCGATAATTTAAAGTTAGATTCCGGCATGCGGCTTAAAGCCAGCCGGCGTGTTCCGGTATTTAATGGCGATATTGAATGCCGCTGGATGCGATTTGATATGGTGTCGGGATCAAATCGCGAACGCGACAAAGAGATTTCTTAATGTCTCAGGCCGAGGAATCAAACTCTTTTACAGAGCGGATAGCAGCGCTGAAGGCGCGGATTGATACTGCCTGTAATCAGTACGGCAAACACCCTGAGCAAATCAAAATTCTTGCAGTCAGCAAAACCTTCCCTGCGTCCTCAGTGAAGGAGGCGCTGGCTGCTGGCCTGCACGCATTCGGCGAAAACTATGTGCAAGAGGGTGTAGAGAAAATCCAGCAACTGATTGCCCACCGTCGGTCGCTGGAGTGGCACTTCATCGGTCCGCTTCAAAGCAATAAAACCAAAGAAGTCGCCGAACACTTTGATTGGATGCACTCTGTGGATCGGGAGAAGATCGCAAGGCGGCTATCGGAGCAGCGGCCGCCGGGCGCAAAGCCCCTTCAAGTCTGCGTGCAGGTTAATGTTAGCGGGGAGAACTCAAAAAGCGGAGTAATGCCAAGCGAAGCATCCGCCTTAGCGCTCTCTATCGCCAGCCTGCCCAATCTCACGCTGCGCGGGCTGATGGCGATTCCTGAACCCACAGAAGATGAAGCACTACAGCGCAGCCGCTTTGCGGAACTGACTCGACTCTTTCAAGAAATCCGTGTGGCGCTGCCCGCGCCACAGCAGGCCCACTTCGATACGCTTTCAATGGGAATGTCGGCCGACCTAGAGGCCGCGATCGCGGAGTCTCTGCCGCAGGCGGCCACCATGGTGCGGATCGGTACTGCGCTTTTTGGTGTTCGGCCAACTCGATAAACCCTTCATCTAAGCTGCCCGCTGACGAGACTTCTGGGGCGCAGGGACGCTCAAAAAAGCGTCTACTGCCCTAACTACGACATCATTAAGTGATGCATTCTCTTCGGCGGCGCGAACCGCTGCGGCTTTATGCAACGCGGGAGGCATTCGGACATTAAATTGCCCTTTTAGTGATTTTTGAGGCTGCCTGCCCAGAGATTTACAAGTCTGAAGATAATCGTCGACCGCTGCATTAAACGCAGCCTGTAGTTCGGCAGGTGTTTGAGCCTCGTAGGTCACAAGGTCATTAATGAAAAGAATCTTTCCGCGGCAGATTGCGCGCTTCATATCGATCTCAGCTGTACCCTCGTAGTCTTTATATTTCAGGATATCCATTGCCTCTCTCACATAAAACCATTGTTTTTCAGGTGCTCCACCACATCGGCGATACACCCCTTGTCAACTTCCGGGGAGGGATGGGGTGCGTGACAAATGATCAGGTCATTTTTCTTTGCATGAAAAAATTTTCGTCTCGATCCAGCTCCAGAAATCATGACGTACCCAAGGTGCTCCAAGACACTTTTTAATTCATCCCACTTAATGGTTGATGGTGTTGGCGACCCCATCAACCGCGCCAAAGCTTTCGCTTGCTTAGTCATGGCAAGAAAAGAGCGTTAGTCTGAATTGTAACTAAAAAACAGTTACAAATGTCTCGAGAAAGTTCGGAAGGCTGGGCTCGCATCGAAGAGGCCTTTTATTACTGTAAAAATAAACAGTATATAAATCGGCGACGAGTCGCTATCGGCGTTCCGGCTGATGCTTATGACATCGAATTAGGCTGAGCCCTCATCGACGTTGCGGCCCCTCCACAAAAAGCCCACCAATCGGTGGGCTTTTGGCCGAATCAACTACGAGCTAACAACTAGCGCACTGCAATCGACTTCACAGCGGCAGCCAAACGGCTCTTATGACGCGAGGCCTTGTTTTTGTGAACAATCTTTTTGTCGGCAATGCGGTCAATGGTGCTCGTGGCGGAGCGCAGGGCCTGAGAGGCTGCCTTGGCGTCACCCGTGGCAACGGCTTTGCGTACCGACTTCACGGCACTGCGATATTCCGAGCGAAGCCCAGCATTTAAAAGACGCCGTGCGGCCGCTTGGCGGGCGCTCTTTCGGGCGGAGGCGGAGTTAGCCATGTCGTTGAAATTCCTTATGTTTTTCGGGAAAAGCCCTAAACTATAGCGCCGAACATGAATCTGCTCAAGACCGCCGCAGCCATTAGCGGGCTGACCCTTCTTTCCCGTATTACGGGATTGGTTCGGGAGACCCTCACCGCCGCCTACTTCGGGGCAGGAAGCCAAACGGACGCCTTTTTTGTGGCCTTTCGGCTGCCCAATCTTCTCAGGCGCCTATTTGCGGAAGGGGCCTTCTCTCAGGCCTTCGTACCCGTGCTGGGCAAAATAAAGGCCGAGCAGGGGGAGGCACAGGCCCTGCAGCTGGCCCAGCGATGCGCAGTGCTACTCACTGCCATCCTCGCGCTAGTCTGCCTGGTGGCGATCATCGGTGCACCACTCTTAGTCTGGATCATGTCTGGAGGGTTCGGGGGTGATGCGGAGACCTTTGAGCTCTCAGTCATGCTCACCCGCTGGATGTTTCCCTACATCCTGATGATCTCTCTGGTGGCACTGGCCTCTGGGGTGCTCAACACCTGGTCCAAATTCAAAGCCCCCGCCTTTGCGCCGGTGCTGCTGAATCTCTGCTTTATCGGCTCGGCCGTTTTCCTTTCACCCCATCTGGAAGAGCCCATCTGGGCCCTGGCGATCGCAGTCATTGCGGGAGGTATCGCGCAGCTGTGTCTGATGGTGGTCGCGCTGAAAAAAGCAATTGATCACGAAAAAGGAGGCCAGACCAAAAGCACGGCCCGAAACACGTCCGCTTCGTGGTCAATTACAGCCGCATGGCGCGATCCATCAGTGCGCAGGGTGCTGACCCTGATGGTGCCAGCCACATTTGCAGTTTCAGTCGCCCAAATCAGGTTAACACGCACATTGCCGCGCGACTCGAAGCAGGAAGTGTCTCTTGGCTTTCCTTTGCTGACCGCTTAATGGAATTTCCCACAGCACTTTTGGGTGTCGCATTGGGCACGGTCCTGCTGCCCAGCCTGACCCGGGCCAATAGCGAAAGTAACGCCCAGGAAATCAATCGACTCATCGACTGGGGACTTCGGCTGGTAATCATTCTTGCCGTGCCGG
>RFRK01000154.1 GCA_009924525.1 Betaproteobacteria bacterium
CGCCAGTATTGGGAGACTTATCACCGCATGACCGAGCGTAAAGGTGTCACTGAGCAGTACGCCAAGCTGGAGATGCGCCGCCGTCATACCCTGATCGGGGCAATGATGATGCATCTCGGTGAAGCTGACGGGATGATCTGCGGCACATTTGGTAGCCACGCCCTGCACCTGCACTATGTTGATCAGGTCTTAGGCCGAAGGCCCGATGTGAGCTGCTACGCGGCGATGAATCTCTTGATACTGCCCAAGCGCTCAGTAGCGATTGTCGATACCCACGTTAACGCCGATCCAAGTGCCGAAGAGCTCGCCGAAATTACCCTAATGGCCGCAGAGGAGATGCGACGCATCGGGATCACACCGCGGATTGCGCTACTTTCACACTCAAACTTTGGCAGCAGTACGGTCGCCTCTGCCGAGAAAATGCGGCAAGTGCTGGAGTTGGTTCGTGCCCGCGCGCCAGGGATCAATATCGATGGCGAGATGCACGGCGATATCGCCCTGGATGCGGAATTGCGTCGGCACATCATGCCGCGCTCAACGCTGGTGGGTGAGGCCAATCTTTTGGTCTGCCCGAGTATTGATGCTGCCAATATCTCCTACAACCTGCTGAAGATTGCTGCAGGAAACGGCATCGCGATTGGCCCGGTGCTGCTGGGCTGTAAGGCGGCTGCGGCGATTCTGACTTCATCGGCAACCGTGCGCCGGATTGTGAATATGACGGCGCTCACTGTGCTGGATGCCAACGCGCGCGCGTGACTGAAGCTCCTCGCTCACTTTCGGATTTATTTTGGACGTTTACCCGCATGGCCCTTCAGGGCTTCGGCGGCGTATTGCCCATCGCGGAACGCGTTCTGGTGCACGATCGCCGATGGATGACGCCCAAAGATTTTGTTGAGGCTCTGGCCATTGCCCAGACCCTGCCGGGCCCGAATATTGTGAATTTATCGCTGATGGTGGGCGATCGGTTTCTCGGCCCGCGCGGGGCTGCGGCAGCATTCGCCGGCATGATGCTTTTTCCAACGATCATTGTGCTGATCCTAGCGGTGCTGTATCAGTTTACTGCTGAGCTAGAGATCACACGCCGTATTCTTTTGGGTATGAGCGCAGTCTCAGTCGGCATGATTGCTGGCATGGGCCTGCGGCTGGCGCGAACCCAGGGCCATTTTCGTGCGGGATGGCTGATTGGCGCAGCAGTGTTTTTATTGGTGGCGATTTTGCACAAGCCGCTGGGTATGGTGCTGCTCGCCCTTGGTCTGCCTGCGGTCGGCCTGCGTTGGTGGCAGCTGCGGCGTTTGTAATCGCGATCGAGTCCGCAACCGATGTTTTTAGATCTGTTCATTCATTTTCTAATGTTGTCGCTTCTGGCGACGGGCGGCGCAATCACACTCGCACCCGAGATGCATCGCTATATGGTCACTGAGACTGGTTTGCTGACCGATGTAAATTTCACAGCCTCACTGGCAATCGCTCAGTCGGCCCCCGGCCCGAATATTTTGTTTGTCACGGTGCTGGGGTGGCAGGCAATGGGGCCAATGGGCGCGCTGGCAACCACCGTCGGTATCATGACGCCGTCGGCGGCGTTAACCCTCGTAGTGAATCGCGTTGCCCATCATCATGGCGATACGTTGTGGATGCGGGCCCTTCGGCAAGGGTTGGCGCCGGTAGTCATCGCCTTGATGCTGGCCACGGCATGGATTCTGTCAGAGCAGTGGTGGGGCGAACTCAGCGTGCTGGCTGTGGTGCTTGTGAGTGCGGTGCTGGTCGCAGTGACGCGTGTGCCGCCGCTTGTGATGATTCTTCTTGGTGCGCTGATTGGCGGTTTTGGCCTGCTTGGCTAGGCCCTAGAACTCGCCGCTCTTCATCGCAAGCGCTGTGAGTGCGACAGCGGCAGCAGTCTCAGTGCGCAAAATCCGCGGCCCGAGTTGAAGGCCTCGAATTCCCGCGGCCTTGGCCATCTGCTCCTCTTCATCGGTCCAGCCTGCCTCGGGCCCAATCCAGATGGCGATCGGGCCCTGCATGGTTGCTATCGATAAGCGTTCATCAGCAAACGGGTCCAAGAGCCAACCGGTCTTTGGAGACTCAGACTTTTTCCAGTTATCAAGAGCCTCACGAAAAGACATTACACATGAAAGACTTGGAACAACGGTGCGGCCCGATTGCGCGGCTGCCGCCTGGGCAATCGCACGCCAGTGCTCAACACGTTTTAACGCACGGGCCGGTTCAAGTTTCAGCACGCTGCGCGCTGCCGCCACGGGAATGATCCGGGCTGCGCCCAGCTCGGTGGATTTCTGCACGACCCAGTCCATCTTGTCTCCCGTGCACAGGGCCTGCAGCACAGTGATCTGCAGTGGAGATTCTCGGCTGATGGTCTTTATGGACTCAATTTCTACGATCGCTTTTGTCTTGTCGGCAGCGCGTAGGAGGCCCTGTCCCTCCCGGCCTTGACCATCAAAAATCACGATACGGTCACCGACACGGGCGCGCAGCACGACGGCGAGGTGGTGACTGTTTTCTGCGTCAAGCGCAAGCAGGCCGCAGGCGAGGTCTGCACAGAGAAGGCGGGGGTGCACGGGTCGGTAGGTAGGGGAGGCGGGCCGGTTAAACTTACACCTGAAAGGCTCTCTCATGCAATTTTCCGCCCGCGATCTCCCCCTGCAGTCTGCTCGAATGGCCAATGCAATTCGGGCCCTTTCTATGGATGCTGTGCAGAAGGCCAATTCTGGCCACCCTGGCATGCCCATGGGCATGGCCGAGATGGCGTTAGCCTTATGGTCCTGCCACCTCAAACACAACCCTGGCAATCCACATTGGGCAGATCGGGATCGGTTTGTCGTCTCTAACGGCCATGGTTCGATGCTGCTCTATAGTCTGCTGCATCTTGCGGGCTATGACTTATCGATCGATGAGTTAAAGCGCTTTCGCCAGCTGCATTCTAAGACCCCCGGCCACCCGGAGGTGGGAATCACGCCGGGTGTTGAGACCACCACTGGACCGCTTGGCCAAGGCATCAGCAACGCCGTGGGCATGGCATTAGCTGAGCGACTGCTCGCCGCCCAATTTAATCAGCCCGGCTTTGATCTGGTCGATCACTTCACCTACGCTTTTTTAGGTGATGGATGCCTGATGGAGGGGATCTCCCATGAGGCCTGCGCATTGGCGGGTGTCTGGGGCCTCTCTAAGCTGATTGCCCTTTATGACGATAACGGCATCTCGATTGATGGCCAGGTGGATGCCTGGTTCCGTGACGACACACGACAGCGTTTTCTCGCTTACGGCTGGCATGTCTTGGGCCCGATCGACGGCCATGATGTGAAGGCTGTTAGTGATGCAATCGCCCAGGCCCGCGAGTGGGCAGTCAAAGGCAAGGACGGTCGATTGGCACCCACACTC
>RFRK01000155.1 GCA_009924525.1 Betaproteobacteria bacterium
GGCTCAAAAGGCATCAAACGCATCGCCTCCTTTCTGACCGATGTGCCGGTAAAAGCAAAGTCCGGTGAGCGCTCAGGCGCCTGGCGAGTCACAGCCCATGTTGCCACTGTGCGTGAGTGCGGCTATCGCTTTGAGCGCTTTAAAACCAAAAAAGACGGTAATCACACCGAGGGCGCCACAAAAACCAAATCCGCAAAGCCTACCCCGGAAGGCATCAGCCATCTCGAGATGCTGCTACCTGGCGATATGCGCCCCACCGAGGCGCCTAAGGTCATTGAAGACGCCCAGGCCTTAGCCAATGGCCTTCAGCTCACCAAAGACCTCGCCAATCTGCCACCAAACATTTGCACGCCCACGTTTTTAGCCAACCAGGCCCGTACGTTGGCCCGTGAATTCAGGCTGAAGATTGAAGTCCTGGATCGGGCTGCGATGGAAAAACTTGGCATGGGCGCTTTGCTTGCCGTGGCCCAGGGCTCGGCCCAGCCGCCGCAATTCATCGTGCTTCAGCATCACGGCGCGACCACTAAAGATGCGCCCCATGTATTGGTTGGCAAGGGCATTACCTTCGACACGGGTGGTATCTCGTTAAAGCCTGCTGCCGACATGGATGAAATGAAATACGACATGTCGGGCGCTGCTACGGTACTCGGCGTGATGCGTGCGATTGCCGAGATGGGCTTAAAGCGGAATGTGATTGGCGTGATCCCCACCTGTGAAAATATGCCAAGCGGCACCGCGACACGTCCAGGTGACATCGTGACTTCGATGTCGGGCCAGACTGTCGAGATTCTGAATACCGATGCCGAAGGCCGCCTGATCCTGTGTGATGCATTAACTTATGTCGAAAAATTTAAGCCCGCTTCGGTGGTCGATATCGCCACGCTGACTGGCGCATGCGTGATCGCGCTTGGCGCAGTTAACACGGGGCTTTTCACCGCCGATGATCAACTCGCTGATGCGCTGATTAAGGCCGGCCAGGATGCCCAAGATCCCGCCTGGCGTATGCCTCTACAAGAGGAGTACCAAGAGCTCTTAAAGTCACCCTTTGCCGATATGGCCAATGTGGGTGGCCGGGCCGCTGGAAGCGTCACGGCCGCCTGCTTTTTATGGCGCTTTACCAAGGCCTATCGCTGGGCCCACCTGGATATTGCTGGCACCGCATGGAAATCCGGTGCAGCCAAGGGCGCCACAGGCCGGCCAGTCTCTCTGCTGGTGGAATATCTAAAGAACGGCCTGGAGTAAGGCGCAATGCGGCCGGGCCATGACCTCGATTGATTTTCACTTCAATACGCCTGACCGCCTCGAATACGCCTGCCGGCTGACGCGAAAGATTCTGAACTCCGGCCAAGCGAAGGTAGAATCGCCTCTGGTTGTGTTTTGCAGCGAACGGCCGCGACTAGATCACTTTGACGATCTCCTCTGGAGCCTGTGGCCTGAAGAATTCATTCCGCATGCCCATGTCGCCCTGCCCGAGGCCCAAGACTCGCCGATTCTGCTCACCGATGAAGACATCAAACTCGATGTCCATAGCCTGCTGCTCAATCTCGACGATGCGCCACCGCCTTTTTTCGCGCGCTACGCCCGGCTATTTGAAGTGGTATCGACCGACGATGCCGATCGCGCCAAGGCTCGTGAGCGCTTTAGCTTTTATCGTGATCGCGGCTACGCAATCAATAACTTCGACCTTGCGAAAAAATCATCATGACCGAGCTGGCTAAATCATTTGAACCTGCAGAGATTGAAAAACGTTGGGGCCCCGAGTGGGAATCCCGCGGGCTTTATCGTGCAGGTAATGAAGCCCAGCGCGCGGCCTTCTCGATTCAGCTGCCCCCGCCCAATGTCACGGGCACCCTACATATGGGCCATGCTTTTAACCAGACGCTCATGGATACGCTCACCCGTTGGCATCGGATGAAGGGCGATAACACGCTTTGGCTTCCCGGCACTGATCATGCCGGCATTGCCACACAAATCGTGGTGGAGCGCCAGCTCGATGCCAAAGGCATCTCCCGCCATGACCTAGGCCGCGAAGACTTCATTAAAAAGGTCTGGGAATGGAAGGAACACTCGGGCTCGACCATCACCGGCCAGATGCGCAGGCTCGCAGCAAGCTGTGACTGGGATCTCGAGTACTTCACCATGAATGCCCAGTGCTCTGATGTTGTCAAAGAGGTCTTTGTGACACTTTTTGAGCAGGGCCTGATCTATCGCGGCAAGCGGCTCGTCAATTGGGATCCCAAGCTGCTGACCGCAGTCTCCGATTTAGAAGTAGTGAGCGAAGAAGAAGATGGATTTTTGTGGTCGATTCACTATCCACTTTCCGATGGAAGTCAGGGCTTGATTGTTGCCACCACCCGGCCCGAGACCATGCTGGGCGATGTCGCCGTTGCAGTAAATCCCGAAGATGAGCGTTATCGCCACCTGATTGGCAAGGCACTGAAGTTGCCACTCGTAGGCAGATCGTTGCCGATTATTGCTGATGACTATGTTGATCCAGCCTTTGGCACGGGCTGCGTGAAAATCACCCCAGCGCATGATTTCAATGACTATGCCTTGGGCGAGCGGCATGGCTTAGAGAAGATCAGCATCATGACCCTGGATGCCCGCATCAATGAGCATGCGCCCGCCGCCTATCGGGGCCTCGATCGCTTTGAGGCCCGCAAAAAGATTCTCGCCGATCTCGAGGCGCAGGGCCTGCTGGTTGAGACTAAAAAGCACAAGCTGATGGTGCCGCGTGGTGATCGCACCAACGCCATCATCGAGCCGATGCTCACCGACCAGTGGTTTGTTGCCATGAGTAAGCCCGCCCCTGAGGGCACCTTCACACCGGGCAAAAGCATTGCCCAGCGGGCACTCGAAGTGGTGGATTCAGGGGAGGTGAAGTTTGTTCCCGAGAACTGGACTTCAACCTATCGGCATTGGTTGGACAACATTCAAGACTGGTGCATTTCGCGACAGCTCTGGTGGGGCCATCAGATTCCCGCCTGGTATAAAGCCGACGGCCAGGGCCAGCCTATCCACGATGGCACGGTCTTTGTTGCCCGCAGCGATGCAGAGGCCCAAGCGAAGGCCCAGGCCGCAGGCTGGAGTGGCGGCTTAGTGCGTGATGCGGATGTCTTGGATACCTGGTTTTCATCTGCACTTGTGCCCTTTTCAACCTTAGCGGATCCCGATCAGGTCTGGGATCAGGCAACCAACACCCCTAAAATCCGAAAGGCTCTTGAACAGTTTTTACCCTCCAGTGTTTTGGTCACAGGCTTTGACATCATCTTTTTCTGGGTCGCACGGATGGTGATGATGACCTGCCATTTCACAGGCAAGGTGCCCTTTCATCATGTCTATGTCCATGCTCTGGTGCGTGATGCCGAAGGCCAGAAGATGAGTAAATC
>RFRK01000156.1 GCA_009924525.1 Betaproteobacteria bacterium
AGAAATTCGTGGATATCGACAATACGGCAGCCCGGAAAAATCTTTTCAAATTCATAGCCTGCGAGCTGGTCATAGCAAGTGCCGCAGGACACCACCACGGTTTTAATATCTAGATAATTAAGCGTGTTGGCGACACGATGAAAAAGCACTCGGTTATCAGTGATGATTCTCTCGGCTTTATCAAACTGGCCCGCGCCCCGCTGCGGATAGCCACAGCAGAGGTAACCCGGCGGTAACACAGTCTGAACACCGACATGCCAAAGCATAGCCTGAGTGGCTAAGCCCACTTGCGAGAAAAGCCGCTCCGAGCCGCAGCCCGGAAAATAAAATACCGCCTCGCTTTCGCTGGTGGTCGCACTGGGATTGCGGATGATCGGTACAAATGCGGAGTCTTCAATATCCAAAAGCGCCCGGGCGGTCTTCTTGGGCAGATTGCCAGGCATTTTTTTATTCACAAAGTGAATGACCTGCTCACGAATTGCCGGCTGTCCGACGGTTGCCGGGGGCCGCGCAGTCTGCGTCTTGGCGAGACGCTTGAGCAAATCGTGGGCGATCCTCTGAGCCTTGTAGCCCCAGTCCATCATGATCTTTCTGAGAATCGTAATGGTCTGCGGATTAGTCGCATTGAGAAACAGCATAGATGCAGCCGCACCCGGGTTGAATTTCTTCTTACCCATTTTGCGCAGCAGATTGCGCATATTCATCGAGACTTCGCCAAAGTCGATATCGACCGGGCAGGGGGTTAGACACTTATGGCAGACCGTACAGTGATCGGCAACATCTGAAAATTCTTCCCAATGCTTGATCGAAACACCACGCCGTGTCTGCTCCTCGTAAAGAAAAGCCTCGATCAACAGAGAGGTCGCCAGGATTTTATTGCGTGGCGAATACAGTAGATTCGCGCGCGGCACATGGGTTGCACAGACCGGTTTGCACTTGCCGCAGCGCAGGCAATTGGCAAATGAATCAGCAATTGAGCCGATATCCGACTGCTGCATGATCAAGCTCTCCGCGCCCATCAGCCCAAACGAGGGCGTATACGCATTGTCAAGATTGCCGCCGCGCAGCAGTTTTCCGGCATTAAAGTGCTGATCAGGATCCACTTTATTTTTGTAGGCATGAAATGCATCAAGTTCAGCCTCGGAGAGGAACTCCATCTTGGTAATTCCGATGCCATGCTCACCCGAGATCACGCCATCCAATGACTTGGCAATCTCCATAATGCGTGCAACTGCACGGTGGGCTTCCTGCAGCATGTCGTAGTCATCTGAATTCACGGGTATGTTGGTGTGTACATTGCCATCACCCGCATGCATGTGGAGCGCAACAAAGACCCGTGATCTGAGCACTTCTTGATGGGTCGCATCAATCTTTTCGACGATTGCGACAAAGGCGCCGCCGCTGAAAACCCCCCGGAGTGGCTCGCGCAGCTCACGCTTCCAAGAGATTCGTACGAGGTGATCAGCTCAACGACCCGCGCACTCGGCTGGCGAGCCAAACGCTCGGCAATTGGCATTTCATGAATGTCAATTCCCAGTGCGCGCAATTTCTCGCCCAGCCCCGCGACCTCATCGTACAGATGGGAGAGCAAAAATGACCAACGCTGCGTGATGCGATCCAGAAGGCTCGCAGCAAGCGCCAGACGACGCTCCAGATCTTCGTGAAGGGTCTGCTCGGGAGTCAGATCAGTCTGATGCAGGTGGGCGGCCGGCCACTGGCTTGCGAGAAGCTCCCGGCAGGCAGCCACGAACTTTAACTTGTTGCCGATGGAAAGCTCGATGTTGATGTGCTCAATCGCATTGGTGTATTCGCCCATACGATCCAGCGGAATCACAACATCTTCATTGATCTTGAATGCATTGGTATGCCTTGCAATTGCTGCAGTCCGGGCCCGCTCCGCCCAGAAGGCCTTGCGGGCCTCGGAAGAGACAGCAACAAAGCCCTCTCCGGCGTGGCCATTGGCCAGTCGAATCACCTCTGAGGCTGCACGGGCAACGGCCTGATCATCGTCACCCACGATGTCGCCGATCAGCACCATCTTCGGTAACGACCCGCGCTTACTCTTGGTGCTGTAGCCCACAGCACGCAGGTAGCGCTCATCCAGATGCTCAAGGCCTGCCAATAAGGCGCCGCCCGGTCTGCGGTCAAGATGATCCTTGATTTCAACAATCGAGGGTACGGCCTGCTGAGCATTACCGAAAAACTCCAGACAAACAGTACGAATATGGTCGGGCATGCGATGCAAGACCCAACGGCTACTTGTGATTAAGCCATCACAGCCTTCTTTTTGAATTCCAGGAAGGCCGCCTAAGACCTTATCGGTCACATCTTTGCCCAGGCCCAGACGACGAAAGCGCCAGCCCTCAAGCTTTAACAACTCTTTACGAAAAGGCTCGCCCCGCATCACCCCGACCGCGCCCGACTGCGCAACCTTGGCCTCATACTGTTCGGGCCGATACCAAGCAAGCTCAAACTCGGCCCACTCAGCATCGTGAATCTTGCCCAGATTGTGATGAAGACGCGTCACCTCAAGCCAATTGCCTTGCGGGTCAACCATGCGCCACCAGGCCAAGTTATCGATCGCTGTTCCCCATAACACTGCTTTTTTACCGCCGGCATTCATTGCAATATTGCCGCCAATACAAGAGGCATCGGCAGAGGTTGGATCCACTGCAAATACCAGCCCTGCAGCATCAGCGGCATCGGAGACTCGGCGTGTCACCACGCCGGCTCCACTAAAGATCGTCGCTACAGGCTCCGATAAACCCGGCAGCCTCAGTCGCTCCACTACGCCGAGGGTTTCCAGTTTTTCGGTATTGATCACTGCCGAGCGGGCAGTCAGTGGCACCGCACCGCCGGTATAGCCCGTGCCGCCTCCGCGCGGAATGATAGTCAGGCCCGCCTCAATGCACCCACTAACCAATGCAGGAATCTCCTGCTCGGAGTCTGGTGTGAGCACGACAAAGGGATACTCCACACGCCAATCGGTTGCATCGGTGACATGAGAGACTCGCGATAGCCCATCGAACTTGATGTTATCCGTTGCAGTGACACGGCCTAAAATTTTTCTGACCCGACGACGCAGTTTTGCGGTCTCGTCAAATCCCGAATTAAAGAGGGCTACTGCCTGCCGTGCTAGCTCAAGGAGTCGAGCGACTTTCTGATCTCGTGAGCCGGTCGAAAGCGGCGATGACAGCAAGGCAGGATCCAAAGCATCCTGCTGACGGCGCCGGTCAATCTCGGCAAGCCGATGGTGCAACGCCCCGATGAGCTGCTGACGACGCTTTGGGTTGTCAAGCAAATCGTCTTGCAAATACGGATTTCGACCAACCGCCCAAATGTCGCCTAAGACTTCATAAAGCATGCGGGCTGAACGG
>RFRK01000157.1 GCA_009924525.1 Betaproteobacteria bacterium
CTTGAGCTGTCGGCCCCGAATTCGAAACAGAAGGTGGATCTTGGTGAAGACTTTGGGGTCGGTCTCCGCCCGCTCCGAGGTCGTGATTACCTCGCAGGCCCGAACATCCAGACCGCTTTTCTTCAATATCAGCACCACGTCGTAGGCTGTGCAGGCCGCCGAGCCCGCGAGCACCGTCTCCATGGGCCGTGGCCCTAGATTTCGGCCCCCGCCCTCGGGGGCCCCGTCCATCACAAAGCTATGCCCGGAGCCAGTCTCGGCGATAAAGCTCATGGTTTCAGGCCCGGCCCAGCGGATCGTACATTCCATAATATGAAAAACCTTCTGTTTAGTGACCTTATATTCAGAAAAGATTGCAATGCAACAAAAAAGAGGCTAACTTGAAGGCTGTCTCCTCCACCTCCTCCTTTGGTGGATTGCGGCCCCAGGCCAGTCGGCCTGGGGCTCTTTTTTTTGAACTTTCCCTTAAAAATCAGTATTCTAGAGGGCTTTCCCAAGCGCAGACCCGCTCCTCTTTACTGGTCTGCCGAATGTTGATGAGTGGTGTTTATGAAAACGTTTTCTGCAAAAGCTCACGAAGTCCAGCACGACTGGTTCGTTGTTGATGGAACTAACGCGGTATTAGGCCGGCTGGCAGCCGAGATTGCCCACCGCCTGCGCGGCAAGCACAAGGCCGAGTTCACCCCCCATGTCGATACAGGCGACTTCATCGTGGTGGTCAATGCCGACAAGATCCGTGTCACCGGCAATAAGGCCGACGATAAAAAATATTTCCGTCATTCGGGCTATCCCGGCGGAATCTCCGAGACCACATTCGCCAAGATGCAGGGCAGATTCCCCGGTCGGGCTCTAGAGATTGCGGTGAAGGGCATGCTGCCCAAGGGCCCACTGGGCTACGCCATGATCAAAAAGTTGAAGATTTACGCAGGCGATAGCCACCCCCACACCGCACAGCAGCCCAAGCCGCTGGCACTCCACTAATTTTCAGAAAGAAAAGCACTATGGTCGGTGAATACAACTATGGAACCGGGCGCCGGAAAAGCTCAGTGGCCCGGGTCTTTATTAGAAATGGAAAAGGTAAGTTTTTAGTCAACGGAAAATCGCTGGATCAATATTTTTCCCGCGAAACAGGCCGCATGATGGTGATGCAGCCTCTGGTGTTGACCAACCACAACAGTACCTTTGACATCATGGTCAATGTGCATGGTGGTGGCGAGACGGGTCAGGCGGGCGCAGTGCGTCATGGCCTAACTCGAGCCTTAATCGATTACGACGAGGCGCTCAAACCAACGCTGTCAAAGGCGGGCCTGGTAACCCGAGATGCCCGCGAGGTAGAGCGCAAAAAAGTGGGTCTGCATAAGGCGAGAAAGCGCAAGCAGTTCTCCAAGCGTTAATCGCGAATCTCAAGATGCACCTGGGCTCGGAATCGAGCCCACAACAGGCCCCTCCGAGAGTATTCTTCGAGGGGCTTTTTGCTGGAGAGTGAATTGACCATGATCAGAGTTGGAATCGTCGGCGGCACAGGCTATACCGGGGTGGAGTTACTGAGGCTTTTAGCCCAGCATCCTCACGTGGAGATCATTGCGATCACGAGTCGTAAAGAGGCGGGGCTGGATGTCTGTGAATTGTTTCCATCGTTACGCGGACGGCTATCGCTGAAGTTCTCAGAGCCCGCAGATGCCCAGCTTGAAAAATGCGATGTAGTTTTTTTCGCAACACCCCACGGGGTTGCCATGGAACAGGCACGGGCGCTTTTATCAGCGGGGGTGAAAGTCATCGACCTTGCGGCGGACTTTCGGCTTAGGGATCCCGCCGAGTTCGAGCGTTGGTATAAGACACCGCACACCTGCGTCGACCTTCTTGCCGAGGCAGTCTATGGGCTTCCTGAGGTCAACCGCGAGGCGATTCGTTCAGCGCGGCTGATTGGCCTGCCAGGCTGCTATCCCACAAGTGTTCAGCTTGGGCTATTGCCGGTGCTGGAGCACGGCGGATTAATCGATACGGCAAGCCTCATTGCTGATTGCAAGTCCGGGGTCAGTGGGGCAGGCCGAAAGGCAGAGCTTTCCATGTTGCTGGCCGAGGCGGGAGATAGCGTGAAGGCCTATTCGGTCCCGGGCCATCGGCACCTACCTGAAATTACCCAGGGGCTAAAGGCAATCGCTGCAATGGCCGGTAAAGCCCAGGGCGCAAACGATCTCAAAATTGCTTTTGTTCCCCACCTCATGCCCATGATTCGTGGCATTCATTCCACACTCTACGCAAGGGTATTAGGCCATGCTCAGGAATTCGACTTTCAAAAGCTCTACGAGCAGCGATTCGCCGCCGAGCCCTTTGTGGACGTGCTTCCCGCAGGTGCCCACCCCGAGACCCGGTCCGTACGGGGCTCGAACTTCATGCGGATTGCCGTACACCGGCCGCCAGAGACCGATCTTCTCGTGATCCTGGTTGTGGAAGATAACTTGGTGAAAGGTGCTTCTGGCCAGGGGGTGCAGGTGCTAAACATCATGTTCGGGTTGCCTGAGACCGCCGGGCTGACTCAGCTTCCGGTGCTGCCCTAATGGCGCTTTTTGAGCCCGATTCGCCGCACTCGATCTCTTATCGATTCTTCGCGATCTGGCTCTCAGTAGTTGGTGTTTTTTTTCTCGGCCTCTCGACCGGACCTCTAACCGATATCGATGAGGGCGCCTTTTCCGAGGCTAGCCGGGAGATGCTGGCTCGCGGGGACTGGATATCGCCGTGGCTGTTAGATACCCCACGATTTGACAAACCTGTTTTGATTCACTGGCTTCAGATGGTCAGCATGTCGTTGTTTGGTTTTAATACTTTTGCAGCGAGACTTCCCTCGGCGCTTGCTGGTATTGCTTGGGTTGCTGCAATCGGTTTTTTTACCATCCAAATCGCTCGCCAATCAAATTTTTTGAGCGACAAAATCAGAGTCGTTTACTTCTGGGCAATCTCTTTAGCCGCAGCCTCGCTAGGGCTGTCTGCAATCGGCAGGGCGGCAACCGCCGATGCGACATTGAATGCGCTTTTAACGTTCAGCCTGTTATTTATCTGGCGGTTCTTTTTTGTTCCCAATAGCCGAGGTTCGGGCCGATGGGCTTCGTCGTCCATTGTGATGATCGCTACGCCGCGCTTGTTCACGCCACTACGGATGCCAAGCGAGCGGGCGCGATTACGGCGTTCTTGTATTCGACCGACGAGGCGTTTATCGAGCGCGCCGAGCAGGCCTATTCACTGGCCGGTGCGCAGCTGACCATCAACCTGACCGGGCCGATGCCACTGAATTTTGCCGCTGCCTACAGCGACTATCACGTGACTGGCTTGAATCCCGCCGGCAA
>RFRK01000158.1 GCA_009924525.1 Betaproteobacteria bacterium
CACTTCATCGAGCGTGGCTCCTGGCGCGACCCGAACAAGACCGCCCTCGACCCCGCCCTGCTCAATCTCGACCTGGGCCTGCTGAGTTGCTGCGGTCTGTCCGCGGCTAAAGGGCTCTGGCTGGCTGACCGACGGCTCGGCCTGAATACGCACTGAGAGATTGCCGTGTGCTACTGCAGACGGGTTGAGTTTCACGGACTGATTCATGACTACCGATCCAGTCCGAGAATTCACGACAACTTTTGCACGCTCCGCGCCTGCGGCCACAGTGAGGTTCTCGAGCTCAGCCATAAATGCAATCCGTGCAGACGGATTCGTGGGCACCGCTACACGTAAGGATCGCGCATCCTGCGGCAGGGCAACGCCCTCGCCGAAACGCTTCGCGATCGCTTCTGCAGTACGTCGCATCAGGGTGTAATCACTCTGATGGAGGTCCAGCTGCAGAAAATTTCCTGTCGATAAAGAGGGTAAAGAGCGCTCAATAAGGCCCCCGGCCGGAATGCGTCCGGCCGACAAATGATTTACAACCGCACTTGAACCAGCCGCTGCGGCACCCGCACCGCCGACAAAAACGTTGCCCTGGGCCAAGGCATAGATCTGACCATCAGCGCCCCGCAGCGGTGTCATCAACAGCGTGCCACCACGCAGGCTTCGAGCGTTACCCATTGATGAAACCGTCAAGTCGATCTTCTGCCCCGGACGGGCGTTTGGCGGCAGCTCAGCCGTTACCATCACGGCCGCAATGTTTCGGGTCTGGGCAGAGATTCCGGGAGGGATCGCTACACCCAAAGACTGCAGCATTGCCAAAGTACTCTGCAACGTAAACGGGCTCTGCGTTGTTTGATCGCCTGAGCCGTCCAGGCCTACGACCAGTCCATAGCCGATTAATTGATTCGAACGTTCGCCAGCAACACTTGCGATCTCTTTAATTCGCTGCTGAGCATGTGCCTCGTTAGCTGACAGGATTTGCGCAATCACCAAGCCAAAAACGGCAATCCACCACCAGCGCTTGATCAGAACTTTCTCTAGAAATTCCATCTTCTTGCCCTTAGAACGGAGAGACCTTCATCAGCCAGCCGGTAAACCAACCAGGTCGGCTCGTGTCATCACCAAATCCTCGACCCCGGTACTCGAGCCGCAGATCTGCCATCTTGGATGAGGTGGTTGAGTTTCTAACCAGATCAGAGGGATTCACGACACCACTGATCCGGATGACCTCTTCCTCAGAGCTCACGGCCAGCTGTTTCTCACCAGCGACAAAAAGGTTTCCATTGGGCAGCACTTCCATCACTGTCACGGTGATGGTGCCTGTGAAGTCGTTCTGTGCAGCTGCCTCGCCCGCACCCTCGAAAGTCACCGAGCTCTCGGCAGCCAGTCCGTTAACGGCGCTACCCGCCGCTCCGATGCGCTTGGCGGCATTCCGCAGCAAACCCGATCCGGGCAGTCCACCCACCGCTCCAGAAATATTATTCAAAGCCGAAAGATCAGCAGTAATATCGGCTTCAGTTGTTTTTTCGGCGCTAGCATTGCTGGACCGCTTTGCAGCCGTTTTCTCATTAAGAACAATGGTTAAGGTGTCACCCACATTGCGTGCCCGGGGATCTTCAAACAGCGGGCGAAATCGGGCAGTGGACCCAGCAGATGCCGGAAAAAGACTGCCTAAATTGGCAGGCTGACTATCCGCAACAAGGGGGCGAGTCGACGTTGATGACTTTACTAGCGGGGCCTTTTCAGCAGAGGCACAGCCGACCAAAAGCGCCGTTGCAAACGACACTAAGACAATGATTCCTGCTCTAGAGGCGAAATGAAGTGTCATCTTACATCTGCCCGAGTCGCTGAAGCATGTCGTCGGATGCGCTGATAGCGCGGGTGTTAATTTCGTATGAGCGCTGAGCGACAATCATACTCACCAACTCTTCGGCCAGATTCACATTGGATGCCTCAACGTAAAACTGTTTAAGGGCCCCAAAACCATTGGCAGCAGGATTACCCTGCTGCGGGGCGCCGGAGGCCGCAGTTTCAAGAAAATAGTTCTGACCGATTGATACCAGACCAGCAGGATTAGCAAACACCGCGAGCTGAAACTGGCCAGCAACCGTACCTTCGATCGCACCACCCTGCGTGAAATAACGTACCTCGCCCGACTCAGAGATAACAATCGACTGCGCATCAGCGGGAATGGTGATACCGGGCGCCACTGTAAAACCGCTCTGGGTCACGATTTGGCCCGTTGCATTACGGGTAAAGTTTCCATCTCGTGTGTAGGCAATCGTGCCATCGGGCATATTGATTTGGAAAAAACCATTGCCATAGATCGCGACATCCAAAGGATTCTGCGTACGATTGACAGCGCCCTGAATATGAACACGCTCCGTGGCTGCAACTCGTGCACCTGCGCCAATTTGTAATCCACTGGGAGACTGGGCATCGCCCTGGGTAGGACCGCCAGGCTGGCGAATCGTCTGATAGATCAAATCCTCGAACATCGGCTTAACCCGCTTAAAGCCGGTCGTCGTTGCGTTTGCCAAGTTATTCGAGATCACATCCAGATGGGTCTGCTGAACATCCAGACCCGTCTTGGCAATCCATAGTGAGCGAATCATGTTGGGCTCTCTCTGAGATTAAATTCGTTAGAAGTTCGACATCGTCAGCAGAATGTTGGCTTGACGCGCATTCTGCTCGGCAGTCTGAATCACCCGCATGTTCAGCTCGAACATTCGGGTCTGGTTGATCATCTGAACCATGGCATTGGCTGCACTCACATTGCTGGTTTCATAGGAGCCCTGTACAACGCGTACTGAAGGGTCAATGGGCGCAGGGGGTTCACTGGGTGGGAGTTCAAAAAAGCCGTCATCGGCCCGTGTCAGATCTCGGATGCTGGGATTGACCAGCTTGATCTGGGCGATCTGATTCATTCGCTGCTCACCGTTTTCGCGAACCCAGACTAGGCCATTGCGACTTACTTCAACCTCGGCGTTAACAGGGATAGTGATGAGCCCACCTTCGCCAACCACCGAGATATCCCGACCGATTTTTAAAATGCCGTTTTCATCACGAAAAAATCGACCGTTACGAGTGTAGACCTCAGAGCCGTCAGGCCGTCGCACCGCAAAAAAACCATCGCCGCTGATCGCAAAATCAAACGGGTTATCGGTGGTCTCTATTGGACCCGGGTTAAACATGGCCGTGGGCGAAGAATCGACCACGAAAGCCCGGGAATCGGCCTGCTCACCCTCCAGCGGAACCGCACGAAAGGCCGTCACGATTTCGC
>RFRK01000159.1 GCA_009924525.1 Betaproteobacteria bacterium
GGCACCCGAATCATGATTCGCCTGGCGATTGCGTTCGCGCTGATTGGCGCGGTCCCGGTGGCTTTAGTCTCGTTTGTTTCGGCCCAGTTCCTTGCTAAGACAATCGACAGCTGGTTTAGCCAAGGCGTTAATGTTGCTCTTGAGTCTGGCGTATCGCTTGGGCGAGCCTCCCTTGATGGCATTCAGGCCGATGCGCTTTCTAAGGCTAGGCGACTGGTCATCATGCTGGAGGATTCGCCCCCTAACCAGATGATCGGCACGATTGAGCGGGTGGTGGATAGCCGTGAAGGCGTTGATGTGTTGGTGATGACAGGCGCAGGCGCTGTGCTCGCTAGCCGCAGCGCTAGGCTTGGCACCCTCGTGCCAGAGCTGCCGCCGGTCGAGGCCTTGAATCGGGCCCGAGTTGCGCGGCAGTTTGTATCCGTAGAGCCCATCCTTTCGGGGCCCGAGCGGGGCCTCCAAGTCCGTGCTATCGCAATGACCAGCCGGGTCTCTGCCCAGGGCGATGAGACTCGTTTTGTGCAGTGGGTCGAGCAGGTGCCCGCTGCGCTCGCCAGAAATCTCGAGGCGTTAAATGATGGTGTACGCGATTATCAGCAGCTGGCGCTGGGCAAAGAAGGCCTGCGAAAACTCTATGGCGCCACACTGCTTTTGACATTGCTGCTCGCTTTTTTTGGTGCATTACTAACAGCGGTCTTGCTCAGCGGCTGGCTCGCGGGGCCTCTGCGTCAGCTGGAGCGCGCGACCAAGGCGGTGGCCTCTGGCGATTATCGGCCCCTGCGTTATGACTCCCGCTCGACTGATGAGCTCAATGTTTTGGTGGGCTCATTTAACGAGATGACTGCGCAGCTTAATGAGGCCCGTGAGCTTGCGCAGCGCAGTCGGCTGCGCCTGGAGGAGTCGAATTTGTTTTTGCAGCAGGTTTTAGGCCACCTTTCGGCTGGCGTAATGGTGATGGATGACCAGTGGCGGCTGGTGGACTACAACACCAGTGCAGAGCGCATTCTTGGGGCGGGGCTTAACGAGGAGCGGCTGCGTTCTCTCTCGCTGCTGCCGGTGGTGGGCTCTTGCAGCGATCAGTTAACGCGCGGCCTTAAGGACCGCGATGAAATCCAGTTTCAGCACGAAACCACCCAGCCAGACGGCCGCGTGCTTACTCTGCTGGTGAGCGGCTCAAGACTTCCTGGCAAGCCTACCCAGTTCGTGGTGATATTTGATGACATTGGAGAACTTCTTGCGGCCCAGCGCTCCAGAGATTTCGCAGATATGGCTCGCCGACTTGCCCATGAAATTAAAAATCCGTTGACACCGATTCAATTATCCGCTGAGCGACTTGAGCGGCGATTGCTCGAGCGTCTCGGGCCCGAGGATGCTGAGCTGCTTAGCCGATCGACCCAAACGATTGTGAATCAGGTGATGGCGCTAAAAGCCATGGTGGATGAGTTTCGTAATTACGCACGTCTGCCCGCACCCAATCCAGAGCCGGTGGAGCTTGGACGCCTGTTAAAGGAAATTTATCCTCTCTACAGCAATGATCGCCGGATTCTATGGCCCGAGCAGGCCGGGCAGTATTGGGTTTCTGTGGACCGGGCCCAGCTGATTCAGGTGGTGCACAACCTGATTCAAAATGCGCAAGATGCAGTCGGCGAGCAGCCCGAGGGCAGCATTCGGCTAAGCCTAGAGCTGCTAGACCCAGCGAAAGGTGTTGCCGCAGAGTCCTTCGCCGCGAATCAATGGGTGCGCTTATCAGTAATTGATAGTGGGCCGGGCATCGCCGCTGAGGCCCGGTCGCGGCTTTTTGAGCCCTACTTCACCAGTAAGAGTAAGGGCAGTGGCCTGGGCCTGGCGATTGTGAAAAAAATCGTTGAAGAAAATCATGGCAGGGTAAGCCTCATGAACCGATTTGAGCTGTGGCCATCTGATGACGTGGGCGCAGTGGCTTGTGTTGAATTTGCGAAACTTCAGAATGCGGCCGACAATTCCGTCGTGATCACCGAGAACCAACGCCACTATGGCTGACATCCTGATTGTTGATGACGAAGTCGGCGTGCGAGAGCTCCTTAGCGAGGTCCTGCAAGATGAGGGCTATTCGGTATCGCTGGCTGAAAACGCTGCACAGGCCAGAGACCTGCACTTCAGCAAACGGCATGACCTTGTGCTGCTCGATATCTGGATGCCTGATATGGATGGCGTCTCGCTTTTGAAAGAGTGGGCTGCTCAGCAAAAACTCACTGCGCCGGTGATCATGATGTCAGGCCATGCCACGATTGAAACTGCTGTGGAGGCCACTCGCATCGGCGCGATCGATTTTCTTGAAAAACCAATCGCGCTGACCAAACTTCTGCAAACGATTGAGTCGGCGCTTACCCGGCGTGCAAAGCCTGCCGTATCGGCTGCCGAGAAATCTTCAGCCTATACACTGCAGCGCGAGCCGGAGACGGAGTACGAGCCCGCTCCGTTGCCCTTACCAGCGGCTGCGGCTCCGACAGCCGAGGTATCGCGGCCGCCACTTTCTCCCCGCGAAACAGCCCAGCAGACACTTTCTGCAATCGATGTCGATGCGCCCCTGCGCGAGGCTCGAGACAATTTTGAACGAGCCTATTTGGTCTATCACCTTGAAAAAGAGTCCGGTAGCATGACCCGTGTCGCAGAGCGCACGGGCCTTGAGCGCACCCATTTGTATCGAAAGCTAAAGCAGCTCGGCATCGATAAGCGCTGATTCATTCAGGCCGCAATGAAAATTCTGATTCTGGGCGCTGGCAGGGTAGGCGCAAGCCTTGCCGAGCAGCTGGTGCTGGAGCGTAACGACATCACGGTGGTCGATACCAGCTCCGAGAGCCTTGCCGCCTTGCAGGAGCGTTTTGATCTTCGCACCGTCTGCGGTAACGCTACCGCTTTATCGGTCTTAGAAGATGCCGGCGCACAAGACGCGGATATTCTGATCGCAGTCACGGCGGACGATGAAGCCAATCTTGTGGCCTGTGCTTTGGCCCACCGGCGATTTAATGTGCCCAAGCGTATCGCCCGATTTCGCTCATCACAGTGGATTCAGAACCCTGACCTCATGGCGCCAGAAGCCTTCGCGGTGGATTTAGCGATCAGCCCAGAGCAGACCGTCACCGACTATCTGATTCGGCTCATCGAGATTCCCGAGGCCCTGCAGGTGATTGATTTTGTCAAAGGTCTGGTAAGTCTTGTGGCGGTAAAGGCCGATGCGGTAAGCCCAATTGTCGGGCATCCGGTACGCGACCTTCGAGACCA
>RFRK01000160.1 GCA_009924525.1 Betaproteobacteria bacterium
GGCTTGGCGAAGCCCTGCGCACATCAGCCGATTGGGCGGGAATCGATCGGGCATGGCGCGATAGTGAGGATCTCATGGCCAGCGTGCAGCGTGCCATTCCCGCTGCGCTGGCAAGCCTGGTGGTACAGGTCCGTCGCGATGACCCGCCCAGAGGCATTCGGGGCAGTCAGGTCACAGTCATCGCCCGTCATGCAGCAGCGGCAGCCAAATTAAAACTCGTGCTTGCTGAGTGGCCCACGTCCCTTAGGCAAGAGGGCTGGGGCATACAGCATCTGAAGGTAATTGCACAGCGGACACAGTCCTTACAGCCTCGGGCGTCAGCTGCACCGGCGAGAGAAAAAATTCCTGAAGCGGCACTCAAGCAATTTCGTGAGCTCTCCGACGGCCTCACCAACGAAGCGCTTCGTCGTGCACTGGCTCGAATCGCACGGCCCCGCTAGGCCCAGCTCCACTGTCGGGCCCAGGCAACCGGGGCGTGCTGAAGATCCTCAAATGTTCTCTCCCGCCAGCCGCCTGGGGTCTGCATCAGCTGCCGCAGTAAGAGATTGTTTAACGCATGTCCTGATTTAAACGCGCGGTAGCTGGCCATCAGTGGGTTGCCCAGAAGATAGAGATCGCCAATCGCATCTAAGGCCTTGTGTATCGCAAATTCATTCGGCCGACGCAGGCCCTCGGGATTCATAATTCGGACTTCATCCATCACGATGGCGTTACTTAGACTCCCTCCCAGCGCAAGGCCTTTGGCCCGAAGGGCATCCACATCGCCCATGAAGCCAAAAGTCCTGGCCCGGGCAATATCGTCGACAAAGGAAGCGTCAGCAAAATCGATCTGCACATGCTGGCCAGTGGCATCCACCGCCGGATGGCTGAAATCGATTGTGAACTCAAGACGAAATCCAAAAAACGGGTCGAGCCGGGCCCATTTCTCACCATCGCGGACCTCAACAGTCTGCAGCACCTCGATGAATCGTTTTGGGGCCGACTGCTCCTCGACGCCCGCAGACCGCAGCAGATAGACAAAGGTCGCTGCACTGCCATCCATAATTGGAATCTCGGCGGCATCAACCTCCACCACTGCGTTATCAATCCCCATTCCCGAAAGGGCTGACATCAGGTGTTCGACAGTGGCTACTTTCAGCTCACCGTCCGAGAGTGTCGAGGCCATCCGGGTGTCGCCCACCGCTCCTGCACGCGATCGAATATCACGCGGCGGATCAACATCAATGCGACGAAACACAATGCCATGATCCGCGGGTGCGGGCCGAAGGGTCAGCGAGACGGGCACCCCACTATGTAGGCCAATGCCCCTCGCGGTAACGGTTTCGGCAAGTGTTCGTTGACGCAACATTCGCCGAACGATCAGAGCTTAGCCAGCACCGCCTCTGCGCTACTGACATCAAATGCGCCTGGCGCCTCGACTGCGACATGCTTGACGATGCCGTTTTCAACAACCATCGCATAGCGATTCGAACGCAGGCCAAGGCCCCGGGCAGTGAGGTCTAAGGTCAAATCGATCGCCTTAGAGAACTCTGCATTTCCGTCGCCCATCATTCTGACTTTGCCTTTAGCCCCAAGCTCACGGCCCCAGGCGCCCATTACAAAGGCATCGTTCACGCTAACACACCAGACTTCATCTACACCCTTGCCTTTCAGCTTGTCATGGTGGGCCACAAATCCCGGGACATGCTTGGCAGAGCAGGTCGGCGTATAGGCTCCGGGGAGGCCGAAAATCACAATTTTTTTGCCCTTGATCAGGTCCGACACCTGAAATGCGTTAGGTCCAATGCTGCAGCCACCGGTCTCCTCATCAAAGAATTCGTAGAGGGTGGCGTGTGCTTGGCCGACTTGGATTGGCATAGGAGGCTCCTTTTCTAGAAACGCAAGACTATGCCAAAAAAAGAAAGGCCCGGGGGCATCGGGCCTTTCTCTGCAGTGGGGAAACCTAAAAAATGCTGATCAATCCGCCTGCTTGCGCAAAAAGGCTGGGATATCGAGCCGATCCATACCGCTTTCCTGCATTGCATCGACACGTGCGGCCGCCTGACTGCGGGGATCGCGCCAGACTGTTGGCTGGTCATATTTGCTGTAATCCACCGACGGCGCCGCGGGCGGCGCAGCCGATTGGCCGAGACCCGAGCCCGGGGGCTGTCCCGCTGCGAATCCAGGAGCCATCGGATTTTGCATCGCAAATCCAATGTTATCGGTGCCTGTTTTCTGCATGATGGCCTGGGCGCTATTGTGGACCAGTGTCGGAGTTCGCTTGCGGCCAAGGCCAGTGGCGACCACGGTCACACGAAGCTGATCATCGAGACTATCGTCATAGACGGTACCGAGAATAATTGTTGCATCCTCGGCAGCGAAAGTCCGAATGGTCTCCATTGCCACACGAGTCTCTTTTAATTTTAGTGCGCGACTGGCGGTGATGTTGACCAAAATGCCACGAGCACCGGACAGATCAACGCCCTCGAGCAGCGGCGACTGGACCGCGTTTTCTGCAGCGATGCGGGCGCGATCTTCACCAGCGGCGCAGGCTGTACCCATCATCGCCTTGCCCTGCTCGCTCATCACCGTCTTGACATCTTCAAAGTCCACGTTGACCAAGCCTTCAACGTTGATAATTTCTGCAATGCCCGCTACCGCATTGTTGAGTACATCGTCGGCTGCGGCAAAAGCCTCGATCTGGGTTACATCTTCGCCCAGTACCTCTTCAAGTTTTTCGTTCAACACGATGATCAGCGAGTCGACCCGGCCCTCCAGTTCACCCAGGCCCCGCTCGGCTGCCGCCTCGCGGCGCACGCCTTCAAAGCTAAAGGGTTTGGTGACCACAGCGACCGTCAATGCTCCCATTTCTTTGGCGATTTCAGCCACTACAGGCGCAGCGCCAGTGCCTGTCCCGCCGCCCATTCCAGCAGTAATAAAGACCATATGAGCGCCGCGTAATGCATCGGCAATACGCTCGCGATCAGCCTCTGCGGCGGCCTTGCCCGCATCCGGACGGGCCCCCGCGCCCAATCCTGTGCCACCAATCTGCAATGTATTGCTGGCTTTCGATTTCGCCAGCGCCTGGGCATCAGTATTAATGCAGATAAATTCCACACCTTGCACACCGCGGGAGACCATGTGATTTACTGCATTGCCGCCCGCACCGCCAACGCCCACTACCTTAATGATAGTGCCCTGAGTTTCCGTCTCGAACATTTCGAAATTCATTGCTGCCTCCTGATCAGAAGTTAAAAGTTCCCCACAAACC
>RFRK01000017.1 GCA_009924525.1 Betaproteobacteria bacterium
CTGATGAAGTCCAGCCTTGAGATCCCGGTTCCGATTGCGCGATTCCTGTCGCTGTATTTGCTGATGGCCCTGGGCCTGAAGGGCGGATTCGCACTTGCCCAAAGCGGCTTCACACTTGAGGTGCTGGCTGATCTTGGGATTGCGATTGCCCTTGCGGTGATTGTTCCACTGCTTTGCTATGCCATCTTGCGTCGGGTTATCGGCGGATTTGATGCGGCAGCGATTTCTGCAACTTATGGCTCAGTCAGTGCAGTGACTTTCATCACAGCCACACAGTTTCTGGAAAAGCAGGGCCTGGAGTACGGTGGCCATATGGCTGCCGCGATGGCGCTGATGGAATCTCCGGCGATTATTTTTGCGGTGTTAATGGCCAATATGCTGCGACGCCGTTCGATTTCGGCGTCTGGCGGAGATCCATTGTTTGGTCAGACCTATGCCTTGGTACCAGAGCAGGTGCCGAAGTCGCGACATGGCGTTGATGAAAATTCTAGTCTGGGGGCAGTGCTCAAGGAATCATTCACCGAGGGTGCACAGATTCTGCTTTTGGGCAGTATGTTGATTGGGCTGCTGACCGGGGATGCAGGCAAACAGATCATGGAGCCCTTCACCGGGCAGCTTTTCAAAGGCATGTTGGCGTTTTTCCTTTTAGATATGGGCATTGCGACCGCAAGTCGCATGGCCGATCTTGGCAATGTGCCAAAGCGGCTACTGCTGTACGGCGTGCTCGCGCCACCGTGTCATGCCTTAATTGCGATTGGTCTGTGCGCAATCTTTAATATTCCAGCCGGTAATGCAGCACTTCTGGCGGTGCTCGCGGCGAGCGCTTCGTATATCGCAGTGCCAGCGGTGTTAAAGCATGCCATTCCCGAGGCTTCACCGGTCCTTTATCTTGGCATGTCACTGGGGTTGACCTTCCCACTGAACATCATCGTGGGCATTCCGCTTTACGTTGGAATGGCCCGCTGGCTGTTAGGCTAATCGACCCCACCAAAAAACAAAGGCTGCAGATGCGCAGCCTTTGTTTTATTTCTGGCTAATTTCGAAATTGGCCATTTTCTCCAGCGCCCGAACCATCGCTGAGTGATCCCAGGCTTTTCCACCGTGGGCGGCACAGGCGTTAAAGAGCTCCTGGGCCGTGGCGGTATTGGGCAGTGATACGCCCATGGCACGGGCGCTTTGGAGCGCGAGGTTGAGATCTTTTTGGTGTAACTCGATCCGAAAGCCAGGATTAAATGTCCGGTTGATCATGCGCTCACCGTGAACTTCCAGAATGCGTGAGGCCGCAAAACCACCCATGAGAGCTTGGCGGACTTTTGCAGGATCTGCGCCGGCCTTGGCGGCAAAGAGGAGGGCCTCAGACACGGCTTCGATATTGAGTGCAACGATGATTTGGTTAGCGACTTTGGCGGTCTGGCCATCGCCATTGCCACCCACCAGGGTGATGTTCTTTCCCATCAGCTCAAAAAGCGGCTTGGCGCGGGCGAACGAGGCCTCGGAGCCACCCACCATGATGGTCAGCGCCGCATTTTTTGCACCGACTTCACCGCCAGAGACGGGGGCATCGAGATAGTCACAGCCCAGGGCATTGATTTTCTGTGCGAACTCTTTAGTCGCGATCGGGGAAATCGAGCTCATATCGATCACGACTTTTCCCTTTGATAGGCCACTGGCCACACCGCGATCGCCAAACAGCACCTTGTCGACATCGGGGGTGTCGGGCAGCATGGTGATGATCAGATCGGCTTTTTGTGCGACTTCTTGGGCAGAGGTGCACTGCACAGCCTTGGATTGTGCGATCGCCTCGGGAACTTTACTGCGAGTGGTGACAAAGACGTTGTGGCCTGCGTTGATCAGGTGGCCGCACATGGGCGCACCCATGATGCCTAAGCCGATAAAACCGACATTAAGTGTCGACATGAGGGAGTTTCCTTTCTAGTGTGTGGCGCGCCAGCCGAGGCCCGCCTCGGTGGTCGTCGCAGGCTTATATTCGCAGCCGACCCAGCCTGAGTAACCGATCTCGTCAAGCAGGCGGAAGAGGTATTTGTAATTGATCTCGCCTGTGCCGGGTTCGTTGCGGCCTGGATTATCCGCGATCTGGATATGCGCAATACGGCTGAGGTGTTTTTTCAGCGTCGCTGCCAGCTCACCTTCCATACGCTGCATGTGATAGAGGTCATGCTGAAGAAAGAGGTTATCTGCACCGACTTCGTCGTGCAGCCGCAGGGCCTGCTCGGTGCGATTCAGATAGAAGCCCGGAATATCGAAGGTATTGATCGGCTCGGTCAGCAGCTTTAACCCTGCTTTCTTCAGCTCAGCTGCCGCGAATTTCAGATTTGCAAGTAGGGTGTCGTGCAGCTGCTGGGGGCTTGCACCGGCTGGCGCCTTGCCAGCTAGGCAGTTTAACTGCGGCACGCCCAGCTGGGTTGCATATTCGATGGCCTTGGGCACACCCGCGCGAAATTCATCCACACGAGCGGGGTCGCAGGCGATACCGCGATCGCCTGCATCCCAATCTCCGGCGGGAAGGTTATGCAGCACCAGCTTGAGATTGTGAGATTGCAGGCGTGTCTTCAGTTCCTGGACGGGGTAGGGATATGGAAACAGAAATTCCACCGCTTGAAAGCCGCTAGCAGCGGCTTTCTCGAAGCGGTCCAGAAACGGCACCTCATTAAAAAGCATGGTGAGGTTGGCAGCAAAACGCGGCATGAGAATCCTTTTGGAGTCAGTAAACGAGTTCGGACTTAGTCAAGCAGGCCAGCAACCTCAAGGCCCTTGCGGCCCTCGGGGTGACGGCAGTCGATTTCTTCAAACTCCATGATGTTGTCGATCTCGGTGCCCATTGCGATATTGGTCACCTTCTCGAGAATCACCTCGACCACAACCGGGACCCGATATTTCTGCGCGATGGCCTGGGCCTCTTTCAGGGCATTCTGAATTTTCTCGGGATCGGTCACACGCATGGCCTTGCAGCCCAGCCCAATCACCACGGCCTGGTGATCCACGCCATAGCCTTTCAGCGTGGGATCATCGATGTTCTGGTTTTCAAAGGCCAGCTGCACGTTGAAGTCCATATCGAAGTTACGCTGGGCCTGACGGATGAGACCCAGGTAGCTGTTATTGACCAGCACCTGAACATACGGCAGGCGGAACTGCGCTCCGACAGCGAGCTCCTCGATCAGGAATTGGAAGTCGTAGTCACCGGCAAGGCCCACCACGGTTCGGGTCGGGTCGGCTGCGACAACGCCAAGTGCGGCAGGAATAGTCCAGCCCAGCGGGCCCGCCTGGCCGCAGTTAATCCACTGACGTGGGCCATAGACATTTAAAAACTGCGCACCAGCAATTTGTGAAAGGCCAATGGTGGTCACATAGATGGTGTCGCGAGGAAATGCCTTATTCATTTCTTCATACACACGCATCGGCTTAATTGGGGTCTCCGTGTAGTGGGTCTTACGATGCATGAGGCGCTTACGCTCCTGGCAGCGGAATACCCAATCGCCGTAGTCTTTCATGCCGCCTTTCGCACGACGCTCGCGGGCTACTTCAACAAACAACTCGAGGGCCGCTTTGGCGTCCGACACGATGCCGTAATCGGGCATGAACACGCGGCCGATTTGGGTGGGCTCAATATCGACGTGCACGAATTTGCGGCCCTTGGTGTAGACGTCCACCGAGCCGGTGTGCCGATTCGCCCAACGATTGCCAATACCCAGCACAAAGTCGGAGGCCAACATCGTGGCATTGCCATAGCGGTGGCTGGTCTGAAGTCCGCACATACCGGCCATCAGCGGATGGTCATCGGGAATCGAGCCCCAGCCCATCAGCGTCGGAATCACGGGCACATTCATGGTCTCGGCAAACTCCACCAGAAGTTTCGCTGCATCGGCATTGATGATGCCGCCGCCGGCAACAATTACAGGCTTATCTGCAGCCAGCAGCATGTCCACCGCCTTCTCAACCTGCTTGCGAGTGGCAGCGGGTTTGTAGACCGGCAGTGGCTCGTAGGTATCGATGTCAAATTCGATTTCTGCCATCTGCACATCAAAGGGCAGATCAATGAGCACGGGGCCCGGGCGGCCAGAGCGCATCAAATGGAAGGCCTGCTGAAATACACGCGGCACCTGGGCGGGCTCACGCACCGTTACGGCCATCTTGGTGACCGGCTTGGCGATGCTCTCGATATCGACGGCCTGGAAATCTTCTTTGTATAAGCGTGCGCGGGGTGCCTGGCCTGTAATGCAGAGAATTGGAATTGAGTCTGCGATCGCAGAATAAAGGCCTGTGATCATGTCGGTGCCTGCTGGGCCCGAGGTGCCAATACAGACCCCGATGTTGCCGGGTGCGGCACGGGTGTAGCCCTCGGCCATGTGCGAGGCGCCTTCAACGTGGCGCGCCAGAATGTGGGCGATGGATTGACGCTCTTTGAGCGCTGCATACATGGGATTAATCGCGGCACCGGGAACACCGAAGGCCTGCGTGATACCTTCTTTCTCCATCACTTGGACTGCTGCCATTACTGCGCGCATTCTTGCCATGACTGTCTCCTGCGGATTGTTGGGGGTGGGGTGGAAAGGGGGCCGGGCGGGGGCCGGCGACGGTATAGGTCGGATGTTGTCAGGGCTGGAGGCGCCCGGGAATGGTGCACTGGGGCATTTCAGCTATTCCAAAATGGAATACCATGCTGAAAATGGACCGAATTCAATCCCTGCGCCTTTACGTCCGGCTCGTTGACCTGGGCTCTTTTTCCAAGGCTGCCATCGACCTCGGAATTGGTCAGCCGACGGCTACCAAGATGGTCGCTCAGCTGGAGCAGCGGCTGGGCAGCCGGCTGCTGCATCGCACGACGCGGGGGGTCAGCCCCACAGAAGTGGGCCAGATGTTTTACGAAAAATGCCGGCTGATCCTGCACCATGTGGATGAGGCCGATACCGTTGCCGCACTGGTTCAGTCGCAGGTCCAGGGACTGCTAAGGATCAATACCTCGGTGGCCTTCGGCCGGCGGGTGATGGCGCCCATGGTGATTAACTTCATGCGCCAAAACCCTAAGCTACAGATTGATCTCACCTTTGATGATCGTTATGTCGACCTAGTCGAGCAGGGTATTGACGTTGCGATTCGAATGGGAAGGCTCGGGGACTCAAGTCTGGGCGCCCGCTATCTTGGATTGAATCCCTGGATCGTTGTGGCCTCGCCGCAGTATCTGCAGGGCCGCGAGGTGCCCAGACATCCGCGCGACCTCGTGAAGCACGATGCGCTGATTTACAGCACCGCACAAAGTGATGCCCGTTGGCATTTTGCAGGAGGTGATGGGGCCAACGAGGTGGTACATGTCTCTGGGCCGCTTCGCTCCAACAATCTCTCTACCCTTTTGGTGGCGGCACGCAATCATATGGGCGTGGCCGCACTGCCCTGGTATGTCGCATATCAATCTGTGAACTCTGGAGCCGTGGTGCCGCTTTTAAAAGCCTACACGCTGCCCGCACAGGAGATTCATGCGGTGTTTCCTTCGCCGCGCATGGTGCCGGCCAAGGTAAAAGGCTTTATTGATTGGCTTTCTGGCCAGTTCGGCGGAGCCTGGTGGGAGACGCAGGCCTGAGATTTATCGCCGACGCGCGATCTCGCCAGCCTTTTCAAAAGGAATTTGAATTAATCCGTTGGCGACCGTGGCACTGCCCGCGATTTTGTAGGGCAGGCTGCCAGTGCTTGCGGCAATCAGGCTCTGGCGCAGCGTTTCAGGGAGGGCCTTAAATGCGACTGAGACCCGCATCGGCACAGTGACTGCAGCCTGGGCGCTGAGCGTTGTTTTTGCCGAGAGCGTCTCTGCTTTTCCGAGCAACTGTCCGGCCACGCTCAGGTCAGCCCTCAGATCGGTGAGTGTGATATCGATGGGATTGGGGTTGGTAACCCGCAATGACACAGTAAATTGCACGCCCTCGCGATCGATCGAGGCCAGCCGGACTTCGGCAACCTCGACCTGGGGTGATTTGATTGCACTGGCGCACCCCGCTAAGCCTAAGACCGTAGCAGCCGCTGCAATAAAATGGACGACTCGACTTGTCATTTGCATAACCCTTTTGCTCCCAGGAGGCTCGCATGTTGATGGTGATTTCACCAGCCAAGACGCTGGATTTTGACACGCCACCCACCACCTCCATAAGTTCACAGTGTGACTTTTTGAGTCAGTCGGCCGAGCTCATCAAAATTCTCAGGCCTATGGGGTTAGGCCAGATCGCCAAGCTAATGGATCTTAGCGACAAATTAGCTGCCTTAAACTTGGCCCGATTCGGCGCCTGGAAGCGGCCCTTCACTCCGGCCAACGCCAAGCAGGCGGTGCTTGCTTTTGATGGTGATGTCTATGACGGGCTTGCCGCGAAAACCATGAGTAAAACGCAGCTGGATCGCGCACAGAAATGCTTGAGGATTCTCTCTGGTCTGTATGGACTGCTGCGACCGCTTGATTTGATGCAGCCTTACCGCTTGGAGATGGGCACCGCCTTGTCTAACCCGAAGGGCAAGGATCTCTACAGCTTCTGGGGCGATCGAATTGGCAAGGCGCTGAATCTTGAGCTGCAGAAACATCGTACAAAGATATTGATCAATCTTGCTTCTGATGAGTACTTCAAATCAGTGCAGGCCTTCAGCTATCCGGTGGTTACCCCAGTGTTTCAGGAGAAAAAGGCCGGCGCCTATAAGATCGTGAGTTTTAACGCCAAGCGCGCCCGCGGGCTAATGGCCCGCTTTGTGATTGATCAGGCCATTGATCGGCCCGAGGGGCTAAAAGATTTTGATATTGAGGACTATCGTTTTGATGCAAAGGCCTCAACCGAGAGCAGGCTGATGTTTCGTAGGGGCTAGCGCTGGGGCAGAAAGATCGGCTCAGGTTCGAGAAAAATTCCGAATTTGGCCACGACGGCTTGTTGGATTTCGTGGGCCAGCGCCAGAATTTCACGGCCCGTGCCACCACCGTGGTTGACCAGCACCAGCGCATGGCCCTCGTGTACGCCGACATCGCCGCGGCGGGCGCCCTTAAAGCCGCAGCGTTCAATCAGCCAGGCTGCCGAGATTTTGCATTGTTCGTGATGGGATGCCTGGGCTGGGTACTGAGGAAGATCGGGATGCAGCAGGCTTAAGTGCTTGGCCTGCAGCTGACTGACCATCGGATTTTTAAAAAAACTGCCTACATTTCCAATTTCTTTCGGATCGGGAAGCTTTCGACGCCGAATGGCAATCACTGCATCGGCAACTTCTTGGGCTGAGGGCGGCTTGGCCCGATGTGCGAATGCTGATTTCAAATCAGCATAGTTGATTTCAACCTGCGCGTTGGCCAGCGGACGGAGCTGGAGTTCAATTTCCGTGATCAGATAGCGGGGCTGATCCCAGGGGCCCTGGGTCGCGGGATCACGAAAAATGCTCTGACGATAAGAAAATCCGCAGTCGCTGGCATTTAAGCGGATTAGTTTTTTGTTTTTGAAATCCCACGCTGTCACCGCTTTAATTCGATCACTGAGCTCAACGCCATAAGCACCGATGTTTTGTACTGGCGCGGCGCCAACGGTTCCGGGAATGAGTGCAAGGTTTTCCAGTCCCGCATAGCCTTGCTCAAGACTCCACATCACCAGTGTGTGCCAGTCTTCTCCCGCGCCTGCAGTCAGGCAGCCATCTTCGGCGATGCTGCGGCCCATGATACGAGCCAGTAAGACAGTGGCGGCTAACGGCGCATGCAGCACGACATTGCTGCCTGCGCCCAGAATGCATCTCGGGGTCTGGCCCAAGGCCGCAGTGATTTCCGAAAGTTGGTTAACCGAATCGATCTGAATCACACGGTCGGCCCGTGCGGGCAATCGAAGGGTGTTGTATTGCGAGAGATTCATACGCCGACAGCCGGATGACGCATCCTTGGCGAGGCGTGGCGATTTACGAGGGCGTATAGCCCAGTCGCACGTAAATCGGTGCGTAGGCTTCGGCCTGAGTCACCTCGACAAGGCCCTCGCGGGCCAGCTCTAGGAGGGCCAGGAAGTGGACAACCACAACGGGAATTCCGCCGCCGTGGGCCAATTCATGCAGGAAGAGTTCTGTAAATTCAACAAAGGGCCGGCCCTGTAAAAACTTCAGAATGCGCGACATGTGCTCGCGTACAGAAAGCGGCTCGCGTGTAATGTGATGGTGGGCCGTGAGCTTCGCTCTGCGAAGAATATCGTTCCATGCGGCCCGCAGATCCTCGGGATTTACATCCGGCAGTCGAGGCGCCATGGTCTGATCGACATAGATAGTTGCCGCTAGCACATCGCGTCCGAGCTGTGGAAACGCATCAATCTGCCGGGCGGCAATTTTCATTTGCTCGTATTCCAAAAGCCGGCGTACTAATTCAGCCCTTGGGTCCTCGGGCTCTTGATCGCCCTCGCGAGGCCGGACTGGCAGCAGCATGCGTGACTTAATTTCGATCAGCATGGCTGCCATCAGCAGGTATTCGGCAGCGAGCTCAAGATTCCGTGAGCGAATTTCTTCCACGTAATTCAGATACTGGCGGGTGACTTCGGCCATCGGAATATCCAGGATGTCGAAGTTTTGACGACGAATAAGGTAAAGCAATAAATCGAGCGGCCCCTCGAAGCTCTCGAGAATGACTTCAAGCGCATCCGGTGGGATATACAAATCCTTCGGAATCTCGGTGAGCGGCTCACCGTATAACCGCGCAATCGTCTCCTGAATTGCGGGCGCCGCAGCCGTATCGGCAGTCTCAGTCCCTTGGTCGACAGGGTCAGTTACAGGATCCACAGTCGGCGCAATCAGTCAGGCTGATACACGTAGGGCTTTTGCTTGACCCGGATTTCCTGGGCCCGCTGGAGCTGGTCCAGATCAAGCGGGTCTCGATCCCATAGCAGCCGCCGGCCAGACTGCTGCGCATCTTCGAGATGGGGCCGCTGCTCTTTCAGAGAGCGCAGGAATTTAGTGATTTCGGATTCGTAGAGCGGCATAACACGGAGTTTAACCGAGCGACTCGCGATTGGCCGCGATCAGGGCATCAATACGCTCCCGATCCACCCGCGTCATCAGGTGTGAGAAGCCCTTGATGTCATGGATCGGGGGCGTGGCCAGGTCTGACCAGCTCAGCGGGCGAGGCAGCCCAAAGACCTCCTGCTCAATGCGCTGGGCAGTGAGCGGCAAAATCGGCTTTAGCAGGATCGTGAGCTGCGCAAAGGCTTTTAATGCGCGGCTGCAGATCTCGTGAAGTCTTGGCAGCAGCGTGGGATCGGCCGAGGATTGCTTGGCAACCTCCCAGGGCTTTTCGCTATCGACATAGCTATTGACCAGATCCATCAAGACGCCTGCCTCACGCACGACGCGGGCGGTGTCGCGCTGCTCATAGGCTGCCGCGATATCGGGCTGTGCCGCCGTGATTGCTTGATTTAAAACGTGCCCCGTTTGGGCCAAGGTGCCGGGGTCGAGCTGGCCGCCGAATCGCTTGGTGATAAATCCAGCACATCGGCTGGCGATATTGACGTATTTGCCCACCAGGTCGCTATTTATTTTTGCAATGAAGTCTGAGAGATTTAAATCCAGATCCTCCATGCTGCCATTGAGTTTTGCGGCGAAGTAATACCGAAGCCATTCTGGATTGAGTGCCTGGTCCAGGTAGCTCTGCGCGGTGATGAAGGTGCCCCGTGATTTGCTCATCTTCGCCCCGTCGACGGTGAGAAATCCATGAGCGAAGACATTGGTCGGTGTGCGAAAGCCGGAGAACTTCAGCATGGCTGGCCAAAACAGTGTGTGAAAGTAGAGAATATCTTTTCCAATGAAATGGTATTGCTCGACCTCGGAGTCTGGCGCGGTGAATGATGCAAACGAAAGGCCGTGATCGTCACAGTATTTTTTTAAGCTGGCGTAATAGCCGACCGGCGCATCCAGCCAGACATAGAAATACTTGCCCGGCGCACCCGGAATCTCAAAGCCAAAGTAGGGCGCATCGCGCGAGATATCCCAGTCACTTAGGCCTGCCGAATCAGAGGCTGACTCGCCGAGCCATTCTTTGAGTTTATTGGCAGCCTCTGGCTGAAGCCGTTCATCGGTGATGGCCCATTGCCGCAGGAATGCAAAGCAGCGCGGATCGGAGAGTTTAAAAAAGTGGTGATCGGATTCTTTGCGAATCGGTGTGCTGCCCGAGACAACGGAGCGCGGATTGTTTAACTCGGTAGGGCTATACGTAGCGCCACAGGCCTCGCATGAGTCACCGTACTGGTCCTTGGCGCCACACTTCGGACAATCTCCCTTGATAAAGCGATCCGGAAGAAACATTTCCTTTGTTGGGTCATACATCTGCTCGATGCGTCGGATTTCAATCAGGCCAGCATCCTTGAGCCCCTGATAGACCCGCTCGGAGAGTTCTTTGTTTTCTGCAGAGTGGGTGCTGTAATACTGATCAAACGAGACTGCGAAGCCAGCGAAATCCCGGGTGTGCTCATGCCAGACTCGATCGATGAGGGCCTCGGGACTCAGCCCTTCTTTTTCAGCCCGAAGCATGATCGGAGTGCCGTGGGTGTCATCGGCGCAGACATACACCACCTGATGGCCCCGCATGCGTTGAAACCGGACCCAGATGTCGGTTTGGATATATTCCACCAGATGCCCGAGGTGGATGGCCCCGTTGGCGTAGGGCAGGGCAGAGGTGACCAGAATCTTGCGCTGCCGATTGGAGTCAGCAGCCGAATGGTCAGGACGCGAATGCTCGGTCATTGTGCGGGGAATAGGGGAAGATACGAGGGCTTGTGCAGCTCGTCTAATTAATCAACCGTGTATTCTGCCCGATCTATGGATGCCTCTTTATTGAACTCTGTGAACGCGGTCCTTTCGACCGTGTTTGACCCCCGGCTTGGCCCGCCCCCGGGCAAGGATCTCGTTAGCGCAAAGATGGTGGAGAGCGTCGAGATGAAGGCTGGCGAACTTTGCGTGGGACTTGTCCTGCCTTATGCGGCAATGGGTGAAGCAGCCGTCTGGCAGGACCGGGTTGGCCGGGCGCTGGCGGGCCTTGCGCCACAGGGTAAGGTCAAGGTGTCTGTCGCGGTTAAGGTAAAGGCCCGAGCCATACCTGCAACGATGAAACGGCTTAGCGGAATTAAAAACATCATTGCAGTTGCCTCTGGAAAAGGCGGCGTGGGCAAGAGCACAACGGCAGCCAATCTCGCCTTGGCCCTGGCGGCAGAGGGCGCCCGCGTGGGCATGATGGATGCTGATATTTATGGACCATCGCAGACCATGATGCTGGGCGCTGCGGGGCAGGCGTACTCCAACGATCAAAACAAGATTGAGCCTAAGATTGCCTACGGTGTGCAAGTCATCTCGATGGGCATGCTCACCAATGAAGACACCCCGATGGTCTGGCGTGGCCCGATGGCCTCAAGCGCAATGGAGCAGCTGCTGACCGAGACCGCCTGGGAGGACGTGGATTATTTGGTGGTCGATATGCCACCGGGCACAGGAGATATTCAGCTCACACTCTCCCAGCGTGTCCCAGTCACCGGGGCTGTGATCGTGACCACGCCGCAAGATATCGCGCTGCTGGATGCCAAAAAAGGCCTGGTCATGTTTGAAAAGGTGAAGGTCCCCATACTCGGCATTGTGGAGAACATGGCGATGCATGCCTGTTCGAAATGCGGTCACGTTGAGCATATTTTCGGCGAGGGCGGCGGCGCCCGAATGGCCGAGCAATATGGTGTTCAGTTCCTTGGATCCTTGCCTCTGGATATCAAAATCCGCGAGCAGGCCGACTCTGGCCGCCCCACCGTAGTGGCTGAGCCGGATGGCCCGATCGCAACGGCCTACCGGGAGATTGCCCGCACGGTTGGGGCGCGGGTGGCCATGCTCTCCGAGGATCACAGCGCCAAGTTTCCGAGTATCAAGATCGTCGGTACCTAAGCGGCTTGTGGGACAATTCGTCCCATCATGAGTATCAAAAGTGATCGCTGGATCCGCCGGATGGCGGAGTCTCACGGGATGATCGAGCCCTTCGCGCCGCAGCAGGTTCGGTATGCGGGCGAGACAAAAATTGTTTCCTACGGCACCTCGAGCTATGGATACGATGTCCGTTGTGCGAACGAATTCAAGATTTTCACCAACATCAACAGCACGATTGTTGATCCGAAGAATTTCGATAGCGCCTCGTTTGTGGATTTCAAAGGCGATGTTTGCGTGATTCCACCGAATTCATTCGCGCTGGCGCGCACGGTGGAGTACTTTCGGATCCCGCGAAGCGTGTTGACCGTCTGCTTGGGAAAAAGCACGTACGCAAGGTGCGGCATTATTGTGAATGTAACGCCCTTAGAGCCCGAGTGGGAAGGCCATGTCACGCTGGAATTTTCCAACACCACGCCACTGCCGGCAAAGATCTATGCGGGCGAAGGCTGTGCCCAGATGCTCTTTTTTGAAAGTGACGAGGTCTGTGATACCTCGTATAAAGATCGTGGCGGCAAATACCAGGGCCAGACTGGTGTGACTCTGCCCAAGACCTAGGCAGGCATTTCTCCAAATTGACCGCTGTTGAAGTCGCGAATCGCCTGTTCGATTTCGCCACGCGTATTCATCACGAAAGGTCCGTAGCCCACAACGGGCTCGTTAATCGGCTCGCCACTCAGTAGCAACACAGACGCATCCGAGATCGACTCAATAAAGTAATCGCTGCCCTGCGCGCTGAGCACGACCATCGTGCCATCTTGGACCACACGCTCGCGGTTTACCTTGATTTGGCCCCTCAGTACGATTAATGCGGTGTTCCACCCCGCGCGTGCAGGCATCATGGCGCTGCTTGATGCGGTCAGCCTAAGATCCCAGACATTCATCGGTGTAAACGTTTGGGCGGGGCCCTGAGTATTCTCATACTGGCCAGCAATCACCCGGACAGTGCCCGCGCCGTTGGCCAGGGTTGCCGCTGGAATTTCTGAATTGAGGATGGCCTGATAACGTGGCGCGGTCATCTTGTGGCGGGCAGGAAGATTGACCCAGAGTTGAATCATTTGAAGCATTCCGCCTGCTCGCGTAAAAGCCTCCGAGTGAAACTCTTCGTGCAGAATTCCTGCGCCTGCGGTCATCCATTGAACATCACCCGGTCCAATCGTGCCGCCTTGGCCGGTTGAATCCCGGTGCGAGACCTCGCCCTGATACACGATGGTGACAGTCTCAAAACCGCGGTGAGGATGCTGTCCCACTCCGCGTGGTGTTACTGCGGGCGTAAATTCTGCTGGGCCGGCAAAATCCAGCAGCAAAAAAGGGCTCAATGTTTTGCTGTGGGTGGAATAGGAAAACAGCGAGCGAACAGGAAAGCCATCTCCCACCCAATGGCCACGGGGGTTGCTGCTGATTTCAAGAATGGTTTTCATGTAGACGTAGCGGGCTCGATGCTCAGTTTATCGGTAGCAAAGGCGGCACGAATCAGCGCGCGTGTGTAATCGGTTTTGGGATGCTCGAGAACTTCCTGTGTTACCCCCGACTCGATAACCTTGCCTTGATGCATCACCATTACCCGATGAGCCATTGCCTGAATTACCGCCAGGTCGTGTGTAATCAGAAGATAGGCCATGTGGTGGCGCTGCTGCAGTCGTACTAAAAGCTCCAAGACCTGTTGCTGAATCGAGACATCGAGGGCGCTCGTGGGCTCATCGAGTACCAATAGGTCCGGCTCAAGAATCACGGCCCGGGCAATTGCTATCCGTTGCCGCTGTCCGCCCGAGAACTCATGGGGATAGCGGCTGGTGCTGTCTTCAGGCAGGCCGACTTCGCGCAGCATATCGACGACCTGGGATTCCCGTTCAATACGCGAACGCTGCGGAAAGTGCAGACGCAGGCCTTCTTCCAAAATCTGGCCAATGGTCATGCGTGGCGATAGGGCTGAGAACGGATCCTGAAAAACGATTTGCATACGTCGACGCAGCTGACGCAGGCCCGAGGATTGCAGTCCAAGCAGCAGCTGGCCATCAAAATCAATCTCTCCTTCGACCCTGGCGCCACTCAGACGCAGCATGGCTAGGGCCAGCGTGGTCTTTCCTGATCCTGACTCGCCGACGATACCCAGAGTTTCACCGCGGCGAAGGCTTAAGTCAGCCCGATCGACCGCAACAAATTCGCGTCTTCTCCACCAGCCGAGGGGTATCGAAAATTCGCAGCGCAGCTGACGGGCAGAAACGAGCTGGGCCCCGTCGCTCAACTCATTGACCAGTCGCTGCGGCCGGCTCGCAAGCAGGCGGCGGGTGTAGTCGTGCTCTGGCGCAGCAAAGAGCGCTGCGGTCGGCTTCTGCTCAACCAGCCGGCCCTGCTGCATGACACCGACCCGCTGTGCAAATCGCTCGACAAGTGGCAAATCATGCGTGATCAACAAAATGGCCATACCCTCTTGCCGCTGGAGATCTAGCAGTAACTCCAAGACCTGCTCACGAATCGTTACATCGAGGGCGGTCGTTGGCTCATCTGCGATCAGCAGCTTTGGGTTGCACGCCAAAGCCATTGCGATCACCACTCGCTGACGCTGGCCTCCGGAGAGTTGATGAGGGTAAGCGGCAGCACGACGCTGTGGCTCATCCACACCTGTGCGTTCGAGCAGCGCCACGGCCCGCTGTAGGGCTTCGCGTTTTGAGAGGCCCTGATGAAGTTCGAGTACTTCGGCAATCTGTTCGCCCACTGTGTACAGCGGATTTAACGCCGACATGGGCTCCTGGAAAATCATCGCGATATCTCGGCCCCGCAGTGCGCGAACTTCACGATCACTGCACGACAAAAGATCCTGAGCGGGCGACTGCGGCGATGGCTGCCAGAGGACCTGGCCCGAGGTCTGCGCATCAGGCAGCAGTCGCAGTATGGATAATGCTGTCACCGTTTTACCGCTACCCGACTCCCCAACAAGCGCATAGCGCTCCCCACGAAACAGTTCGATGCTGACTTGCTGAACCGGCTCGGCTGTCTGAGAGTCTGTAGCAAAGCGTACGCTAAGATTGCGAATCGAAATCAGCGGCGAGGGTAATGGCTGCTTATCCACGGCGTGTATCCAGCGCATCTCGGAGTGCCTCTCCGATAAAAATCAGCAGCATCAGCAGCACCACGAGCACACTAAAAGTACCCAGCGATATCCACCACGCATCAAGATTGGCTTTTCCTTGGGCCAACAGCTCACCCAGACTCGGTGTACTGGAGGGCACACCCAAGCCAAGAAAATCGAGACTCGTTAGCGCCAGGATTGCAGCACTCATTCGGAAGGGCAGAAATGCGATGACAGGCGTCATGCTGTTGGGCAGTACATGCCGTCTGATAATCTGAAGGTTCGATAGACCCAGCGCGCGTGCTGCGGTCACGTAATCTAATGACCGGTTACGCAGAAATTCAGCGCGAACATAGTCGGCCAAGCCCATCCAGCCAAACAAAGACAGAATCACGAGCAGAATCAGCAGGCCGGGCTCGAAGACCGAGGCCAGAATAATCAGCAGATAGAGCTCGGGTACCGATCCCCAGATTTCGATAAAGCGCTGAATCACCAAGTCGGTACGGCCGGCAAAATAGCCTTGGATTGCCCCCATCACTACGCCAAGCACAACACCGATTGCAGTCAGGGCCAAGGCGAAGAGTACCGAGGTGCGAAAGCCATATAAAAGCCTTGCGAAAACATCCCGGCCCCGATCATCGGTACCCAGCCAGTTGGTGGCTGAGGGTGGCGCCGGATTAGGGCTCGGCGCGAAATAATTAAGGCTGGTAAAAGAATAACGATTCAGCGGATAGATCGCCCAGTTGGATCCCTCGCGAATGCTGCGTTCGATAAACGGATCGAGAAAATCGGTCGGGGTCTCAAAATCGCCGCCAAAAGTTTTTTCCGGATAGTCCTGCATGAGTGGAAAGTATGTTTCGCCCTGATAGACCACGATCAGGGGCCGATCGTTCGAGATGAACTCTGCAAATAACGAAATCACAAAGGCGATTGAAAAGATCCACAGACTCAGAACACCGCGCCGGTTACGTTTGAATCGCAGCCAGGCCCGCTGGCCTGGCGATCGGCTCCCGGTGGTGTTCATGAGCGGCTCGCCTCGAATTGCACCCGTGGATCTACCCAGATGTACATCAGGTCATTGAGTAGTTTTGCAACCAGTCCAATCAGTGAGAAGAAATAAAGCGTACCCATGACCACGGGATAGTCACGTTTCATAACCGATTCATAGGACAGTAATCCCAGACCATCAAGCGAAAACAGGGTTTCAATGAGTAGTGATCCCGTAAAAAACGCCCCCACAAAGGCCGCCGGAAATCCTGTCACGATGGGAATCAAGGCATTACGAAAAACATGCCGCCAGAGCACAGTCTGCTCGGAGAGCCCCTTCGCCCGCGCGGTCAGGACATACTGCTTTCGGATCTCTTCAAGCATCGTATTTTTGGTCAACATTGTGGTGACCGCGAAACTGCCCAGCGTCATGCAGATAATCGGCAGGGTGAGATGCCAGAAATAATCCAGCACTTTACCCATGAGGCTGAGAGACTCCCAGTCATCGGAAGTCAGGCCACGCAGTGGAAAGAGCTGTAAAAAACTCCCTCCACCAAAAAGCACCAAGAGTGCTACGCCCAGCACAAAGCCGGGAATCGCGTAGCCCACCAGAATGGCCGTGCTGGTCCAGAGATCAAAGCGCGAGCCATGCCGCACGGCCTTCGCGATTCCCAGCGGAATTGAAATCAGGTACGTCAACAGAAAAGTCCAGATGCCCAGACTGATGGAGACCGGAAGTTTGTCTTTCATCAACTCCCAGACGCTGCGGTTGTGAAAAAAGCTCTTCCCCAAATCAAAGGTTAGAAATCCCGAGAGCATGTGCAAGAAGCGCTCGTGAACGGGCTTATCAAAGCCATAAAGGGCCTTGATCTCTTCGAGCTTGGCGGCATCGATGCCCCGGTTACCACGGTAGATGTTGCTGGTCTGGCCGACTTCGGCTGAGGCCGCCCCCGGAAGTGTTGCCGAGGCCCCACCCAGGGCGCCATGGTCACCTTTGAGCATCTGAACCATTTGTTCGACGGGCCCACCGGGCACGAACTGAATGATGGCAAAGGTGATCAGCAGGATGCCGAAAAGCGTGGGCACCATCAGCAATAGCCGCTTGCCGATGTATCGCAGCAGACTCGGGCTCATGGGGATCGCACTCCTTTGCTTTGTGGCGCGGACGTCCGCGGGTTTTCGTCCCACCACCATGCCGCCACTACCCAGTCTTCAGAGTGATAGTAATCGGGTAACTGCTGCGGCCGGCCTAGCCCCTTGCGATAAGAAATCCGGTGCACATTGTTATGCCAGTGTGCGATCGCGTAGTAGCCGTGACGCAGCACGCGATCAAGAGCACGCGATGCAGTGATCAGCTCATCGCGGGTCTCGACCGCGAGTATTCGATTGATCAGTGCATCGACTGCGGGGTCTTTTAGGCCGATGAAATTATCGGCCCCGAGCTCATCGGCGGCATTACTCATAAATCGAAATGTCAGCTCATTGCCGGGACTCTGGCTCGACAGATACCAGTGCACGATCATGTCGTAGTCGTAGTCATCGACCCGCTTTTTATAAAGTGAAGTATCGGTGACTCGGACCTTGGCCCGAATGCCCAGCTTCTCGAGGTTGCGCGAGAAGGGCGCGAGGATCCGCTCCCAGGTCCGACTCGCCAGCAGCACCTCAAATTCAAAGGGCCTGCCCGCCGCATCGCGCAGGGCGCCATCACGATAGGTCCAGCCGGCCTGGGCCAGGAGAGCTCTGGCCTCGCGCAGGTTATCGCGTAGCGAATTCGGGGGGTTGGTATTTGGCGGCATTGGCACCTCGCCAAATACATTTGGGTTGAGTCGGTCTTTTAGCGGCTGCAGCAGCCGCAGTTCATCGGGGGAGGGTAGCCCTGTGGCGGCCATCGCAGTATTCGTGAAGTAGGAATAAGAGCGTTTGTATTGGTTGTAAAACAGCTGCCGATTCATCCACTCATAGTCCATTGCCAGGCCAATGGCCTGACGCACCCGAACATCTGCGAATTGCGGCCGACGGATATTGAAGTAAAAGGCCTGCAGTCCCTGGGCATTGGAGTTGGGCAGCTCGGTTTTTAGCAGGCTGCCATTGGAAAACTTCTGCCCGATATAGCCCCGGGCCCAGTTTTTAGCAGCGTTTTCATGGACAAAGTCAAACTCACCGGCCTTATACGCTTCGATGCGGGCGAACTCATCTTTGTAATAACGAAAACTGATGAGATCAAAATTAAATTGCCCTTTTCGGCTCGGCACCTGATCTGCCCAGTAATCCTGCTGACGGCGAAATCGAATCGTCTTGCCCAGGTCGATCCGTTCAATGACATACGGACCGCTCGCAATGGGGTGCTCCAGTATCCACTGCTCAAAGGGTTTTTGTTCGCCCTGCACCAGGCCCCATTTTTTTGAAAAGACCGGAACGGCTCCGACAATCATGTGCAGCTCTCGGTTTTTTCGCGAGAAGTTAAAACGAATCGTTCGAATATCGATGACCTCGGCATCGCGCACATCGGCCCAGTAGTTACGCCAGATGGGATTAGCAGCTTTGCTGCGCAGGGTATCGAATGAAAACTTCACATCCTCGGCCGTCACGGGGTCGCCATTGGAGAAGCGGGCCTCAGGGCGCAGCCGAAACGTAATCGACATACGGTCAGCGGCCAGCTGCATATCTTTTGCGAGCAGCCCGTAGCTGCTCATGGGCTCATCAAGACTGCCGATGGTCAGAGACTCAAACATCAAGTCCATCACTCCGCGCGCGGCAATACCTTTTAGCGTGAACGGATTTAATTTATCGAACGTGCCCATCGCCGAGAGCCGCAACTCACCGCCGCGCGGGGCATCGGGTCGAACATAGCGAAAGTGCGTGAAATCGGGCCCGTAGCGGGGTGTGGCCCCCAGGGCCATTCCATGAACGAATCCCGATTCACCCCGGGCCCTGACCTGGCCGGGGGAGGCTGCATCGGCGTAACTCAGACCCATAAAAAACGTGATCAACGCAAAAAGTGCGGCCCAGCCTATGCTTGGGCTGGCCGGTCTGCGGCGACCAGCGCCGGCGGGCCAGCTGAGCGCCCATGGGGGTGCGGGGGAGAGACCTTGCATGGCTGGCAGTGTAGCCAAGGCCGGACGGGGCGGACGATTAGAATTGGCCCTATCGCGCTAACCCTGAGTTTCTGGCTCGGCGCCCCTTCCCTCATTGCCTCCAAAGGAGCTTTCATGGCGTTTTTACAAGGAAAGCGCATTCTGATTACGGGCCTATTGTCGAACCGATCGATTGCGTACGGCATCGCGCAGGCCTGCCATGCCCAGGGCGCATCACTGGCCTTCACTTACCAGAACGAGCGATTTGAGCAGCGTGTGAAGGAGATGGCCGCTGAGTTTGGCAGCACGTTGTGCTTCCCGCTGGATGTTGCTGAAGATGCCCAGATCGCTGCCTGCTTTGATGGGCTGTCCAAACACTGGCCGCATCTTGATGGCCTCGTGCACGCCATCGCTTTCGCACCACGCGAGGCGATCGCAGGCCAGTTTCTTGATGGCCTCTCGCGCGAGGGTTTTCGGCTTGCGCATGAAATTTCCGCCTACAGCTTTCCTGCCCTTGCCAAGGCGGCGTTGCCGATGATGCAAGGCCGTGCGGGATCGATTGTGACCCTGTCTTATCTCGGTGCGGAGCGCGTGGTCTCGAACTACAACACGATGGGACTTGCCAAAGCGAGTCTTGAGGCTGCCGTGCGTTATTTGGCTTCCGACTTGGGCCCAAAAAATATTCGTGTCAATGGTATTTCAGCGGGCCCTGTACGGACCTTGGCTGCAGCAGGTATCAAGGGCTTTAGCCGAATTCTTGATCTTGTTGAGCAGACCGCACCCTTGCGCCGAAATGTGACGATTCAAGATGTTGGTAACGTCGCAGCCTTCTTACTTTCTGATCTATCAGGTGGCGTAACCGGCGAGGTGACATTTGTTGATGGGGGATTTAACAAGGTTGCGGTGAATGTTGTGGAGTAATCCATGACCCGACGCATCGATGTCAGGATCCTGACACCGTTTGGCGCCGAATCCGGGATGGGCAATTGGCGCACGGCGAGCCGATATGCCCAGATGTTGCGTGCGGGCGGCCTGAGTGCATCAGTCTTTGAGCCCAAGGCCATTGCCGATGCCTGCATTGAATCCGGGCAGCGCACAGTAGCAATCGTTCTGAATGCGCACCGCTCTGGACGGGAGGTAGACGCCTTTGTTCGCGCAGGCATTCCGGTGATGCTGGTGATGACGGGAACGGATATTTACGGTGCTTTGCGGCCCGAGTGCCTCGGGTCGGCCCAATACACCCAGGCGGAATCGGCCTTAAAGAGTGCTGCATTGATCATCACGCTTCAGGAGGAGGCGAGCACAGAAATTCGATCGCGTTGGCCTGCGCTGGCGGACCGGGTTCATACGCTGATGCAGACCTCGCCGGTCCGTAAACCATTTGCCCCGCAGGTGACACTGCAGAGCAAGACCGTGCGGTTTTTAATTGCTGCCCATATTCGCGAGGAGAAAGATCCGCGGACTGCATTTTTTGCATTTCATCACGCCTTTCCGGAGGGCTGGGCCCGCCGGTGGGATGGAAGCCGTGTGCCGGTGCGATTAATCCATGTTGGCAGTCATCGCGATCGGGCGCTGGCTCAGGAAATGTTGCAGCTCTCTGGGCAGTTTCCCGGCATTCTTCTGGAGGGTCCCCTGACCCATGCTCAGACGATGCGTCGGATGACCCATGTGCATTGCTTGATTCAGCCTTCGGTCTCTGAGGGTGGGGCTCTGGTGGTGGCAGAAGCGGTTGGCTGTCGGCTGCCCGTGATCGCTTCGGACATCGCTGCCCACCGCGCACAGCTGGGCAAGCAGGATCCTGGCTTGTTTCCTGCCGGCGATGTCCAGGCACTCGCATCTCGGCTCAGCGAATTTGTCAGCCATCAGGAATTTTTTACGCATCTGCGATCCCATCAGCTCGCGGTTGCAGCGACGTTGACCTCGCCAGCGCAAGAGCGTGATGAATTGGTTAGACTCGTGAGGCGCCTGGCCGAGTTTTTACCGAAAGAGTCTCCATGAACGCCCCTCAATCCACACCGACCCCACGACTAACTTCGCTTGCCCATGGGGGAGGCTGCGGCTGCAAGATTGCCCCGGCGATACTCTCGCAGATCCTGGCGAAAATGCCGGCGGGTGTAATGCCCAAGGAGCTGCTG
>RFRK01000161.1 GCA_009924525.1 Betaproteobacteria bacterium
GCAAGAATGCCCTGATGGCGCTGGCCCTTTGCAAGACGATCCATGGCAAGTGCGGAATCGGAAATCGCCTTCACACTGGCCTGCTCGGCCTGTTTGAGCAGCGCATTGAGCCGGGCATCCCGACGCTGGCCATCAAAAATAATGCGCGAAATGGTCTGCGGTGCAGTCCGCAGCCGCGCGCGCACCGCATGAAACCCGAGCAGACAGATCTCTTTAGATTCGCGGCTCATCGGCCAGCGCCCTTGCCACGACGTGATTTGCGTGCACTACCCGCGCGGGCCGCCGGCTGACGTGCGGCCTTTCCACCGCGACCCGACTTGGTTTTTTCTAACGCGGCGGTCTTCTCTTTCTGTTGTGCTGATTTTTTCGATCGCTTCTCTTTATGGGGTTTCTCCGCTTTAGCGACCACTTTTTTATCACGATGCTTTTTGGATGACTTCTTACGCGAAGACGGCTGGGCTGCTAAGGCCTCAGCAAGCCAAGGCGGCATCTCTGACTCAGAATCGTCTTGCGGCGGCAGGGCATAAAAATCCTGCTCGCGCTCTGAGGGCCGGCTTGCCCGAGTGGCCCGAATCATGCTGGGCACCATCTGAAATTCGATACGCCGCGCGTCTAAATCGACACGCGCGACCTGCACGACAAGACTGTCGTAGAGCCGAAACCGGCGTCCGGTGCGCTCGCCGCGTAACTCATGCAGAACTTCGTTGTGCTGAAAATACTCAGCACCCAGCTCTGACACATGAATCATGCCCTCGACATAGAGTGCATCCAGTGTAATAAATAGTCCAAAAGGCACAATGCCCGTTACGGTGCCCCGCAGCTGCTCTCCAATACGTGATTTCATGTATTGGCACTTCAGCCAGGCCTCGACATCACGCGAGGCCTCATCCGCGCGACGCTCCGCACCCGAGCAGTGGTCCCCGATATTGCGCCAACGATGCATAGGGTCATCCAGGCCCGTATCCCCGTAAGGCGGCAGATAGTGGCCCTTGTTGTGAATAATCGTTTTGATGACCCGATGCACCAGCAGATCGGGATAGCGGCGAATCGGCGAGGTGAAATGGGCATAGGCCTCATACGACAGTCCGAAGTGGCCGACATTTTCCGGGGTGTAGATGGCCTGCTGCATGCTTCGCAGAAGCAGTGTCTGAATCAGGCGCGAATCCGGCCTGGCGCGGATCTCTTTGGCAAGCCGAGCGTAGTCCCCCGGTGCGGGCTCGTCGCCACCTTCAAGCTTGAGGCCCTGAACCTTTAAAAACTCACGCAGCGCACGCAGCCGCTCGGGTGTGGGACCCTCATGGACCCGATACAAACCATGACGCTTGGCACGCTTCAGAATATCGGCAGCACAGGTATTTGCGGCCAGCATGCACTCTTCAATTAATCGATGGGCATCGTTGCGCACACGCGGCACGATTTTTTCGATTCGGCCATTGCCATCAAACTGCATATAAGTCTCAACCGAATCAAAATCAATCGCGCCACGGGCCTCGCGCGCAGCGAGCAACACACGAAACACTTCTTCGAGATGGCCCAGAGTCTGTGCCAGCGGACCAAGATGGCGGGCGTCTTCAGAAAGCGGGTCACACATCGCCGCCCAGGCCCGGGTATAAGTCAGCCGCTGGGCCGAGCAAATTACCGCATCGTAAAACTGATAGGCCCTGACCTCGCCGGCGGTAGTCACCACCATATCGCAGACCAAGGCGAGCCGATCGACGTGCGGATTTAAAGAGCACAGACCATTAGAGAGTTTCTCCGGCAGCATCGGCAGCACACGGCGCGGAAAATAAACCGACGTGCTGCGCGAGTACGCATCCCGATCTAAGGCATCGCCACTTTGGACATAGTGGCTGACATCGGCAATGGCCACCAGCAATCGCCAGCCCTTGCCCGCCACTGGCTCGGCGTAGACTGCATCATCAAAGTCGCGGGCATCTTCGCCATCAATGGTCATGAAGGGCACATCCCGCAGATCGACACGATCTTTGAGATCTTTTGGCCGCACCTCATCGGGAAGTTTTTTAGCAAGGGCCTGGGCCTCATCGGAAAATTCATGCGGCACATCAAACTTACGGACCGCAATTTCCACTTCCATACCCGGATCATCGACGCCGCCCAAGACCTCTACCACGCGGCCCACAGGCGGCGTGTAACGCGTAGGCGGATCAATAATTTCAATGGAGACCACCTGGCCCGGCTCAGCGCCCATCGTATCGATGGGGGCAACAATTACGTCGTGCTTGATGCGCTGATCTTCGGGCACCACCAATAAAATGCCCCGCTCGTTGACAAGCCGCCCCACTAGATTGCGATTGGCGTGCTCCACCACCTCAAGGATGACGGCCTCCGGCCGGCCCCGCCGGTCAGTGCCCACAACCCGAGCGCTGACCCGATCACCATGCATAGCCTTAAGCATCTCTTTAGGCGAGATAAAAACATCGTCGCCGCCCGCATCAGGCCGCACGAACCCGAAGCCATCACGATGACCATCAGCCGGCCATAAAAGCTGGTCTGTGAAGTTGCAGATGCAGTACGGTTTGACAATTATGTGATTCCGGCTAAAGTACGCGCCTGCCTTGCCCAGATGGCGGAATTGGTAGACGCACTAGGTTTCAGGTCCTAGCGGTGGCAACACTGTGGAGGTTCGAGTCCTCTTCTGGGCACCACATCTCTCTCCCGATCGCAGTCGACTCCCGCAAGTGTTGCACAATTCGCCTTCCTTATGACAACACCCGCCCGAGTACTTGCTTTTGATGTCTTTGGCACCGTCGTGGACTGGCACGGCTCGATCGTTCGCGAAGTCAAACGGCTCAATCTTGCGGTCGATGGAGATGCATTCGCCAACGCCTGGCGGGCGGGCTATCAGCCTGCAATGGCCGAAGTCCGAAAAGGTCAAAAGGCTTGGACCAAAATTGATGTGCTGCATCGAATGATCCTGGATCGCATCCTTGGCGAATTCGGACTGAATCACTTAAGCGAAGAAACGCGGCGAGATCTGAATCGTATCTGGCATCGCCTTACACCCTGGCCCGACACAGTGCCGGGGCTGCAGCGACTCAAACAACGCTTCACAATCGTTACGCTCTCGAATGGGAATCTGGGCCTTTTATCCAATATGGCAAAAACTGCGGGCCTGCCTTGGGATCTGATTCT
>RFRK01000162.1 GCA_009924525.1 Betaproteobacteria bacterium
GTGTGGCCCTTGGATTCAAAAAACCGCAGGAACTTCTCTCGAATTTCTGATGCGTTCATGGCTCAGACAACACTTAAATTTTGAGGGAGGGGCCGCCGCGTTCGCGGCCCATGTCTTAGGCTCTGCCGAACCCCGTAGTTTAGACCGACTACCCGCCGCAGCCCGGCCCAAAGCCAGGCCAGCGGGGCCCTTGGGGCCCAAGGTTTACCCGGGCTGGGCGACTATGGAAGAATCCCACTTGGCCAGGAGGAGAAATGAAGATCTATAACCGTCGCGACTTTAATGCCGGCCTGATGTTTTTGGCTATCGGCCTGGGATTCGGCATGTACTCACTGGAATACTCCCTTGGCACTGCCACGCGGATGGGCCCGGGCTACTTCCCGCTGATGCTCTCCGTTATTGTGGGTGCGCTGGGCTTAATTGTGCTCGTCATGTCTTTTATCCCTGCCGATTCCCAAGAGCCCCCCGGGCCCACCGACTGGCGCGGCATCGGTCTCATCCTTGCCAGTGTGGCCTTATTCGCGCTGCTGCTGCCCTACACCGGCTTCATCATCGCCGTGCTTGCCCTTGTGTTTCTCTCGGCAACCGGCAGCGAAGAAGCCAAAGTAAAAGAGACCGCACTCTTAGCGATCGGCCTTTTAGCACTTGGTGTTGGGGTCTTTGGCTACGGCCTTGAACTCCAATTCCCCATCCTGCCGCCGATCTTTACGCGCTAGACCCCCGGCCCCGATAAGCACGCAACACTACTGAGATTGCCATGGACCTGTTAGCTAACCTTGCACTGGGCGCTGCCACCGCCTTCACCATCGAAAACCTGTTCTACTGCTTTATCGGTGTCTTACTGGGAACACTGATTGGCGTACTACCCGGCATCGGGCCGCTGGCAACGATTGCCATGCTGCTGCCGATCACTTACAAGATGGCGGATCCCTCAACAGCGCTGATCATGCTGGCAGGTATTTTCTACGGCTCGCAATATGGCGGCTCCACCACCGCGATTCTGGTCAACCTGCCAGGAGAATCATCGTCTGTCGTCACCACACTGGATGGCTATCAGATGGCCCGCCGAGGAAGGGCCGGTATTGCACTGGCTACCGCCGCATTGGCCTCGTTTTTTGCAGGCACAGTAGCCACCTTTTTAATCGCGGCATTTGCGCCACCTCTTGCTGAGGTCGCATTCAAATTCGGGCCTGCCGAATATTTTTCACTCATGGTACTGGGACTAATTGCTGCGGTGGTTCTGGCCCACGGCTCAATTATTAAGGCCCTGGGCATGGTGGTGCTGGGCCTGCTTCTGGGCATGATCGGCACCGATGTGAACTCAGGGACCGCCCGCTTTACGCTCGGCATACCGGAGCTCACCGATGGCATTGAATTTGCTGTGATCGCCATGGGCATGTTCGGATTTGCCGAGATCATCTACAACCTGAAACAAACTGAATCTCGAGATCTGCTGCAGAAAAAAGTCACCAACTACATGCCAAATAAAGAAGACTGGCGACGTGGTGGCAAGGCAGCGGTGCGCGGGACAGCGCTTGGGTCTTTTTTGGGCATTCTGCCGGGCGGCGGATCGATTCTTGCCTCGTTTTCAGCCTACGCCTTAGAGAAAAAGATTTCTAAAAAACCTGATGAGTTCGGCAAGGGTGCAATCGAGGGTGTGGCTGGGCCAGAGGCTGCAAATAACGCCGGCGCCCAGACCTCATTTATTCCGATGCTGACCCTCGGTATTCCGACCACGCCAGTCATGGCGCTCATGATCGCTGCGATGATGATTCACAACATTCAGCCCGGACCGCAGGTCATGACCAGCAATCCCACACTGTTCTGGGGCCTGATTGTGTCCATGTGGGCGGGTAACTTGTTCTTGGTGATTTTGAATCTGCCATTGATTGGCCTGTGGATCAAACTACTTCAAGTGCCCTATCGTTTTCTGTACCCAGCGATTCTGCTATTTTGCTGTATCGGTGCCTACAGCCTGAATAACAACGTCTGGGATGTGCTCATGACCATTCCGTTTGCGATCATGGGCTACTACTTCAAGAAATGGCATTGCGAGCCCGCGCCGCTACTGATGGGATTTATTCTGGGTGAGTTGATGGAAGAGTATCTGCGTCGGGCGCTCACTATTTCGCGCGGTGACTGGGGGGTCTTTATCGATCGGCCGCTGTCCGCCACACTGTTGGGCATTGCATTGCTGCTGCTACTGATTGTTGCCCTACCCTTTATTCGCAAGAAACGTGATCAAGCCTTTTCTGGCGAGGAAGACTAATGCCATCAACATCGAGGGTTGCATTCCTCGGTCTCGGTGTGATGGGTGGCCCGATGGCAGGCCACCTTGCCAAGGCCGGCCATCACGTTACAGTTTTTAATCGCACGCGAATCAAATCCGATCACTGGGCAAAAGCCCACAGCCAGTTGCACGTGGCCGTTGCCGGCTCACCAGCCGAGGCTTGCGAAAATGCAGATCTTGTATTTGCCTGTGTGGGCAATGATCAGGATCTTCGCAATGTCACCCTGGGTCCTGAGGGTGCCTTCACGGCAATGAAAAAAGGGGCTGTGTTTATCGATCATACGACCGCCTCTGCCGAAATCGCCCGCGAGTTAGGTGCTGCCGCAGATGAAAAGAACCTAGGATTTCTTGATGCACCTGTCTCGGGTGGCCAAGCAGGCGCTGTTAACGGCACGCTCACCGTGATGGTTGGGGGCCATCTCGCGCACTTCGAGCAAGCCAAGCCTGTAGCAATGGCGTTCTCTAAGGCCTTTACCCGCGTGGGCCCGCACGGCAGCGGCCAGCTTGCCAAGATGGTCAATCAAATCTGTGTTGCCGGCGTGGTGCAAAGCCTGGCCGAGGGCATTGCCTTTGGTCAAAAAGCCGGGCTGGATATGAAGCTCGTGCTGGAAATCATCAGTAAGGGTGCTGCCCAGTCATGGCAGATGGAAAACCGTGGCCAGACTATGGTGGATGATCAATTTAATTTCGGCTTTACTACTGTGGACTGGATGCGTAAAGATCTGGGCCTTTGCTTAGAAGAGGCAAAAAAACATGGTGCAGCCCTGCCGACTACAGCATTGATTGATCAGTTTTATGGGGATTTACAGCGCA
>RFRK01000163.1 GCA_009924525.1 Betaproteobacteria bacterium
GGCCATGTCGTGCTGGGCCATATCTCCGGCCGGATGCGGATGCACTACATCCGTATTCTTCCCGGCGATAAGGTCACGGTCGAGATGACCCCCTACGATTTAACCCGCGCGCGGATTGTGTTTCGTGCCAAGTAAGAAAAGAGGAAACGGCCTATGAAAGTATTGGCATCCGTTCGGCGTATCTGCCGTAACTGCAAGATTATTCGTCGTCATGGCGTGGTCCGCGTGATCTGTACAGATCCGCGTCACAAGCAGCGCCAGGGCTAACTTTAGGGAAATCAGGAGCACACCATGGCACGTATTGCCGGCATCAACATCCCGAACCACCAACATGCAGAGATTGGCCTGACCGCGATCTTCGGCATCGGACGCCCCCGGGCCCGCGATATTTGCGACGCGGCCGGCGTTCCTTATGCGAAGAAAGTTAAGGATCTGACCGACGATGAGCTCGAGCGTCTGCGGGCTGAGGTTGGAAAATTCACTACCGAGGGTGATCTGCGCCGTGAAGTCTCAATGAGTATCAAGCGGCTAATGGATCTTGGTTGCTATCGCGGCATGCGGCATCGTCGCGGCCTGCCGGTTCGCGGCCAGCGGACCCGCACCAACGCGCGTACCCGTAAGGGCCCGAAAAAGGCCGCAGCGGCACTGAAGAAATAAGTCTCGAGAGGCAAGATCATGGCAAAAGCAGGTACAACAGCCGGCGCATCACAGCGCACACGGAAAAAAGTTCGTAAAAACGTGACGGATGCAGTGGCGCATATTCATGCGTCATTTAATAACACCATCATCACGATCACCGATCGGCAGGGCAATGCCCTGTCCTGGGCCTCGAGTGGCGGTGCGGGATTTAAAGGCTCGCGCAAAAGCACGCCCTTTGCCGCCCAGGTGGCGGCCGAGTCGGCAGGCCGCGTGGCCCTGGAGTGTGGCGTAAAAAATATCGAGGTCCGTATTACCGGCCCCGGCCCCGGCCGTGAGTCGACGGTTCGTGCGCTCAATGCCTTAGGCATCAAGGTGACACAGATCTCGGACATCACACCGGTGCCTCACAACGGCTGCCGGCCCCCGAAGCGCCGTCGCATCTAATTTATTGCAGTACAGGCCCCGGCTTTTTTGATGGCCGGGTTATTGAAAGACCACCGTCGGAGATTGCTCTGACATTTCGCAGCCGATGTAGTGCTGCGTTTTTCGAAAAAGGAATCGAAGTGGCACGCTATTCTGGACCACGTTGTAAATTATCTCGGCGAGAGGGTACCGACCTTGGGCTAAAAAGCGCCCGTCGCTCGTTGGACTCAAAATGTAAGCAAGACAGCAAGCCCGGCCAGCATGGCCGCACCTCGGGTGCGCGCCTGTCGGACTACGGCAAGCAGCTGCGCGAGAAACAAAAAGTCAAGCGCATCTACGGCATGCTGGAGCGCCAGTTCCGTCGTTACTTTGCCAATGCCAGTCAGGCCAAGGGCAACACGGGCGAGAGTCTGTTGCAGCTATTGGAGTCGCGTCTCGATAACGTTGTCTACCGCATGGGTTTTGGTTCCACCCGGGCCGAGGCCCGCCAGCTGGTGAGCCATCGGTCCATTCTGGTCAATGGCAAGTGCGTAAACATACCCTCTGCTCATATCCGGCCTAACGATGTGATTTCACTGACCGAAAAATCAAAAGCCCAGGCCCGGGTTATTTCCTCAGTGCAGCTCGCCGAACAGAATGGATTTCCTGCCTGGGTCTCGGTGGACCCGAAAAAGATGGAGGGCGTTTTTAAGCAGCTGCCCGATCGCTCAGATCTGCCCGCAGATATCAATGAGAGCTTGATTGTTGAGTTGTACTCACGCTAATCACCGCGAAGGAACCGTATGCAAACAGCATTTCTAAAGCCGCGCATTATTGAAGTCTCGAGCCGACTGGTACAAATTCGGCCAAGATCGTGATGGAGCCCTTTGAGCGGGGCTTCGGTCATACGCTGGGCAATGCCCTGCGCCGCGTATTGCTCTCCTCGATGGAGGGCTTTGCACCGACCGAGGTGCAGATCGCAGGTGTGGTGCATGAGTACTCCACAATTGAAGGCGTGCAAGAGGACGTCGTGGATCTGCTGCTGAATCTCAAAGGCGTTGTATTTGACCTGGAGGGCCGCAATGATGTCCTGATCTCGCTGCGCAAGCAGGGCGGTGGCGTTGTGAAGGCTTCTGATTTTGATCTTCCCCATGATGTCAAAGTCATTAATCCGGACCATGTGTTGGCCCATGTGTCGGATAACACTAAACTCGAGTTGCAGGTTCGGGTCGAGAAAGGCCGCGGCTATGTGCCGGGCACGCTTAGGACTATGGCCGATGAGGGCAGCCGTGCGATCGGTCGCATCGTGCTGGACGCATCGTTCTCCCCGATTCGTCGCGTTAGCTACACCGTTGAGAGCGCCCGTGTTGAGCAGCGCACTGATTTGGATCGACTGGTCATTGAGGTGCAGACCAATGGTGTGATCAACCCCGAGGATGCAGTCCGTCGGGCGGCCCGTATTCTGGTTGATCAGCTCTCGGTATTTGCGGCTCTGGAAGGCGGTGAGCAGGTCGCCGAGGCAGGCCGCGGCGTGAGCGTGGACCCCATGCTGCTACGTCCGGTGGATGATTTGGAGCTCACCGTGCGCTCCGCGAACTGTCTGAAGGCAGAGAGCATCTATTACATCGGGGATTTAATTCAGCGGACCGAAAACGAGCTGCTCAAGACCCCGAACCTTGGCCGCAAATCACTTAATGAAATTAAAGAAGTCCTTGCCTCGCGTGGTCTGACTCTCGGCATGAAGCTTGAGAACTGGCCTCCTGCAGGGATGGATCGTTAATCAAGGAGAAGCACCATGCGTCACCGTCTCGGATTACGCAAACTAAATCGCACATCAAGCCATCGTCTGGCCATGTTCCGCAACATGGCGAACGCGCTGCTGCGTCACGAGTCTATCCGGACCACACTTCCGAAGGCCAAAGAGCTGCGTAAAGTGGTCGAGCCCTTGATCACAATGGGCAAGAGCCCGACACTGGCCAACCGACGTTTGGCTTTTGATCGGCTCAGGGATCGCGAAATCGT
>RFRK01000164.1 GCA_009924525.1 Betaproteobacteria bacterium
GCGAAAGGCCCGCGTGTTGATCGGCGCCGCATCGGAGGACGCTTTCATGACTGCACTCATGTGGCGGCCGAGTTATCGCGCGTTCGGCGGCGGCACTTGGGCCCGATACCAGTCGGCAATATCTTCCCCTGTCATGATCTTGACCTCGGGCCGCGACTGTATGTAGTCCAAGAGTTTTTCAAACCCAGCGATGCGATGCGGAACGCCCGTGAGGTAGGCGTGCACGCTGACGGCCATGACACGCGTGCTTTCCGCCCCATCTGCGATGAGTCGATCCAGCTGTGCGACTCCGCGGTGATAAAACTCGTCGGACCGATGATTCTGTAGGCCGAAGACGGGGATGTCATTAACTTCTACCGTATAGGGCACTGAAATGACGGGCTTAGGCGAGGCCATGATGTAGCAGGGCTGCTCATCAAGAATCCAGTCGGCGACATAGTCAACGCCGGCGGCCGAGAGATGATCAATGGTGGCATCAGTCTCGGTTAGCCCCGGGCTTTCCCATCCTCGAGGGTGCTTGCCTGTAAAGGATTTGATCGCCTGTATGGTCTGCGCAATCGCAGCGGGCTGATCTTCGACTTTATGCATGGGGCCTTGAACAAAGCCATGGCCCATGAACTCCCAGTTCAGATCCCGGGCGGCCGAAGCAATCCGTGGGTAGCTGGAGCACACCACACCGTTAATCGCCATGGTTGGCCGAATCTTGCGCTGATCCAGCGCGCTCAAAATCCGCCAAAAGCCCACGCGCATGCCGAATTCATGCCATGACCAATTCGGCAGATCAGGTAGCAGCGGTTGACCCATTGGCGGAGACAGCACCGTCCGAGGCATTGCGCGCTCGATGGACCAATGCTCGACATTAACGATCAGCCAGAGCAAGACGCGGGCGCCGTCAGGGCCCTTCAGAGGCGGCCGGTCAACAATGGCGCTATAAGGGACACGGTCACTGAGGAGTTTGAAGGCGGGGTCGGTCACGGCGTATCCTTTCGCATCGAGTGCAATGCTGCGGCGGCAGGGAAGGGAAAGTTGCCCCGGCTGCGGCCTTAGTGATCAATTGCTCAACAATAATACGGCACGCCCCAGCTTTTCGGCGATTTTTTCCGGCGCTAGTAGTAGCCCCTATATACGGGACGCCTGAATTTACAAATAGTCGGAGCCCAAGAGATGGCGTCCAAACGAGGGGGCGTCACTCGCAATCATCAAAGCCCTCGGCGGCAAAGGAGACACGATGGATAAGATGCGAAGAAAGGTTGTTGGCGCAGCAGGTGCGTCTGTCATGGCGGCAAGCCTGCCAACACAGGTTTTTGCGCAGTCAGCCCCAATCAAGATCGGCATGAGCATGCCGCAGACCGGCGGACTCGGCGGCGGCGGACAGGCAGCCCTGGTGGCCATTCGCCTCTGGGTTGACGATGTGAATGCGAAGGGTGGACTACTCGGTCGCAAGGTTGAATTCGTTGCCTACGATGACCAGTCCAATCCGGCCAACACCCCGGGAATCTACGCCAAGCTGCTCGATGTCGATAAGGTCGATCTGTTGATCGCGCCCTACGCAACGGTACCGACGGCGCCAATCATGCCCCTGGTGAAGCAGCGCGGAAAACTGTTGATGGGCAATTTCTCGTTCCAGGTCAATGCCGATGTTAAGCACGACATGTGGTTTAACAATGCGCCCTGGAACGATGCGCGTGGATGGTCACGCGGTTTTATTGAGTCGGGGATTGCTGCGGGCGGTAAATCGATCGCGGTCGTTGCCTCCGATCAAGACTTTGCACAGAACCTTGCTGACGGTGTTCGCGCTTACATCACGAACCTTAAGCTCAATAAGGTGTACGACCAGAACTATCCGCCAACGACAAAGGACTTCTCCACCATCATCCGCGCGGTCCGCGCTTCGAAGGCAGAGATTATTTTTATTGCCTCGTACCCGCCTGACTCGGCAGGCATCGTGAACGCGATTCACGAGATCGGCGTCGGCGAGCAGGTCCGAATTCTCGGCGGAGGCATGGTGGGCCTTGGCTTTACCCCCATCATGATCAACCTCGGCAGCAAGTTAAATGGCATTACGAACTTCAATACCTATGTTCCCGGCATGAAAATGCCAGGTATTGAGAACTTCTTCCGTCGCTACACAGAGCGGGCGAAGGCGCAGAAGGTCGATGAGCTTGGTTTCTATCTCCCGCCCTTTAACTACGCCATTGGTCAGATGCTCGAGCAGGCCATCAATGCCACGAAGAGCATTGATGATCGCCGGCTTGCAGACTACTTCCGTAAGAATGAGATGCAGACAATCGTCGGTCCTGTGCGCTTTGATGCCGGCGGTGAGCGGGCGAATCAGCGCCTCATTACTGCACAGTTCCGGGGTGTGAAAGATAAGGATCAGGAGCAATTCCGTTCTCCGGATCGTCAAATCGTGATCTTCCCGGCTTCGGATAAGACCGGTGATCTCATCCATCCCTACGAAAAAGCGCAGAAAAGCTAACCCAGCACTTCGGGCGATTGGGCGGGCGACCCGCTCAGTCGCCTGATTTCCTCATCACATGGCGTTTTCAGTCGATCTCCTCATTGAGGCCCTGATTTTTGGCTTGCTGCTCGGCTGCTTTTACGCTGCCGTGAGTATCGGCTTGTCCGTAGCGTTTGGCTTGCTGGATGTGCCGCATGTGGCCCACCCAGCCATGTTGATTCTGGGCTCGTATGGCGTCTACTTACTGGGCCAGTACGGCGTAGACCCGATTGTGGCGGGGTTGCTGCTCACCCCCGTCTTTTTCTTTCTGGGGGCAGGGCTTTATCGAATGTATTACGAGACATTCGAGAAACGTGGGCAATCCGCGGCAGTCAACGGCTTAGCATTTTTCTTTGGCCTGGCATTCATTATTGAGGTTCTGCTGGTGGTGGCCTTTGGGGTCGATCAGCGCTCAGCCGAGGCCGGCTATATCGGCGGTAGCCTGAAGCTTGGGGAATTCCGAATCCCCTTTCGTCTTGTTGTAGCGTTCGGTGTCGCCCTAGTATTAACTGCGGGACTGACTGTTTATTTGTCGAAAACCTTTACCGGCCGGGCCATCAA
>RFRK01000165.1 GCA_009924525.1 Betaproteobacteria bacterium
TGCTTGCGGATTCACCAGATCTTGTCACGTGTTCGATCCATGACTCTGTAATCTTTCCAGGAACAGGTCTTGATGGTCACAAGCCAAAGAGCGGAATCTACAACTGGGCGTTAGATCCAGGAGCTGGAGACATCGACTTCATGGCTGCGGTAGACCAGATAGCAGATCTGTCCAACGAGATAAAGCCAGACGTCGTGTTGTTGGCAACTGGAGCAGATGCCCACAAGACAGATCCGTTGTCGACCCTAAACTTCGACTACGCTGGATACGAGTATGCGGCAAAGGTTGCTGGCCAAATCGCCAACTCCCATGCCCAGGGTCGGATCCTTATCGGAGGAGCCGGTGGGTACCAGCCGTTTAGCCATACCCCACACATCTGGAGTACGGTCGTGTCAAAGGTGTACGACGAGGTTCGTTTGTTCTCCTGGACATGATATAATTTTCCTACTCAGCTAAGGTTACGTTCATCTCCTAGGCTGAGGGTCTCCCTGGATGTACCTCCAATCCGTCCAGGTTGCAGACACCCTTTCTGGCGAAGCCAGGCAGACCACCATCCCTGCCTGGCTTCCGTAATTTCTGGCACCTTCCTGATATAATAGTACCAGTTCACCAGAAAGGAACTAAAATGACGACCTTGATCGGACCCTCAGAAAAACAAGTTGACTTTATCCTTACCTTACTCAGCGAGCGTGACATCGAGGCTGGTACCGCCGATGAGATGCGGGAAAACCTCCCAGCCATGGACAAGCGCCAGGCATCAGATCTGATCGCCTCCCTACTAAAGCTTCCAAAGCTTCCAAGGGTACGTCGCCCAAATCCAACCCAGGAATTCCTTGCGGCTATCCAGAAATCCAAGTACGCCTTGCCTGTTAGCCACATCAACCACCTAGATCTTGATTTCGAGATCCATGGAGACCTTCTCTTCGTTGAGGTACGCGAATACATGGGCACCTTGTATATGCGCCGCCTCACAGGGAGTCTCGGTGGGTTTACACGCCACAAGCTGTCTGTTCACGACGTTATCGACCTCGCAAAGGTTATCGCCAGCAACCAGTACCTATACGCCAAGACCTTTGGCGAGCACTACTCCTGCTGCGGTTCCTGTGGCGCCGAGCTTACGGATCCAACCAGCCGTAGCCTCCAGCTTGGACCCGAATGTCGCAAGAAGTTCGGGTTTTGACCGGTTATAGCCAACCTCTTGGCGGATCTTCCTGTTATAATAGTACCAACAGCTCACGAAAGGGGCAAAGCAAATGAACGCAGTCTCAGATTTTTTCGGCAACCTCGGTGATTCAATCGCTGATTTCTTTGGCAACATTGCGGATTGGGCAAATTTCAGCCGGTGGAATTGGTCCGCGCAACCAAGAAATAGCGGCTATCAGAAATAATCAGAGCCGGGGGCTGGCAGGCAGGCCCCGGCTTTGCTAACGGCAGTCGCACGCACCCATAGCTCAGCTGGATAGAGCGTTGCCCTCCGAAGGCAAAGGCCAGAGGTTCGAATCCTCTTGGGTGCGCCACTCCCGCCTTTCTATCGTGTTGATCTTCACGAGCCTAACCGCCACTCTCTGCGTTAAAAGAGGGAGTTAGGGGCATGGCATTACGTTTTTTGGCGACACCTTCCGTTTTGGCTCTGGTGATCTGCGCTGCGCCCCCTGCGCTGGCTGCACCCCCTGTGTCAGCCGTGGACCAAGTGTCGGCAGCCATCGCGCGTGTTGACGCGCTGAACCCCAAAGTCCGCGCTGTCATTGCGCTGGACCCGACAGCGCTGGACCAAGCACACGCGCTAGACCGCAAACCCAAGGCCCGAGGCATTTTGGGAGGACTGCCCATTTTGGTGAAGGATAATATCGAAACCAAAGGCCCCTTGCCGACAACCGCGGGCAGCCTGGCGCTTCGCGCGAATGTAACGGACCGAGACGCGCCTATGATCGCCCGGCTTCGGGCGGCCGGTGGCGTTATTTTAGGCAAAACCAATTTGTCTGAATGGGCCAATATCCGGTCAGATTCGTCGATTTCAGGCTGGAGCGCGATAGGTGGGCAAACCCGAAACCCCTTTGCTTTGTCGCGTAACCCCTGCGGCTCCTCCTCGGGCAGTGGCGCGGCTGTTGGGGCGGGCATGGTGGATGCCGCCATTGGCACCGAAACAGATGGCAGCATTACCTGCCCGTCTGCCGTCAATGGCATTGTTGGCCTAAAGCCAAGTGTTGGTTTGGTCAGTCGCTCCCATATTGTGCCGATTAGCCATAGCCAGGACACGCCGGGGCCCATGACACGCGATGTGCGCACGGCGGCCCTTTTGCTCACCGCCATGGCAGGACGAGATCCGGCAGACCCTGCAACGCAAGAGGCCGACGCGCGGAAAACCGATTATACAGCCGCCTTGCGGGCTGATGCGCTGAAAGGGGTGCGTCTGGGCGTGCTCCGCTGGGCAACAGGTTGGCACACTGGCCTTGATGCCCGGTTTGAAGCAGCTCTAGCCGTGCTGCGCCAACAAGGGGCGGTGCTAGTTGATATTAAGACAGCACCTGACCGCCGCCAAATAAGTACCCATGAAAACAAGGTGTTAATGACAGAACTTAAGGCTGATTTGAACACCTATCTGGCCACAGCTGCGCCGCCTGTACGCACCAGAACGCTTGCCGATGTCATTGCCTTTAACCGTGCACATGCCGCCCAAGAAATGGCCTTATTTGGCCAAGAAACCTTTGAAAAGGCACAGGCAACACAGGGGATAGACGATCCTGACTATCTCAAAGCGCGCGAGGCCGGCCAGCGGCTTGCCGGCCCGGAAGGGATTGACCGGATGTTGGCAGATAGCGGCACCATTGCCCTAATTGCCCCCACAGCGCCGCCTGCTTGGTTTATCGATCCCGTCAATGCCGATCAGGCCCCCTTTGGCGGCGCGGGGTCTCTGGCCGCTGTTGCAGGCTATCCGCATTTAACTGTCCCCATGGGCGGTGTGTTGGGCTTGCCCGTGGGTCTAAGCTTTATTGGCCCCAAATGGAGCGAGGCCCAGCTTTTGGCGCTTGG
>RFRK01000166.1 GCA_009924525.1 Betaproteobacteria bacterium
GAAGATAGTCGCGCGATTCTTGAGCCTGCGGGGGCGCTGTCCATCGCGGGCATGAAGTCTTGGGTTCAGCAGCAGGCCTGCAAGGATAAAACTCTGGTGGCCATCGCGTGTGGGGCCAATATGAATTTCGATCGGCTGCGCTTTGTCAGTGAGCGGGCTGAAATCGGCGAGCAGCGGGAGGCCGTTTTCGCCGTAACGATTCCTGAGGAGCGCGGCAGCTTTAAGCGATTCTGCGCGACTGTTGGCAATCGCAATGTGACCGAATTTAATTATCGAATCGCTGATGCCCGTGCCGCCCATATTTATGTCGGGATTCAGATCCGAAATCGCGGCGAGGCCCATCAGATCGCGGCCGATTTCGAGTCGGCAGGCTTTAAGACCCTTGACCTGACCGATGATGAGCTTGGAAAGCTTCACCTACGCCATATGGTGGGCGGCCGCTCGGCGCTTGCAAAAAAAGAGCGGCTGTTTCGATTCGAATTCCCCGAGCGGCCCGGCGCGCTGATGCGGTTTTTATCCTCCATGCACCATGCACCCGGATTGGAATATCTCGCTTTTTCATTACCGCAATCATGGCGCCGACTATGGCCGTATCTTGGTCGGTATTCAGGTTCCAGATGACAGCGATCGCGCCCTCGAAGCGTTTTTAAACCAGCTGGGCTATCCCCACTGGGAGGAGACGCAACACCCGGGCTATCGCCTCTTCCTATCTGCATCCGGCCTGTAAAAAATCCTTACAGCAAAAATTTTTTACAGCTGGAAAACCCGAGGAAATCTTTTAACGTGTCGGTCTTTTCGCCGCCATGATGCAAGTCGCCATTATCGAAGACAGCCCCGAGCAGGGCCGGCACCTGAGCCGACTGTTTGAGTCGTTTGGAACGGCCGCCGAGGTCTTTGCCTCCGGCCGGCAATTCCTGCGTCGGATCCGCACCACCAGCTTTGATCTGGCGACTCTGGATTTACAGCTTCCTGATATCAGCGGCCTGGAGATTCTGCGACAGCTTCAGACCGAGAGACAGGTTTTTCATCGCGGGCCCCCTGTGATGATTATCTCGGGCCATCACGATCTCGCCACAATGAAGACCGCGTTTTCTAGCGGTGCCGATGATTTCATCAGCAAGCCCTTTCGGCCGGATGAACTGATGATTCGGGCCGAGGCGATTGCGCGCCGACATCAGCCTAATCTTTTTCAAGATCAGCCAATCTCTGTACAAGGCATCGAATTAAATCTGGCGACCCTGCAGGCCTTTTGCGGCGGCCAGGAGGTCGCGCTTTCGGCAAAAGAATTTCGCCTTGCCTGGCTGCTCTTTCACCGACGCGGTCAGACCGTGCCCCGCTCGCAAATCATGAAGCTCATCTGGGGCCGCTCCGACTGGCCGAGCTCCAGAACCGTTGACACCCATATTGGACGAATTCGCCAGAAACTCGGCCTTCAGTCCCAACCCGGGCTGCGCCTGCGTCCGGTTTACGGTGTGGGTTACCGGCTGGATGTTTTCCCGTAAAATCAAGGCCTTAGTCACTTTTTGTCGCATGATTGATGCAACTCATCACGCTTGGGCTGAATCATCAGTCCGCCCCACTGCAGCTTCGGGAACGCCTGGCGTTTCCCGGTGATGCCCTGCGTGACGGCCTCAACGAACTTCGCGCTAGCCTAAAAGGCCTCGCACCCGAACAGGCGCTTCTGTCGACCTGCAATCGCACCGAGATGTACTTGGCGGTAGAGAACTCAACGCAGGCCGAGGGCCAAGCAATGGATTGGCTGGCATGGAAATCCGGCACCCGCACGTCTGACTTAAGCCCCCATGTCTATCAGCTGCCGGATGATCGGGCGGTACGACATGCGTTTCGTGTGGCCTGTGGACTGGATTCGATGGTGCTCGGAGAGCCACAGATACTGGGCCAGATGAAGCTTGCGGCCCGCGAGGCCCAGGAGGCGGGCTGCCTCGGCACCCATCTGCATCATTTATTTCAGCAGGCCTTCTCGGTGGCCAAAGAAGTACGCACCACAACCGAAATAGGTCTGCACTCAGTATCGATGGCCGCAGCCTCAGTAAAACTCGCGCAACGAATTTTCGGAGATCTCTCCAGCACCAAGGTGCTGTTTATCGGTGCCGGTGAAATGATTCAGCTCTGCGCCACCCATTTTGCCGCCCAACATCCTCGGCAGATCGTAGTAGCAAATCGCACACTAGACCGAGGCGAACTTCTTGCAAAGGATTTTGGTGGAGAAGCGATCACATTATCTGAGCTGCCACTGCGCATGCATGAATTTGATGTCGTAGTGAGCTGCACAGCAAGCACGCTGCCGATTATTGGTCTGGGCATGATCGAGCGCGCGATCCGTCAGCGTAAGCATCGGCCAATGTTTCTTGTGGATCTTGCCGTGCCGCGTGATATTGAGCGCGAGGTCGCCGATCTGCCCGATGCCTTTCTCTATACTGTGGATGATTTGGGCGAGCTGATCAAAGAGGGGGCCCAAGCCCGGCAAGATGCGGTGCTGCAGGCTGAGGCGATCATTGATCATGGTGTCCAGAATTTCATTCAATGGCGGGATTCGCGCCAGCATGTGCCCGTGATCAAAGCGCTTGCCGAGCATGCGCAGGCCATTCAAGCGGGTGAGCTTGCGCTGGCTAAAAAACGGCTTGCCAAAGGCGAAGAGATTGAGACGGTGCTGCAGTCATTGGCCCATGGGCTATCTCAGAAATACCTTCATGGCGCCTACAGCCAGCTGCATCAAATTGGAAACGACAGCCCCGAGAGCCGGGAGACGAAGGCCGATCTCATTCGCGAGCTGTTTGGATTAAAGCCTGACCGGCATCACTAGATGAAGCCCAGCCTGCTGGTCAAACTCCAGCAGCTGGCCGAACGCCTTGAGGCGGTCGACCGTCTGCTGTCAGCCCCCGACGCCACCGATCGTATGGATGAGTTTCGAAGACTCTCCAAAGAACGTTCGGATCTCGC
>RFRK01000167.1 GCA_009924525.1 Betaproteobacteria bacterium
GGCTTTGCAATCGGCCAGCCGGCACTGCTCGATGCGCTGAATCGAATTAAAAACAGCTTCAACTCCTATCCGATCGATCGGCTTGCAGCCGCAGGGGCGGCAGCGGCCATCCTGGATAGCGAGTGGTTTGAAGAAAACCGTGCTCGGGTTTTGCAATCTCGGCAGGCACTGACTCAGGGCTTATCGGACCTAGGCTTTGTGGTGATTCCATCAAGTGCGAATTTTGTCTTTACCCGCCACCCGGGGTTTGAGGGTGCAATTCTCGCTAAGGCGCTGCGCGAGAAGCACATTCTCGTGCGGCACTTCGCCACACCCAGAATTGATCAATACCTAAGAATTACCGTGGGCACTGACGATGAAGTCCGCAAACTTTTAAGCGCGCTTAAGGAAATTATTTCGTTAATGGGTTTTTCAGCCTGAGCTCTGCGGCCCGAGCATGGGCCGGCAGCTGCTCTCCATAGGCCAGCGTTGCAGCAATTTTTCCAAGATGCTGGGCACCTTGTGCGCTAATTTCCACCATGCTGGTGCGTTTTTGGAAGTCGTAGACACCCAGCGGAGAAGAGAACCGGGCGGTGCGCATCGTGGGCAATACATGATTCGGCCCCGCGCAATAGTCGCCCAATGACTCCGATGCGTATCGGCCGAGAAACATTGCGCCCGCGTGCCGAATCTTTTCTGCCCAGTGTTCAGGCTGATCAGTAGAAATCTCAAGATGCTCAGCTGCAATCGACGAAGCAATCGCGCAGGCCTCTTCTAGATCCCGCACCTGAATGAGTGCGCCTCGGCCCTCCATAGATTTTCGAATTACCACCTCGCGTGGCATCTGAGTGATGAGTCGGTCAATAGCAGACTGGACTGCATCTAAAAAACCTGCATCAGGCGCTAGGAGGATCGACTGCGCAAGCTCATCGTGCTCGGCCTGGGAAAATAAATCCATCGCAATCCAATCGGGATCGGTCTTACCATCACAAATCACCAGAATCTCTGAGGGGCCGGCAATCATGTCGATGCCGACCTGGCCAAAGACCTGCCGCTTGGCCTCGGCCACATAGGCATTACCTGGGCCAACAATCTTATCGACCGCAGGAATGGTTGATGTGCCGTAGGCCAGCGCGGCCACCGCCTGGGCACCACCAATCGTGAAGACCCGATCAACGCCAGCAATCCAGGCGGCCGCAAGCACCAGCGGGTTGCGCGCACCCTGCGGAGTCGGCACCACCATAATGAGCTCACCCACCCCGGCAACTTTCGCGGGAATCGCGTTCATCAAAACCGAAGAGGGATAAGCGGCCTTACCGCCAGGCACATACAGGCCAGCACGATCCAACGCGGAAATCCGCTGGCCCAAACGATTTCCAAATGCATCGGTATGGGTCCAACTGGATTGCTGCTGCAGTTCATGAAACTCTCGAATACGCGCAGCAGCCTCCGTCAGGGCCGAACGCTGGGCATCATTAAGACCTTCGAAAGCAGAGTTAAGCGCTTGACGTGAGATCTCGAGCTCGGATACCGATGCTGCCTGCAGCTGATCGAATCGGACGGTCATCTCCAAGAGCGCTGCGTCGCCGCGGGTGCGAATCTCACGGATGATCCCCTTCACCACATCAGCGATCGCCTGATCCTGGGCCGCATCGAAACGCAAAAGGGCTGCAAGCCTTGACTGAAAGTCAGGCGCGCGCGTGGTAAGCCGGGCGATCTTGACTGACGCCATCGGTTCAGCCTTTTAATGCCGCCCGGGCAAGCGCATCCATCAACGGCCTGAGCTGCTCGGGCCGGGTCTTTAGTGCCGCCTGATTCACAATGAGCCGTGCCGAAACATCGGAAATCTTTTCAACCTCTTTTAGGCCGTTGGCCTTTAACGTGCCGCCCGTTGAAACCAGATCCACGATCACATCGGCAAGCCCGACCAAGGGTGCGAGCTCCATCGAACCATAAAGCTTGATGAGATCAATATGCATGCCCTTGGCCGCAAAATGGGTCTTGGCGATCTGTACATATTTGCTAGCAACCCGAATACGGGCCCCGCGTTGGACCATCGCCTGATAGTCCAGGCCATCGGGTACCGCTACCGACATGCGACATTTCGCAATTCTTAGGTCTACCGGCTGGACCAGGCCCTCGCTGCCTTGCTCGGCCAACACATCAGATCCCGCGATACCCAGATCAGCAGCACCATATTGAACATAGGTCGGCACATCGCTTGCGCGCACAATCAAAAGCCGAAGATCGGCACGCTGTGTTTCAAGAATCAAACGCCGCGACGATTCCGGCGACTCCCGCGGCTGCAGGCCTGCCGACTTCAACAGCGGCAGGGATTCATCAAATATCCGGCCCTTGGAGAGGGCAAAGGTCATCATGGCTTAGGCTTTCTCTGGCAATCGCAGCACTCGGGCACCAATTGCACCGAGCTTTTGCTCCATACGGTCATAGCCGCGATCCAAATGATAAATGCGATCGATCTCAGTTTCGCCATTGGCGACCAAGGCGGCAATCACAAGTCCTGCTGAGGCGCGAAGATCCGTCGCCATGACCCGTGCGCCTGACAGGCTGGCCACCCCCTTCACAACTGCAGTATGGCCATCGACCTCAATCTCAGCGCCAAGCCTGCGCAGCTCCTGGACATGCATGAAACGATTCTCGAAAATCGTTTCGGTAATGATGCTTGTGCCCTGGGCAATCGATGCGACAGTCATCAGCTGGGCCTGCATGTCGGTTGCAAGCCCCGGAAAAGGGGCGGTTCGAAAATTGATCGGCTTGGGCCGCGACGCTGCGATTACCCGAATCCCTTGCTCAGACTCCTGCAGGCGAACGCCGGCCTCACGCAGCTTTTCAATAGTTGCGCCCATCATGTCCGACTGCGCCTGCCGCACAAAGACATCTCCGCCGGCTGCGGCAACTGCACACAAAAATGTACCGGCCTCG
>RFRK01000168.1 GCA_009924525.1 Betaproteobacteria bacterium
TAACTTTAGTTAGTTCTAGGTTGACAGGTTGGCGGCTACCTATGACCGCCAGCGATTTAGCTAAAGAGTGGGGATGCAGCCGGCAGGCAGTGGCCAAGTGGGTCGCGAAAGGTATGCCATTGACCAGCATGGAGGAAGCTAGCGCATGGAGATCGGCCAATTCACAGCGGGCACCAAGGTGCAAGGTTGCCCAAGCGGCCGCGGCCTACACGGATCCGGACGGGCCGGTAAGCTTGGAGACGGCGGTGCCTGGTGAAGCACCTGAACTGACCGAGGTAAGGGAGCGAGCCAACAGAGCAAAGGTAGCTGAGCGGGAGGCCATGAAACTTTTAGACCAAGCCAAGGAGGCCAAAGACGTCCATGGCATCCGGCTGGCCCTAGACAAAGTCATCGCCACCCAAGAGCGTGCCCGGGATGCGGCCGAAGAGTTAGGCAAGGCGAGGGCGGCGGCCGGGATCATGATGACAGTGACTCAACACACACAGACAGTGGAGCGGTTGGCGGCTGAATTTCAGCGCGGCTTGGAGGCGCTGGTCAACAAGGGCAGCCGGCTGGTTGGTAAAAGCGCCCAGGAGATCCACGAGATTATGAGGGAGGAAACCGGCCGGACCTACGAGGCGATCAAGGCCCGCATGATTGCATGACGATCACGTCATCATCACCAGTCCATTTGGCAGGGGCTGCGTTTAAATTTTTACGCCCTGCTGGGATGGATTCAGTCAGCAAGTGGGCGGAACAAAACATCTGGTTTTCGGAACGGTACAGCCCAAGCAAGCCGGGCAAGGTCAGCCTAGATTCGATGCCCTACCTGCGGGATGTGCTGGACAGCGCAACAGCCCCCGGGGTGCATGAGCTTACGCTATGTTTTGCAGTGCAGTGCGGAAAAAGCACAGCGCTGCAGCTTATGTTGGCGCACCGGTTAACCAACCGCGCCACACCCTGCATGGTGGTACTGCCGTCGCTAAAGCTGGCGCGGTCTATCAGCGCGGACCGATGGATGGAGCTGGTGCAAAGCAATGCCTGCCTAAGCAGGCTGTGCCCAGATAACGACGACGAGATGAAGCTGGACGAGCAGAGGTTCCGATCTGGCACGGTCTGGTGGGTGGGGGCGGGTTCTGAGAGCAATCTTAGTTCACGCAGTGTCGGCATGAGCATAGCCGACGAGATCGACAAGTTTCCGGACTGGAACACCAAGGAGGCGGCCCCACTGCAGCTGATTGGTGCCAGGATGGAATCTTTCCCTCACTGGTTATATGTGCAGGCAAGCACTCCAACCGTAGATAGCGGGATCAACATTTGGACAGAATTTCTTCGCGGTGATCAGCGCTACTACATGATCACATGCAATCAATGCCATCATCAGTTCAACCTAGAGTGGGAGGGCGTGCGCTGGGCGCCAGACGCGTACGACTCGGAAAATAATCTTTGGGATTTTGATAAAATCCGGGCCACTGCCCACTACGAGTGCCCGGGATGCCGCAGGCAGATCCCGTTTAGCGAACGAAACGAAATGATGCGCCACGGCAAGTGGAAGCCAACTGCTCAGGGCGAACTTGGCCGCCGCAGCTATCACCTAAACGCCCTTTATAGTCCCCACAAAACATGGGGAGAGCTCGCGGTCATGTTTATCCAGGACAAGGAAAGCATCCGCGGGCTGCATCATTTTGTGAACAGCTACCTGGCTAAGCCATGGACGCCAAATGCCGCCACGATTAAGCCCACCTTGGTTGAGGACATTATTAAAGCCAGCCCAGAGTATCTGCTGGGTGAAATTCCTTTGCCACCGGACGGACTATTTATGTCGATCGATGTGCAGCAGTCAGAGCTGTGGTACGTGATCCGGGCCCACGGTATGCACGCCAATCGCCCATGGTCCGCCCTGGTGGACTACGGCCAGATCATCGGCTGGGATCTGGCCCTAGAAAAGTTTGCCCACAAGTACCCCCTCCGCGGCCAGCCGGAGGACGTTTACCAGTGCCGCGGCGGCCTTGTCGACTCAGGCTACGCCGCCCGCCGGACCGGCGGCGTCTATGAGTTTGTCATCAAATCCAACGGAAAATTCTGGGCCAGTAAAGGCAGGGCAGGGGTGCCCATGCGCAAGGTGGCCCAGCGCCAAATCATTGAGCACCTTGGCCGAAAGCTGATCCTCGCCCAGTACGACGACAACGTCTTTAAGGAGCGCCTTTACATCAACAAAATTAAAGAGCGTGCCGGCGCGGACTGGTGGCTGCCGCGCAACGTCGGACGCGATTACATCAGCCAGCTTACCAACGAACGCCTTACCGAGCGCCGCATGAAGTTTGGCCAGCGCGAGCTGGTCTGGGAAAGGGTGGGAGCAAACCACCTAGGCGATTGCGAGAAGCTGATTTTGGTGCTCCTCGAGCACCTTCCCGAGCAGCAGGCTAATTCCGGCCAGGACGGGACAGCTGCTGAAGAAGCGCCGACCGCTCCTCGTCGCTGATGCTCTGATCGTTTAGGCGTTCCAAAATTTGATGCTGAATTTGCAGCTCGGCCTGCTTTAGCTCCAAATCCCCCTCTTTTTTCATGCGTAAGGCTTTGCGCCAATCCCGCACCTGAATGCCGGCCCACACCCCAATCAGCACGAAAACCAGCAGGGTACCTCCCACATAAGCAAAATCATTAGAAAAAAAGTCTCCGACAGCCTCCAAAACCGGGACAGTGATGTCCGTCAGCTCCATATAATTAACTTATGCCATCCGTTGACACTGTCCAGTCCCTTCGATGGCCGCCTATACCCGCGAATTAGCGCGGGCTGTTGCCCTGAATGAGCTGAAACAAGCGTCCGGGGTCACGGCCTCTGCCGTTGTTGCCCTTGAATCCATGCGCGATTCAGCCATGTCCGGTGTTGATTCAGGCAGGTCGGTGGTGGGCAGTTCGGCCGGAGGCCA
>RFRK01000169.1 GCA_009924525.1 Betaproteobacteria bacterium
TCCTTGGCTCGTATCGTGCAGCCAGATGGTGGGTGCGTTAACTCCCGCCTTGCGCAGCAGCGTTGCAATTGATAGGAAGGGCCCGATGGACTCTTTGTCGGGCGGTGCGTCCATGAGGATCAGGGATGTTGATTGACTGTATTTCTGCCCCGCGATCCGAAAGTAACGCCGAAATGACGCATCGCTAGAGGCGGCCGTTAACGAGGCGGGATCTACCGACCAGCCGAGCGCCGCAAGGGCTGCTGCCTGCTGCTTGAGCCACTGTTCGGCCAGGGTGCGGCGCGGATCTTCGGAAGCGTTCATCTGGGGTGGTCGACGATAGAGGGGAAGGCAGGCCCCTACCTATAATAGAGCATGCATTTTTTTGGGACTGTCACCTCTCGGGTGGGCCAAGATGTGACCCCTATGGGCCTGCGCGTCCACTCTGGGCTTCTTGGAGCCCTGCTGCTCGCGTCGGCGTCCTCTGCCAACGCGTTCAATCTTTTAGGAAGCTGTTCCGCGTCAGCGGATAACTCCCAGCCGATCCATCTGGCCCAGGCCGCGACAACACGGACCGATGCTGCAGCCGGCCCACTTCGATTGGCCCAGGGGGTGAGGACCTCGCTGGGGCTAAAGTTTGATCCCGTATTGAATCTTGAGCCGTCGTCGAGCACCGATACGCCGGTTTATATCTTTGGCCGTGAGATTTTCGGTCAGACCGATGATCAGATTGAGGCCCGAGGTGCTGCCGAATTTCGAAAACTCGGCCTGTTCATTAAAGGCGACTTCATTCGACACGACCTAATACGAGATGAGCTATACGCGGAGGGCGATGTCAAACTCTTTCGTGAGGGTGAGTTTTATGAAGGGCCGCGGCTTCGGCTAAAGCTCGGCACTACTCAAGGTTATTTTGATGAGGTCACCTATCAGCTTGTTTCGACGGGTGGCCGTGGGACTGCACGCCGCGCTGAATTTATTCAGCCACTAGAGACGCGGCTTACCGAAGTCAGATACACGACCTGCCCGCGTGATCGCCCGGCCTGGGAGTTGCGCATGAGCGAGATGCTCATCGATCAGGTGCGGGAGGTCGGCGCGACCCGGTCCGCTACGCTGTATTGGCGCGAAGTGCCCATTCTTCCTTTTGGAAATTCTTCGTTCTCAATCGGCGAGGGAAAAAAGACAGGCTTTCTCGCCCCGTCATATACAACGTCAACACGTCTGGGGCTGGATGTCCGTGTGCCGTTTTATTGGAATATTGCGCCCCAACATGACATGACGTTTTATCCGCGGCTGATTACCAAGCGGGGCGTTCAGCTTGGCAACGAGCTTCGGTTTCTCCGGCCGAATGCTGCGGGAACGGCGGCTTTTGAAGTGTTACCGGATGACAGTCAGTCGGGAACAACGCGGCATTTTGGCTCGCTGATCACCAGCTTTCGGCCTGCTGATAATTTAACCATCGGATTAAATGTGCAGCGGGCATCCGATAACAATTATTTTTCAGATCTGGGAAATACGCTGCTGGTCTCTGCCCAGCGACTGCTTCCCGGATCCATCACGATGAATGCTGCGCTGGCGGGCTGGACAGTCCAGGCCGAGGCGCAAGAGTTTCAACTGCTCCAGGATGTCGGCGCACCGTTGATTCGACCCTACAGTTTTGCGCCGAAATTGGTGGCATCTCGGGGCCATCGTGCCGCCTTGGGTGAGGAGCGGCTTCCGATTGACTGGAATGTCTCCGGAGAGCTCGCTGCGTTTCGCCATCCGACCTTAGCAGAGGGCGAGCGGATGGTCGGCACGGGATCGGTCGCCTGGCGACATTTCAGCTCAGGCGTAGCAATTACCCCCAAGCTGTCAATGCATGCCACCCACTACTCGACCAGTCGGCCAGGTGATGCTGCGTTGACAGCGCAAAAATACTCAAACGCTGCGTTGGGTGTGTATACGAATAACGTGGGCGCCGCAGCGGCGAGCTCCTACACCCGGGTGCTTCCCACTTTCAGCACGGATATATCAACAACGTTTGATCGCCCCTTGAGACTAGGAGATGCCGGGATCGAGCAAACGCTCGAGCCCCGGATATCGTATATCTATACGCCTTATCAAAATCAATCGAATTTCCCAGTTTTCGACACGGGCTCGCCGAGTCTGAATTTCGCACAGCTATTTTCTGATCGTGCATTTAATGGGCATGACCGCATTGCCGATCTGAATCAGATTACGGCGGGTGTTACGACCCGGTTCATTGAGCAGTCAACTGGGGCTGAGCGGCTACGGGCGGCAGTGGGTCAGCGTTTTTACTTTTCGGACCAGCGTGTGACCCTGCCTGGTGGCACCGCAAGAACGGATCGGCGGTCGGACCTGCTGGGCCAGGCGACAGTGCGGCCTCGAAAAGACCTGACCATCGACTCTTTAGCTCGCTACACCTTGGAGTCCTCCGAGTGGCAGAGTTTCTCGGTGGTGAGCCGCTACAACCCAAAACCGGCAAATGCCATAAGTGTTGCCTATCGCTTTGTTCGGGATTCGTCTAACACCGTTGACGTCGCGATGCAGTGGCCGGTCGCTGCGCACTGGTATGCTGTGGGCCGCTATCAGCAGGCCTTGCGCAATGCTGGGGGGGTGCGTGAGACGCTGAATCCCGGCCTTGTCGAGGCCCTGGCCGGTTTTGAGTACGATGGAGGCTGCTGGGTTGGTCGTATCGTGGCTCAGCAATACGCGGCAAACGCTACTCAGCGTAATACCACGCTGTTTTTTCAGATTGAACTTAACGGGCTGGGTCGAGTCGGAACCGATCCAATCGGTGCATTGAGAAGAAATATCCCGAACTATCGATCGATTAATGAAATCACACCGCTGCCCTCGAAATTTGATAATTTTCAGTGATGATTGATTCTGCACTGCTTCGCTCAGATTGGACCATGCGCACCCAAGAGC
>RFRK01000170.1 GCA_009924525.1 Betaproteobacteria bacterium
TTGACCTGTAAATTTCGGCAGGCGTTTTTCCATAAACGCAGCCACACCCTCTGCGTAATCTGGGCTCCAGCCCAGCTCGCGCATAAAGCCCGCCTCAAAAGAGAGCTGCTGCTCAAGCGTATGGGTCGGGGCTGCCTGCATGGCTTGTCGAATTCTGACCAAGGCCTTAGTCGGCATTACTGCCAGTTGCCTAGCGAGTTCGTCGACCGTACTGCCCAACTGATCGTCTTCAACGCAGCGCCAGATCAGGCCCCAGGCTTCGGCCTTTTCTGCGGGCAGTTTTTCGGCCAGCATCGCCAGGCCCATCGCGCGGGCCATGCCAACACGCTGTGGCAAAAACCATGTGCCGCCGGTATCGGGCACCAGACCGATTTTTGAGAACGCCTGCAAAAAAGAGGCGGACTTTGCAGCAATGACTAGATCGCAGGCCAGCGCCACACTCACGCCAGCGCCGGCAGCGATGCCATTGATGGCGGCAATAGTTGGCACACGCAGATTGGCAAGCCGCATGATCAGCGGCTTGTAGTTGCGCTCCACCACGTTGCCGATATCCGGCATCTTGCCATTGACCATCGCCATGCAGGGATCTGCGAGATCCTGGCCGGCGCAAAATCCACGGCCAGCGCCCGTGATGACCAAGGCCCGAACCGAAGGATCATTTTGAATTTGATCCAATACATCGCGAATCTCAGCATGCATGGCCTCGGTAAAGCTATTGAGCTTATCGGGCCGATTCAGTGTGAGCCGGGCAATCGAATCCTGAATCGAGAACAAAATATGTTGGGCGGCCATACGAGTCTTCCTTAGGCGTGATAGCGGCGCTGTACAACACGGAAGCGGTTGGCGACAAACGCCGTATCGGCGTAGGACGCATTGGCGGCGGGATTGCCGCCGGTGCCGTGAAAATCTGAAAATGCTGCGGACTGATTTACAAACACGCCGCCTGTAAGATTGATGGAAAGTGCCACCTTGGAGCGCCATGTGGCGGCGGTCATTGCATCAATCACCTTGGCATCGGTGGAATAGACTCCCGCCGTCAATGCACCATGGGTACTCGTCACACGCTCAGACAGCGCTATCGAAGCGGCCGTATTGGCTGTTTTCACAACAAAACTGATCGGGCCAAAACGCTCCTCCATGTAGGCCGACTCCTCCGATGCATCACAGGCAATTAATACAGGCGTGCGAACATCGGCCTTGGGGAACTCGGGGTTTTGAAGCGAATTGGACTTCAGCACCACGCGGCCATAGGCGCCGTTGTTAGCTTCTTCAACACGCTTGACGGTATCCATTGACTGCATCGCACCCAAGACGGCATGGGCAACCTCGGGCTTTGAAAGAAAACCTTCGATCGCTTTAGCAAGGTCAGTGCAGACCTCATCAAACGACTTGGGACCTTCATCGGTCTGGATGCCGCCTGCAGGCACAAAGATCGCCTGCGATGTTGTACACATCTGGCCCGAATACAGCGATAACGTGAAAGCCAGATTACGCATCATCGCTTTGTACGCATCCGTGGAATCAATCACGATATTGTTGACCCCTGCCAGCTCTGCATACACCTGAGCCTGCCGGCAATGATCAAGTAACCACTGGCCAAATGCATTACCACCCGTGAAATCAATTGATCTGACTGCAGCATGGGTGACCAAGGCGCGGGTGGTGTCACGCTCTGCAGCCACACACAATGAAACAAGATTAGGATCGAGGCCCGATTCCTTTAACACCGATCGCAGCAGCCGCACGCTGATCGCCGCAGGAAGAATTGCGTTGCTGTGCGGCTTCACGATCACTGCATTACCCGTGGCCAGCGCAGCGAAAAGCCCGGGATAGGTATTCCAGGTCGGAAAGGTGCCGCAGCCGATAACTACCCCAACGCCGCGGCCGACAATTTGAAAATGTTTTTTCATCACCAGCGGCGGATTTTTCCCCTGCGGCTTCTCCCAGTGGGCAGTCTCTGGGATAAAGCTCTGCTCACGCCATGCGTAAGCGACCGACTCCAGGCCGCGATCCTGGGCATGCGGGCCGCCGGCCTGAAAGGCCATCATCCAGCCCTGACCGGTAGACATCATGACGGCATGCGCAAGCTCAAAACTGTGTTGATTCAGCCGAGTCAGCATCTCCATGCAGACGCCGGTGCGGCCGTCTGCGCCGATATCGCGCCAAGACTCCATTGCCTTTTGGCCTGCATCAATTAAGGCCTGCGGAGAGCAGACGGGGTACTGGACCTCCAATGCAATCCCATAGGGGGAGTGTTCCCCGCCATGCCAGCCGGTCTGACCGGGCTGATCCATCTCGAAGCGCTTTCCCAGGTGCGACTCAAAGGCGCGCTTGCCATCATCTGCCGCCGACTCACCGTAGACCTTGGGACTGGGCATTTCATTAAAGGGGGACCAGTAGGCCCGAGTTGAAATGGCTGCTAGTGCCGCATCTAGCGTGGCACGGTGTTTTTCAAACAGTGGATGGGACATCCGGGACTCCTCCTTGAGCGGGCGCTTACGGCGTTTTCTTAGGCAGGTCGCGCCCCGCCCGATCGGCCGAATTTTGATTTGTACAAAACGATACAAATCAAAACGTAAAAAGTCAATAATTTGTATCAAATTGGCTGGGCCTATGGTAAATTTCCTGGCAGCAAATAGGGCCAGCCCAATTCTTATTGGTAACCACAACACGACATGGCACAACCCTCGCGCATTGAATCGCGCCTGAACGCCTTTCGGCGACAGCAACGCATGCAGGCTGGCTCGCTGATCATCACCGTGTTCGGCGATGTGGTTATGCCGCGGGGTGGCAGCATCTGGCTCGGAAGCCTGATTCAACTTCTATCGCCGCTCAATAT
>RFRK01000018.1 GCA_009924525.1 Betaproteobacteria bacterium
GAGACCCATACCGGAGAGCTAAAGATTGTGTATTGGCCTTATCGGCAATCTCAGTTTGCCGAGGAAACGGAGCATCTGCATGCCGCACAAGTTTAATCGTGTCCTGATTGTGACCGATGCCTGGCACCCCCAGGTCAACGGTGTTGTGAGAACACTGATGAGCACTGCCTATGAGTTGCGGCAGATGGGCATGAAGGTGGAGATGATCACGCCAGCGCTTTTTAAGACTTTGCCTTGCCCAAGCTACCCCGAGATACGTCTGTCGCTCACCACCTCGCGGCGTGTCGAGCGGCTAATCGAACAGATGCGGCCGGACGCCCTGCATATTGCGACAGAGGGCCCGCTCGGATGGGCGGCCCGCAACGCGGCGGTTCGCCGTGGCTGGCAGTTCACCACGGCTTATCACACCCGATTCCCGGAATATGTCAATGCAAGGACGGGCATTCCTGTCGCCTGGCTTTATCGGCTCTTCCAAAAGTTTCATCGTCCTTCGGCTGCGGTGTTGGTGCCGACGGCCTCGATGATGCGTGACCTCCAGAACCACGGGTTTTCGAATGTCACTTACTGGACCCGTGGAGTTGATCATGAGATTTTCTATCCGAGGTGTGAACAAAAACCGATCGATCCCGCAAATCCCATCTTCATCTATGTGGGGCGGCTGGCTGTTGAGAAAAATGTCGAGGCGTTTTTATCGCTTGATCTGCCCGGGGTGAAATGGGTGGCAGGCGAGGGCCCACTCGGTGCGGAGTTGCGCCGTCGCTATCCCAATTGCCGATGGACGGGAGTGTTATCGCAGCCTGAATTGGCTGAGCTTTACAGCCGAGCAGATGTCTTCGTTTTCCCGAGTAAAACCGACACCTTTGGGCTGGTGATGGTAGAGGCCATGGCCTGCGGCTTACCTGTTGCAGCTTTCCCGGTGGTGGGGCCCATCGATGTGGTGGGTGATAGCGGCGCGGGCTGCCTCGATCACGATCTTAGAACCGCTTGCTTGCGAGCCGTGGAGATCTCGCGTTCAGCCGCAATCCAGCACGCAAAAACATTTACTTGGGCCCTGGCCACTGAACAATTTCACGCGGCTCTGGTGCCGCTGATTCCCGTTGCCGATCCCGCTTCGGCGTCCCCGCCCGAGATTGCCCATCCGCAAAAAGAGGTCACTTATGAGTGAGCTGGCCGTTCAGCGTTACTTTTCCCATTCTGAGGCCCATCTCTTTGTACCTGCGTGGGGCGCAAACGCCCCCAGCGAGTCGTGGCTTTCCCTCGAGACAGAAAATTATTTGGCAAGTCTCGCTCAATCGCGTGATGAGGTACGCGAGGTGCAGCAGCTTCGCTATCAGATCTTCTCGGAAGAATACGGCGCAACTTTTTTGGGGCCCGATAAGGGGCTGGATCAGGATCAATTCGATGGCTATTGTGATCACATCATCGTGCGGGAGCGGCAGTCTGCTCGGGTTGTGGGTACCTATCGCATTTTGTTGCCCGAGCAGGCCCGCCGTGCTGGCGGCTACTACAGTCAGCAGGAGTTTTTCCTCACTCGGCTACAGCGGCAACTTGGTGACTTGGTCGAGCTCGGCCGATCCTGTGTGCATCCTGATCACCGTAGCGGTGCTGTAATTATGCTTCTTTGGAAAGCAATCGCACAGTATATGCATCGACATCGCTGCCAATACCTGATTGGCTGTGCCAGTGTGAGCATGCGTGATGGCGGGGTACAAGCGGCTAGTCTCTGGGATCGGATTTGCAGCAAAATGCCGATTGATCCAACGCTCGAGGCTTATCCGAAAAACCGACTTCCTCTCGATCAGATTGCGCGCGACCCGCAGATTGCTGAGCCTCCGCTGCTGCGCGCTTATTTAACCTTAGGGGCAGTGATTTGCTCCGAGCCCAGCTGGGATCCGGATTTCAATACGGCTGATTTCCTGATTCTGCTAGATCTCTCAAAGATTAATCCCCGTTACGCCCGTCATTTTGGGTTGGTCTAGGTCCCGCTACATCTTTAACAGACTGCTATCTGGCTGGTTAATGCGAGCTTGGTACGCTTTCACAGAGATTGTTGAAATGGATCTCTCGACAAGTGCAGAAGCAAAAAAAGCTCTATATTTCTAGTGTTATTAAGTTCTCGGAGATTGCTTCACCCGCGACGCTGTCTAAGCTGCTGGACACTTTTGTGGACATTTTCGAGAAAATCCACGTCACTCAGCGTTAGCTAAGTTATTGATTTGTCGATGGAGGTCACTGCGCGTCAACGACTAATCCGCCTTCGAGTATCCATGATGTTGCCAATTATTGCTTAACGGCGGACATCTTCATCCAAGCTGATCCTGTGACTGAGAAATAAGGGGCCATGCAACCGTCACAAAGCTTCATCTTCCCTTGTCTAAGTCTTCAGGGAGCCAGACCGGCTCCTTGTTAAAGGAGACTTTCATGGCAGGTTTCAGGTCATTCATAACAGCAGCCACTGTTGCAACTGCAGTGTCGGCATTCACTGCGCCAGCAATGGCTGAGCAGAATCTTGGGGTTGGTCTTTCGGGGAATTCACCCGTTGCAGTTGTCGTGAAGGTTCCGACACCCTGGTATGCCCCGAAATTCTTCGTGACGAGCAAGATGCGCGACACCATCCCTCAGTACCAGGCGATTGCAGGACTGAACTTCAAGGCCTTTTCCTTTGCCAAATCCGATGGGTACTACGGTGGGATCTACCTCTGGAAGGACCTAGACGCTGCTCGAGCCTGGTTCACCCCCCAGTGGTTCGAACGGGTGAAACAGGAGCGCGGTGCATCGGCCAATGTGCGGGTCCTCGAGGTGGTGCTGGCGCTGGACAACACGCCCGGGGGCACGCCAGCCAATCCCAACAGTTCCGCTGTTGCCACGATTGTTGAGATTCCGATACCAGCAGGCGTCAGCAAAGAGCGGATGGCGCAAGGCTTTGCTGCAGCCGTGCCCGGGTTTCAGAAGGTGCCCGGTCTCCTGCGCAAGTACTTCATTACAACCGCCGACGGGAAATTCGGGGGCATCTACATTTGGAAAAATGAAGCGAGTGCCAACGCCTGGTTCACGCCAGCTTGGCGCGACCGCGTGCTGAAGGAATATGGTCAGCCCGCGAGTTTGGAGTGGTTCGACACACCCATCCTGCTGCCTGGTCAGGATGCGGGAGGAACATGGGTGAAGGGGATCAATCCATCGTGAAGATCTGCGAACCTGATCCCACGACGCTGCGCGATGCACTCGCAGGCAGCCTAGAGGCCGTGGATTCCTTGATCACGGCGATTCAGCCCGGCATCTACAAGCTGGCCGTGCACGTCCTGGGCCACCGCGACGACGCGGCCGATGCCACGCAGGAAATCCTCCTCAAGGTCGTCACGCACCTATCTGGGTTTCGTGCTGAGTCGGCCTTTGCGACCTGGGTATGGCGTGTGGCATACAACCACTTGATGACGGCTCGAACGCGCAAGGCCGAGTCACCGGAGGTCTCGCTCGATGGAATCGCCGAACATCTCGGGCAGGGTCTGGAGTTCGCCGCAAGACTGGCTCACGACAGAGGCGAGCCCGGCCCCTTGAGCCCGCAAGACAAGCTCGAGGCGCGACAAGTCGCCCTGGCCTGTACGCAGTCGATGCTGATGGCACTGGACCGTGAACAGCGTCTGGCCTATGTGATCGACACCGTGTTTGACCTTGACTCGCGCGAGGCTGCGGCGGTGATAGGAATCTCCCCCGAGGCCTACCGTCAGAGGCTGTCGCGTGGGCGCTCGCGGCTGGATGCCTTCATGAGCAAGGCTTGCGGTCTGGCTAACACCGATGCGGCTTGCCGCTGCGAACGACAACTGCCGGCTGTTCGTCACCTGGCCAAGGTGCGCGCACACGACAGCGGCGCTGTGGTGGCCTTGCATAAGCCGGAGTTGGACGAAGCCGAGCGGCACTTCGCCGCGTTCACACGCTTGACCGATGCGGCAGCGATCCTGCGCGCGCACCCAGACTACCGGGCGCCGCAGGCGCAGCGCGCCGCCATACTGGCCGTGCTCAGACAGGAGGGTTTCATGCAGCGCGAGCAACCCCAATGACACCTCAGGCCACGGGTGGCGAATCGGTCCGCTTCTCTGCTTGATCAATCAGCCGAACGATATTGATCCAGGCATAATTTGATGCAGACTTTTCATTCATCTTCGACAGCAACCAAGAGATTGTTTTCGTTTCATTCGTTTCTAAATCAGAAACAGCGGGTAAAAAGTAGTCGTCAACACATCATGTAAAGGTATCGGAGGAAACAACCATCCCTGCATTTCGCCTGGTGCACCAAATTCAGTTTATGTCTCGGTATAGATTTTGTTCAAGCTCACCTTTGAAGACCTAAAACTTTTTGTATTGCTTCCCGTTACCACAGCTCTCTAGATTCGGTAACTAGTAGATATTTGTTCGTTAACTTGATTGGTACTAGAGAATCAACTTCTTGGCAGGTGTGGGTTGCCGCCGCTACCATCAGACGCGTAACGATCTGATGTGTAAAAAAACTACCGACAGGGGAACAGAAACATGGATTTGGAAAAGCGTACTGCGCTAAAACTAGGAGCATTAACTATCGGCGCATCTTGGGCGCTTAGGCCTGAGCCTGCAGAGGCAAATACTCCGGCAACCCCTTTCATTATCAAGCCGACGTATATCCCCATTGCCAATAGAAATGAAATGTTCCCTGTGCGTCGAATTTACTGTATCGGCCGTAACTATGCTGCTCACGCCCGAGAAATGGGATCCGATCCTACGCGTGAGCCGCCATTTTTTTTCCAAAAGCCGACCGATGCGATTCAGTTTGTCGCTCCGGGAAGTGTGACCGATCATCCGTACCCGTCTCTAACTAAAAATTATCACTACGAGGTGGAATTGGTCGCAGCTTTGAAGTCAGGTGGGAAAAACATTCCCATCAATCAGGCTCTCGAGCATGTGTTCGGTTATGCGCTCGGATTGGATATGACCAGACGCGATCTACAAAGAGCTATGGGCGACGAGAAGAAGCCTTGGGAGATAGGAAAATCCTTCGATAATTCGGCACCAATTGGTCCGTTACACACTGTCTCGCAGCTTGGGGGGCATTTCACAAAGGAAACAATCTCTCTCGCGGTAAATGGCCAACAAAAGCAGCGCGCGACACTTGCGCACATGATTTGGTCTGTTGCTGAACAAATCTCAAAACTTTCAGAGGCCAACGAGCTCTTTCCTGGCGACATCATCTACTCGGGAACTCCGGAAAATGTCGGTCCCGTAGTGAGGGGAGATGTAATTCTGTGTAAGCTTGAGAGACTTCCAGACTTATCAATAAAAATCATCTAATCGGGCTTCGTTTCTATTGCAACGTTCTAGGTAGTTTCCTTCCAGATGCCCCCGGCTAACCCCGGGGGCGTTTTCTGTTTCAGGGTTGAAACCTTGGGTATCCAGAGAGTCAATGCTGAACGAATCAGCCCTTTTGTGACGGCAGCCACCAAGGCGGCGACTTCGCGCCCAAAGCCTTTCAGGCAACCGAAACAAAGACTATCTATTTCTGTAGCTGTAAGCACTCTAAAAACGGAGTGCTCTGCGATAGATCGCATTCGACGCTTTGACTTTTACAGCTACAAGATCAGGTACAGCGGTGGATTCTGGTGCCCTCAATGCGGAGGTTTGTTCGATACAAAAATCAACTAATTGTATTTCGAAGGGATTAATGAAAATTGGATTTTGATCTACTTAACCTGCTGGACACTTTTGTGGACATTTTCGAGAAAATCCACGTCACTCAGCGTTAGCTAAGTTATTGATTTGTCGACGGAGGTCACTGCACGTCAACGACTAATCCGCCTTCGAGTCCCATCGGTCACCCCACCCTCATAAGCCCCGCGTAATGCCACCATCCACCCGCAGGCTCTGCCCGGTGATATAGCTTGCATCCTCTGACAGCAGAAAGGCAACGGTCTTGGCGATCTCGGAGACCGCAGCTGCCCGTTTCATCGGAATGGAAGCAATGGTTTCTGGCTTGTGATTCAGGCTGTCGGTAAATCCCGGCAGCACCGCGTTCATCCGCAGGCCTTGGGCAGCATAACGGTCCGCGTAAAGTCGCGTGAAGGCACCGACTGCTGCACGATAGGTGCATGAGACTGGAAAAATCAATGAGGGCTCATAAGCGGCAAATGTTGTGATGTTTACAAATGCGCCAGCGCCTTGTTGAAGCATCGTAGGAGTAACCAATCGAGCCATCTCAATGACCGGTGCAAGCACCATATCGTGGCCCCGCTGCCAGTCCTCGGTGGGAATCTCTAGCAAATCTCCTTTGGGGGGATGGCCGGTATGGTTGACCACGGCATCAATTCTTCCCCAGCGGGCCAGAGCCTCTTCCGCCAGCCGCCTGAGATCCGCTTTCTCTAAGACTGAGCCTTGAACTGCGATGCCACCGAGTTCCTCGCTCAGTCGAGTCGCGGATTCAGAGGGGGACAGTAGACCGAGTTGATAGCCTCTTTGATTTAATTCGCGGGCGACACCCGCGCCAATGCCGCGGCCTGCAGCGGTAATCAGTGCGACTTTCATGAATGTAAAGACCCCTTGAGTTTAAAAGTACTCAGATAAATTTTCGCTTCTTAAGTGGCAGGCAGCGTCAGTTCAATTCTTGTGCCGTGCCCGCTGGCGGGCTCGGTAATGAGGAATTGTCCGCCAAGCCGAATCATGATCTCAGAGGCAATGGCAAGCCCCAGACCGCTGCCTGCAACCTGCTGGGGCTGAGTATTCGGTGACTGATCTCCCCGATAAAATCGTCGGACCACCAAGGGCCGCTCCGAGGCGGGAATACCGGGACCATTGTCCTCTACGCTAATCTGAATGCTTTGTTCGGATTGGGCCGCATGGAGATGAAGTCTTGATCCGGCAGGGCAATAGCGCAAGGCGTTATCAATCAGATTATTCATCACCTGAATCAGCAAGTCCGGATATCCCAGCAGCAGGATCTCTGTGTTTTCGGGGTCAAAACTTAGCGCCATGGCTACGGATTTGGCCTCTGCTTGCGGCTGCCAGAGCTGATAGGTTTCATTGAGCAAAGATCGAATATTCATCTGGCTGCGGTCACCGCGCAGCAGCTGCTCCTCCGACTCGGCAAGTGTGAGTAACTGCTCAGCAAGGCGTGTTGCCCGATCCGATGCGATCTTAATCTGATCAAGCATCGCAGCGACCTCGCTGGTTTTATTCGTTGATTGAGCGTTTTCTAAATGTAGCTTTAATGCGGTAAGGGGCGTTCGAAGCTGATGGGCGGCATCGGCAACGAACTGCCGCTGCAAGGCCAGGGCCTGCTGTAGTCGAGCAAGTAGATCATTAAGTGCTGTAGTAAGCGGCCGGATTTCCCGCGGCACCTGCGAGTCATCCAGTGGTGCCTGGGTGTGATGGGTACGTTTTTCAAGATCGCGGGCCGCTTCTGAAATAGGCGCGATTGCCCGCCGCATGGAGAGCCAAACCACGAGTACCGCCAGTCCAATCAGTAAAAGCTCCGCAGCCAGCACTGTGAAAGCAATCTCCTGGATCATCCGATCCCGAAAGATCGTGGTCTCAGCGACAATCACCCGAACCCGATCATCTGTGCCCGCAGGCGTAAGGGTTTTGACTGCTACCCGTATACGGCGCTGCCGATAAACACCGTCTTTTACGGATGCGGGGCTCGGCTGTGCTGAAATCGGCGCAAGCGAGGGTTCAAGGTCCGTCTGTCCGGCGACATGGCCTTTTTTCAGGCTTTCAATACGGAAATAGGCTGCATCATCGATATCCCACTCGAAGATTTTTTGTGCAGCTTCCGGGAAATCAAACACAATCCGCTGATCCTTAGTTAGAACACGGCTTGAAATGCCATCTAAGGTATCGATAAGCACCCGATCAAAGACCTGGTTGACGTAGTACTGTGCGCCCACGTAAGACAGTCCGCCAGAAATCAGCATGGCGGCAAGCATGACCGGCAGCAGTCGCTTTAAAAGGCTGGCAAGAAGACTGGGGGCATTGATCATCGCATCACGTAGCCGAATCCACGAACGGTTTCGATCTGCAAGCTGGCAGATTCAAGTTTTTTGCGTATCCGATGGATGATGACTTCAATGGCCGCATCATTGAGATCGGCCGCCTTCAGATCGATGTCGGCAAGATGCTGAAGTATCTGGGATTTACTGATCACCCGCTGAGACTGGCTTGCCAAAACCATAAGCACATTGTATTCGCGGGGTGATAGCTCTATTTCCTGGCCGTCGACTAGTACACGCTTTGCATTCGGCTGAATGATCAGATTCCCAATCTTGATAGGCTGATCGGGACTTTGTGGCTGTCTTCTCAGGATGGCCCCGATTCGAGCAAGCAGTTCGGCGAATTCAAAGGGTTTGGTGAGGTAATCATCTGCCCCTAGTCCAAGTCCGCGAACTTTGTCATCCGTTTTTCCCCGCGCGGTGAGCATCAGCACGGGAATTGATTTGGCAAGCTCTTGATGCCGATTCAGCCAGCTAAATCCATCCTCAGTCGGTAGGCCAATGTCCAGAATAATCAGACTCGGAATGTTGCGTTGCAACTCTTCCTCTGCAGTTCGCGTGTCTGGAGCCAAGAGGGGTAAAAAGCCCTCACGCTGGAGTCGAAAGAGCATCGCCTGACCGATCTGAGGATCATCTTCAACGATCAGAATCACTTCTCCAGGCATGTTAATTGGCGATAAGCGTTGGATGGCTTGACGGTGTTCTGGTTTTTTTGGGGCCTGAAAGGCTTTTGAAAGTTTACCCACTTAAATTGCCGGCATGCAGCGCTTCGAACATTTTGTAATCGGGACCATGGTAAGCCTTGGCCTGGGGGTGCTTGTGCCTGCCGCATTCGCCAGTGATTCCCAGGGCTGTACGGAGACCCTCATTACCCCGTTACAGTGGGCTGATGCCGTGCAACGACTGGTGCGTTGTAACCCCGACGTGTTGCTCTCCAATACAGCGATTGCAGGCGCGAGCGCAGAACGTCAAATCGCTGGGCAAATCCCGAATCCCCAGGCGTCGTTTGGAGCGGGCAGCATCAACCCCCAGCGCGGCATCAAGGGAGCCAATCAGGACTACCAAATCGATTGGCTGATACGTATCGATCAGTTAATTGAGCGCGGAGGAAAGCGAGGCTTAAGAATCGCGCGCGCAGAAAGTGGGCTGCTTGCGAGCCGTTGGCAGGCCGCTGAGGCAAGGCGGACCGGGCTATTGGCCTTATCGCATGCCTGGAGCGAACTCTGGAGTAGTCAGCAGCGCGAGTCCTTATTAGAGTCCGCGCTGCGCGACTTTCAACGCATCGAACAAGTCTCACGTATTCGCTTAGATGCAGGTGATATTGCCCAGGCCGATTACAGCCGTGTAGTCATTGATTTGCAGCGAATTGAAAACGATCGGGCCCAGGCCCAGTCGGATCGCATTCGGGCTCAGCAGTTGCTCGGCTTTGTCTTGGGCCTGTCGATGCCGCCGACCGAGCTGACGATTTCGGGCCCCTGGCCTGCATTGCAGACAGGCTTTCCCGACCCCGATCCGCTCGGCCTGCGGCCAGAGATCGCCTCTGCGCAGGCGCAGCTCGATCAGGCAAGTACAGCGCGCTCGCTCGCTCGGCGGCTTGGGACCCGAGATGTCTCAGTGGGCGTTCAGGCCGATCGTTATCCGGCACCGGCTGGTGATGGCAATACGTTTGGCCTTTATTTTTCGGTACCGCTTTTTGCATGGCATCGCTTTGAGGGCGAGATTGCGCGGGCAGAGACCGAAGTCACTGCAGCCCAGATCAATTTACAGCGCCTTCAGCAGCAGGCGACAGCACAGCAGGCGGTATTACTTCAAGATCGCGACATCGCCTTGAATCGCTGGCGACGGCTTCGGGACAACGCTCTTCCGCTCGGCGATCGCCTGTCTTTAAGCATTCGACTCGCCTATGAGCAACGGGCGATTAGCCTGTTGGACATGCTGGATTCGCTTAGGGTCTATCGGCTATTGCAGGCCGATACGCTAGAGGCGCGGCTGCAATTTGAAAAATCAGATGCGCTGGCTCGGGCTTTGCTGAGAGTCTCGCCGCAGGCCAATGATCCGGTATTTCGTTTTGTTGGCATTCCTGAAACACAACCTTAACTCGCAAAGTCTCAAATGGTGCAGCCGAACTTACCCAGCTCAATCCCTATTCTGCAGACGCTTAGGAGTCGATGGCGGCTTGTGCTGTCATGGGCCTTATTTTTTCTTGTGTTAGTGGGGAGCCTAGTCTGGCTGGGCCATGAAGACAAGCGCATTCGGCCGGCAATTCCCCCGACCGTGAATGACAGCACCATCACCTTTAGCAGTCGACCCGACGGGATTCGCACGGAAGCAGTGGATGCAGCCGGTGCTGTTGAGACCGGCTATCCCGGAAGACTAGTCTGGGCAGAGGATCGCACTAGCCGCATTCGATCCCCATTTAATGGCCGTATTGTTCGAGGATTGGTAAAAGTTGGTGATCGTGTGCAGGCAGGCCAGCCCTTAGCAGAGATTCAATCGAGTGACTACGCGCGGGCAGAAGCCGACTATCAGCTCGCTGATGCGAACCTGCAGCGGGCCGGAACGCTGTATCAGGCGGGAATTCTTTCTAAACGAGAGTTGCAACTCGCTGAGGGTGAGTACCGGCGGGCCAAGGCTGAATTCATGCGCTCACAGCCTGCAGGGACGGAGTCATCTTTTAGCGCAGCAGGGGGAAATTTTCTGCTGCGCTCACCCATTAACGGCGTGGTTGCAGAAATGTCGATTAATCCCGGCCAGGAAATTCGGGCTGATCAGGATTCAGCAGCGCCATTATTTCTAGTAACTGATCCCGCTCAGCTTTGGATCTGGATTGATCTGGGCGAGTTGGATTTACAGCAGCTGCAGCCATTTCGACTGCCGTTTGCGGTCACCATTAGCTCAATCGCATTTCGTAATCAAGGCTTTCGGGGCGAGGTGGTCCAGTTCTCGGAGTCCTTGGATCCCACAACACGTACCTTTCGGCTCAGAGGCATAGTTCAAAATCCTACCCGACAGCTCAAGGGAGAGATGTATGTCACCGTGAGCCTTCCGACTGGGATTGAGGCGGGTGGAGGCGATCAGTTTTTTGCAATTCCTGCCAATGCAGTTTTTCTGGTGGGTGAGAAGCGATATGTTTTTGTCCAAAATTCTGAGACCAGCTTTTCACGTCAAGAGATTCGCGTGGCCCGAGAGATCGCTGGCCGCGCGATTGTGAAGGGTCTTGAACAGAATCAGCGGGTCGTGACCGATGGTAACTTGTACATGCAGCAGATCCTGCTGCGCGCTGCTGCCAGCCGGCAGGATTCCACTCCTACTCAGGGCAGCCGGCCTTGATCCGTAGGACTGTATTTGTCGCACTCCATCAGCCACTGCTGATGGTGTTTTTGTTGCTGGTGTTGATTGTTTCCGGCCTGATTGCGTTTAAGAATCTTCCGATTGAGGCCTTTCCAGATGTCTCCGATACTCAGGTCACGGTGATTGGGCTCTATCCTGGCCGGGCCGCCGAGGAAGTCGAGCGGCAACTGACTCTGCCAGTTGAAGTGGCGCTGTCAGGCCTTCCGGATTCGGTTCGGCTTTTTTCGCATACCCAGTTTGGGCTGTCGTATACGGTCATTACCTTTAATGATCGGCCATCAGATCAGCTTGCGCGGCAGCGGGTAAATGAACGGCTTCAAAATGTAAGCCTGCCGCGGGGCGCGGAGATTCGAATTCAGCCCCCTCAGACTGCGATTGGCGAGATTTTTCGCTTTCGATTGGTGGGTGAGGGCTACACCACACAGCATTTAAGAACACTTCAGGATTGGGTGGTCGAACGCCATCTGCGCCGAGTTCCCGGGGTGGCAGATGTGGTCACCATGGGGGGTACGGTTAAGCAGTACGAGGTCAATCCTGATTTGGCCAAGATGCGAGACTACAAGATCACACTGCCGCAGCTTTTTGAGGCCATCTCTCGTGCCAGCGCGAATGTCGGTGGCGGTGCCGTCAGCCACGGTAGCCAGCAGTATCTGATTCGATCCTTAGGCGAACTGAGATCGTCCGCTGATATTGCCAACATTGTTGTTGTGGCCAATAAGGGGGTTCCGATTCTGGTGCGCGATATTGCCCAGGTACGTCAGGGCGGCGCACCCGCTCAGGGTGTTATGGGCCAGACGAGTCCAGACGGAAATCTCGATGACATGGTCAATGGCATCGTGGTGATGCGTAAAGGCGAGAACCCGTCGGATGTACTCGAAGGCATAAAAGAAAAAATTGAATTTATCAATCGCACCCAGTTGCCTAAAGGCGTGGAGATTCAGGCTTATTACGATCGTTCGTGGCTGATCGATAGAACACTCACTACAGTATTTACTAATCTGCTAGAGGGTGCCTTACTGGTCGTGGCGGTGTTGCTGCTCTTTCTGACTAATCTGCGGGCCGCATTGATTGTGGCGACCATCATTCCCCTGGCCCTGCTGTCTACCTTTCTCGGTCTGACCTTTGTCGGCATCCCGGCCAATTTACTTTCGCTTGGCGCCATGGATTTCGGCATCATCATTGATGGCGCGGTCATTGTGGTTGAGAATATTTTTCGCCGCCTTGGCGAGCTAGGGCAGCGGCGAATTCAGAATGCACGCCTACGGCGCTTTGCCGTGCTGAAGGCCGCCACCGAGGTCGGCCGGCCAACGCTTTTCTCGATGCTGATCATCATCGTCGCCCATGTGCCGATTTTTACCCTGCAGCGGCACGAGGGCCGCATCTTCTCGCCAATGGCCTGGACGGTGAGTTCCGCCTTGGTGGGCTCCTTGATTCTTTCTTTGACGCTGGTGCCATTGGCCTGCTTCTGGCTTTTGCGCAAGGTGCCGGAACACGATAACCGGGTAGTCGAGTGGTGCAAGGCCCGATATGCACGTATCTTGGATTGGAGCTTAGGCCAGACTAAGAAGGTGTTCGCTATGGCCGCCGGGGCTGTGATTGCAGCAGGTATCGTGGCCTCTCAGCTTGGAAGTGAGTTTTTGCCTGAGTTAAACGAGGGATCCATCTGGGTCAATGTTGCGCTGCCACCGTCTGTCTCCCCGGAGGAATCTGCCCGGTCTGCGCGGATGATTCGTGAAACTTTAAAGCAAGTTCCCGAGGTCTCCACGGTCATTTCAAAAGTCGGCCGGCCCGATGATGGCACAGATCCAAAAATTTTTAGCTCGGCAGAGTTTTATGTCGAGATGCGGCCGCCGTCACAGTGGCGGTCCGGCATGAACAAGGAAGGCCTCATTCGTGAGATGGAGTTAGCTCTGGCGCCAATTGCGGGAATTGAGCCGACATTTTCGCAGCCAATACGGGATAACGTTTTAGAGAGCATCTCTCAGATTGATGGCCAGATTGTCATCAAGCTTCAGGGCGATGATATTTTGAAGCTCAAAGAACTCGCCCGTCAGGTTCGGGAGCAGGTTGCAAATGTAGAGGGTGTAAGACGCAGTTTTATTGATCGTGATGGCAACCTGCCACAGTTTCGACTAGAGATTGATCGCCTGGCTGCCGCCCGTTACGGCATCAATATCACCGATGTCCAGGATGTTGTTGAGGCCTCGCTTGCCGGAAAGGCCGCCACAGAGTTATGGGAGGGTGAACGGCGATTCAGCGTGGTGGTTCGGCTTAAGCCGGAGTCTCGAGATTTGCCGAGCCTGGATAGGGTATTGGTACCTTCATCCAATGGCGGACAGATTTCGCTGGCGGAGTTTGCGCGCTTTCACATGACTGAAGGCGCTATGAATATCAGCCGAGAAAACGGCCAGCGGGTCGCGGCGATTGGTGTTTTTATTCGCGATCGGGATATGGGAAGTGTAGTGGCCGATATGCAAAAGCGTGTTGCTGAGCGCGTTGTATTGCCTGCCGGCTATTCGATTATCTGGTCTGGGGAATTCGAAAATCAGCAGCGCGCGATGGCCCGGCTATCGTGGGTTGTACCACTTTCGATACTGTTGATTTTTTTGCTGCTCTTTAATGCTTTTGGGTCAGTAGCGAGCGCTACACTCATCATCATCAATATTCCATTGGCAATGATCGGCGGAATTCTCGCCCTGATGCTGACCGGAATTCCGCTGTCAGTTTCTGCAGCAATTGGATTTATCGCATTGTTTGGTCAGGCGGTGCTCAATGGCGTGGTGATTGTTTCGGATTTCAACAGCCGGCTTGCAGCGGGTGCGGCGCCGCTTGATGCAGTGCGCGAGGGTGCCTTGACTCGATTGCGCACCGTACTGATGACCTCGCTGTTAGCGATGCTCGGGCTTTTGCCGATGGCCCTATCAAGAGGGATTGGGGCAGAGACTCAGCGGCCCCTGGCTGTGGTGGTGATAGGCGGCCTGGTGAGCGCCACCGTGCTCACACTGATTGTGCTGCCCGTGCTCTATGCCTGGGTTGCGCAGCGTCGTCCGAAATGGCTGACCAGTGGCGATGCAATGCCCACACATTAGTAGGCTAGCTTTAGGCGCTTGGAATAAATTCTTTGTCGCCTTGGTGCTTACGCTCAAACTTCAGAAAGTTGTAATAGCCGCAGACTTTGCCATCGGGGTACTCACGGCAGACACTGGGCCTCGCCTCATAGATCGTGCAGCGGCGCTCCTCACGATCAAAGAACTGGCAGATCGTGGCGTAAATATGGTCTTTCTTATGCTTAAGAATGTGTTCGACTTCACCCTTGTCTTCGCCGTCTTCGACCACATAACGACGGATGTATTTTTTCCAGGCTGCAGCCTCGGTGATACCAAAATGATCCGCAAGCCGCCGCACATCTTTTTTGGTTACCGAAATGCGGGGGTAGCTGCAGCAATATCCGGGGCATTTACTGCAGTCGTACTTGACTTTGGCCATGGCACAATTCCTTCTCACAAATTGATGGGCATTGTATGACGATCTCCGACCAGCAACGCTTAAAGATCGAGGTAGCCAAGGCGGCCGTGGCGGAGGTGCCAGCAGGCGCCATTCTCGGTATCGGCACCGGTTCGACAGTCGATTGTTTTATTGATGAACTTGCCCAAGCGAAGGTTCCGCTTCAGGCGGCGGTATCGAGCTCCCGCCGCACGACTGAGCGTCTTAAGGCACTGGGCTACCCGGTAATCGGCCTTGAGGGGCTGGCCGGACCAATTGATCTGTATATCGATGGCGCAGATGAAATTGATGCCAATCTCTGCATGATCAAAGGCGGTGGCGGCGCGCTGACCCAGGAGAAGATCGTGGCCAGTGCCGCCCGCCGGTTTATCTGTATCGTAGATGCTTCCAAGCGGGTCGAGGTCTTGGGCCGCTTTCCTCTGCCGCTTGAGGTGATCGCAGCGGCGATTGCGCCTGTGACCTGGGCGGTCCGTGCCCTGGGAGGGGAGCCGACTCTGCGGCCGGGGGTGACTACCGATAACGGCCACCCGATTCTCGATGTCCGCGGCCTCACCATTCAGGACCCGCGGGCCCTGGAAACGGCGCTTAACCAGATTCCCGGCATCGTCACGAATGGGATTTTTGCCCTCAGGCCGGCGGATCTGGCCTTGGTAGCCTCCAACCATGGCGTAATCAGGCTGCAACATAATTGAAACAAGATGGGTTTAGACTCCAGAGCTTGTCTTAGTACGAGGACCATCCATGCCACAGCATACGTCGAAAGAGTTTGACAAAGAGCTTGAGACTATCCGAACCAGCGTTTTGGAGCTGGGCGGTCTGGTCGAGGGCATGATTCGAAGTGCGATCGCCGGCTTGGATGAAGGAGATGTCGCCTTGCTGCGTGATGTATTGCATCGCGAGAAGCAGGTCAATCAGATGGAGGTCGAGATCGATGACCGCTGCAATCATGTGATTGCTCGCCGTCAGCCCACCGCCTATGACCTCCGGTTTGTGCTGACTTGCATGAAGATGATTCGTGATCTTGAGCGCATCGGTGACGAGGCTGAAAAAATTGCGCGCATGGGCCTTTTTATTCACGAGAGCAACGCCCGGTTCACGCCCCGCATTGAGCTCTCTGCCATGTTTGATCTGGTGATGAAAATGATGCATCAATCACTCGATGGCTTTGCCCGAAATGACTCCTCCTCTCTTGCCGAGGTCATTCGTGAGGACATCGCTGTCGATGATCAGTTCAGAAATACCCTCAGATTGCTGATTAGCTACATGATTGAGGATTCACGGACTATTTCCCGTTCGATCGATTTACTTTTTATTGCCAAGGCGCTGGAGCGCATCGGAGACCATTCCAAGAACATGTCAGAGCACGTCGTCTACATGGTCAAGGGCCGCGATGTCCGACATCAGGACATCGAGGATGTCGAAAAACAGGTTTAAGTGAGATAAACGCGCTGTGCTTCCAGGGCGCTAGGCCTTCGGCGGCACGTAGCCCGAGGCCGTTTCGGCGCCTGCGCCGAAAAAGTGGGCCTCCATCTGCTGACTCAAATACTTTCTTGCCTTGGGGTCGGAAAGGTTCAGCCGGTATTCATTGACCAGCATAGTCTGCTGGCGAATCCAGTCTTGCCAGGCCTGTTTTGACACGGATTGCCAGAGCTTTTTGCCCAATTCTCCGGGCACTGGCGGGAAATCAAGGCCCTCAGCTTCTTTGCCCAACTTAATGCATTGCACGGTTCTCGACATGCCGCAAATTATGCCACCCAGTCACTGGCGACCAGGCCCAGCCCGCGGATAACACCGACCGAGGCGGGGGATTTCCCCGAGGCACAAGCGGCCCCTTTTCTGCCATTGTTTCGGCCAGTCTTTTCCGCATGAGGAGTCAGAATGTCTACAGTAACGCGTCGTAAATTTATCGGGGCGGTTGGTGCGGGTGCGCTGCTGTCTTCAGGGATAGCCCCGGCATTTGCGCAGTCGGCTTGGCCGAATAAACCGATTCGATTCATTGTGCCCTTCCCAGCGGGGGGCGGTACTGACGCTTTCGCACGACCCCTGGGCAAACTGCTGACCTCGCAGCTCGGCCAGACCATCGTGATCGATAACCGCGGCGGAGGCGGCGGCACCATCGGTGCCGAAGCAGCAGCAAAGTCTGCCCCCGATGGCTACACATTTTTAGTGGGCGCCGTTCACCACACCATCGCGGTTTCCTTATACCCGAAGCTGGGCTACGACCTGCAAAAAGATCTGGTTCCTGTCACCTTGGTATCTTCCGTGCCGAATGTGATTGTGGTCAATCCATCGCGCGTTCCTGTGAAGAACTACCAAGAGTTTCTTGCCTTTGTGAAGGCCCGGCCCGGCAAGTTGAATTTCGGCTCAGCGGGCAGTGGCACCACCCATCACCTGATTGGCGAGATGTTTAAAGGCGCAACCGGCACCTTTATCACGCACATTCCTTATCGCGGCGCCGGCCCGGCAATGGCTGATTTGCTCGCGGGCCAGATTGATATGATGTTTGACGGTCTCGGAACCTCGGTGCCGCAGATTAACTCTGGGAAACTAACGCCGATTGCGGTCACCACCGAGAAGCGCTCATTCGCGCTACCCAATATCCCCTCGCTTGCGGAACTCGGACTTAAAGGATTTGATGGCAAGACTTGGTATGCCCTGTGGGCCCCTGCGGGTACGCCGCGCGATATCGTGGTTCGCATGCAGCAAGAGGTCGCCAAGGCCCTTCAGACCAAAGAACTTCAAGATGCCTGGCGAGCGCTTGGTGCAGAGGCGGGCGGCCAATCCCCCGAGGACTTCGGCAAACTGGTCAACGCCGAGGTCACTAAGTGGGCTAAGGTCGTGAAAGACTCCGGCGCGAAGATTGACTAAGAAGTTTTAGTCGAAGCCTTGCGGGCGCCAAGCATCATGATGATGAGCGCCCCAAGGCCGAAGCCCATTACCCCGAGTGATACATGTAGCGCCCCCTTACTTTGGGCGTACATCACACTCGAATAGGCGAGGTAGCCGCAGCTTGCGGTAAAGATCAGTGGCGTAATGGGATAAAGCGGCACGCGAAACGGCCGATGGCCTTCGCGATCCCGAACCCGCATGACAAAAACTGAAACCCCCACCAGAAACAAAAAGCTCCAGAAGACGGGGGCGGTAAATTCAACCATCGCCTCAAAGCCGCTTGTCTGTAAGGCACCGAAGGCCACCAGCGCAAGGCTGATCACGCCCTGAGAGATATAAGCGGCAGTCGGCGAGCCGCGATAAGGCTGCCAGTAACCGAGAAAGCGCAGAGTGGGCCAGTCCCGGCCCAAGGCGTAGTTTGCCCGCGCGCCGACAATCAGCGTTGCATTGATACTAGTCAGTGTGGCGATCGCGACAAAGATTCCCATGGCCTTTTCACCGATCGGACCAAAGGCGTTACTGAGCAGATCTGCGCCCGGTGCCTTGCTATCGGCGAGGCCTTTGATACCCAGGCCTGATAACAAGGCTAGATTGACCAGCAAATAAATGACGGTGATTGCAAACAGGCTAATGATGATGACGGGCACAATCGTTTTTTCTCCGCCTTTTACCTCTGCAGAGATGTAGGCTGCCTCGTTCCAGCCCCCAAAAGTGAGCAGCACAAACACTAGCGCTAAGCCCAGTAAGCCCACCGGCGGAGTGGAAGAGAACGCTTCAGGCTGCGGTGTCGATGGGCCTGCTACTGAGAAGCCTGCAATCACAATCAAGATCAACCCCAGCACTTCCAAGCCGGTGAGAGCCGATTGAAGATTGGAGGAGACATGCAGCCCGAGAATATTGATGGCGGTCAGCACGATAATGATCCCAGCGGCCCAGATGACCGATGAGCCGCTGCCCAGCGGGATGACCTTGCTCATGTAATCGCCAAAGACAAATGCAAGTAGCGCGATTGAGCCGGTGTTAATCACCATCGCCTTGGCCCAGGCATACAGGAACGAAACATTTTTGCCGTAGGCCCGGCTTAAGAAGTGATAGTCGCCTCCCGCGTGCGGGTAGGCGGTGGAAAGCTCGGCATAGCAGAGCGCACCCGCCAGCGAGATCACGGCGCCGGCACACCACATCAGCACCAGCCAGCCGATATCACCGGTGACCGAGGCCACCATGGATGGGGTTTTGAAAATGCCAGCACCGATGACGATGCCAACGATGATCGCAACTGCCCCCAGGGGCTGCAGCAAGCGCTGCGGCGCTTTATCTTCAGTCATGCTCAGGATTGCTTAGCGGCGGCTGCCCTTAACCTGGGAGTACGAGGTACCACCTTGTTGATCGGCCTCCAACACATTGCCCTTAATGACGGCCTTCACGGTCTGAAGCGAGCCACTGGCGGAGAGGTAGCGAAATGAAAGCCGGTTGCCCTCAAGCTGGGCGCCAAGAATGGGCTGCACGTTTTTACCGATAGTGAGATTGCCCCCAACACGCTGAAAGCGTTGTGTGAGTTGCAGGGTTCCTTTCGGGCCGCCGTCTAAGCCCTCAAGCGACCATTCGCCAGCAACATCAGCCGGCACGACCCAGTAATAGCCGTTTGCACGGCTGGTCTCAATACGCTGATCAGGCTCCCAGTCGCCCATGTCAAAAGCGTGCGAGACCACGCGGGTTCCTGGCCGCATTTTTAGAATCGTTGGCCGCAGCCGCATATTCAGATCGGGCAGCAGATACATCGTGATCACCGTGGCTTCAGAAAAATTTTCTTTGAAGATATCGCCATTGATGATTCTTACCTTATCGCCAACACCGGCGCGTTGCGCATTGCGCCGGCCTAACGCAGCCATGTCGGGATTAAATTCAATGCCCACAGAGCGTGCACCGCGCTTGGCGGCTGCAATCGCAATTCTTCCATCGCCTGCACCCAGGTCATAAACGATGTCGGCTTGGGTGACTTTCGCCGTATCCAGCATTTTCGCGACCAATTCATCATTGGTCGGAACCCAGATCACATCTTTGCCCTCTTGGCCAACATTGGGGCGGTATTTGTCATCCCCATGTGGGGTGTCGGCGAAGGCAATGCCCGCCTGAACGAAAAGGAGGGCGAGCATGAGGCCTGAGAGCAGGCGAATCGACTTGGTCATGGAAGTGGGCTTTCTTTTGTAATAAAACAAGGTAATTTTCTCCTAAAAGTACGAACATCTTTTTACATTCTGACGGACCCCGTATTTGTCCTAGGTTCCCAGCCCCGTTGAAAGCCGGATGAAGCCGCTTGTGATTGCGCCCCCAGCCCTCCTTGATCGACTCTCTGAGCAGTCCATGCCTGCCGGTTTCGAGTCCTGGCCGCAGCGCCTGCCGGCACCCTTTCCGGTCGAGGAAAGGTTTCAGGTCAAGCCTGACTTGGCCAAGCTCGGTGGCGAGCCACTCTGGCTCGAGGACCGCGACTGGGTGCGCTGGACAGCGAAAAAGCGCCAGCTGATGGCCCAGGGCCGCTGCCCGATTTTCTCTGAGGACCCCTCTGTCGGAGACTATTCGGCCTTACAGCGGGCGGTGATTGAGGCCTTGTCCAGCCCATCCGGTCCTATTGATGCGCAGGGCGGCCTGGCTTGGCTTGGCGGATTTCAGCCTCAGTCGTCTGTAGAGTTCTTTCAGGCCCTGACGCTGAGCCTGCAGGAGGATTTTGTTGTGATGCAGCCGGGTGAAGATGGGCTTTTGCGCGCCAGCCTTCTGTCGGTAGCCTTTCCTAGCGGCTGGCGGCCCAAGGAAAAGCTGGGCCAATCGATGTTTGAGATTCATACGCCCGTTGCTGAGAATCAGGCGCTGCAGCGCTCGGCCCGCGCGCTTTCCGAGGCGATGCAGAGCAAAGGCCCCTTTGTACGTTATGTCTGGACACTCTCAGGAAGTGGCGCGCTCTCACGCGATCCCGCGATCCAGGTGAGGATTCTTTTGTGAATATTTCTAGAGCGGAGCAGCTCTGGTTTCGTTGTGAGCGGCAAATCACGATACCGCTTTTTGAGCAGGGCAGCCTTTTTCTTATTCGGGTATTTGTTGAGCCACTTCACGAAACACTCGCAG
>RFRK01000171.1 GCA_009924525.1 Betaproteobacteria bacterium
CGCCCGACGGCTTTCTGCCGTGAGCAGCGGGCTCTCAATCATGCTAGTGCCGATGGTCGCGGTCACTGGCGGGGCAATTTGGCTTAACGAGTCTGTGACCAGAACCGATCTATTGGCCTTGGCGTTTATTCTTGCGGCTATGGCTACCGTGATGCTGCCCGCCCGCGCGCCAAAGCCCTCCGCCACCACTTAAGACTAACCCTCATTTCGCGACCCATTTCGCAATCGGGGCTTCATAATTTGTCCTGATTAATAACTTGATCAGCAGAAAGTCGGTGGCGCAAAACGCTGCAGACCCGGAAGGAGTTGCGATGGCAGGATTTCAAGTCGGTGTAGACATCGGGGGCACATTTACAGACTGTGTTGCAATCGATGCAAAGGGCAATCTGTATGCCCGAAAGTCGCCTTCCACGCCGCCGAATTTCTCCGAAGGCATGCTCAATGCCTTAGCGCTTACCGGCGAGGCCATTGGGCTAGCTTTTGAATCCTTCTGTAGCCAGATCGATGTACTCACCCATGGCACGACCGTCGGCACCAATGCCCTCATTCAACGACGCGGGGCTAAAGTGGGGCTTATCACCACCAAAGGCCACGAGGATGCAATCCATATCATGCGCGGCTCTAGGGGCGTGACATCGCGAAATCTCAATCAGGTTGTGCATTTTCCCGAAAGTCAGAAGCCGGATCCGATTGTTCCAAAGAAATGGATTCGCGGCATCTCAGAGCGAATTGATTGCATGGGCCAGGTTGTCGTGCCACTTAACGAGGCCGAGACACGAAAGGCCATTCAAGAGCTATTAGATGCCGGCGTGGAGGCCTTCGCGGTTTGTCTTCTATGGTCTTTTAAAGCTCCGGAGCATGAACATGCCGTCGCGCGAATTATCCGAGAGCTTTCACCGAATACCTTTATCAGCTGCTCGGTCGATCTGGTGCCAAAGTGGGGTGAGTACGAGCGGATGACCGCGACTGCGCTCAATGCCTATATCGGGCCAGTGACTTCCCGTTACTTGCGACAACTTGATGCAAAGTTAAAACAGGCCGGCTATAAGCGGCCGCTCCAGATCACACAATGCGGCGGCGGCTCCATCTCAGTGGAGCGCGCGATTGAGGCGCCGCTCTTAACGCTGGATTCTGGTCCCGTATCGGGCGTCACGGGGTCCCAGTTTCTGGGCCAGATTCTCAAAATTCCCAACATCATCACCACCGATATGGGCGGAACATCGTTTGATGTCGGTGTGATTCACGGGGGTGTGCCGAGCTTTAGTTTTATGGCAAACGTTGCGCAGTATGAATATTTCATTCCAAAAGTTGATATTCAGGCCATTGGCTCCGGCGGTGGATCACTTGCCAAGGTTGACCCCGCAACACGAACGCTGAGAGTCGGACCGGATTCGGCCGGCGCTGACCCGGGTCCAGTCTGCTATGGCAAAGGCAACACCACGCCGACTGTGACCGATGCCGACTTGGTGCTGGGCTATATCGATCCGAATAATTTTCTGGGGGGCCGGGTCCGGCTGGATCGTGAAAAGGCGGTTCAGGCGGTCTCCCGCGTCGCCGAGGGGCTGGGGATCAGCCTGATGGAGACTGCTGCGGGCATTGCAAAGATCGCCGAATACAAAATGGCCGACATTATTCGCAAGACCACCGTTGAAAAAGGCCTTGATCCACGGGATTTCACCCTGTTTGCATTTGGCGGTGCTGGCCCTGTGCACGCCGGCGTTTTCGCCCGAGAGCTGGGAGTCGCTCGTGTCTTGATTCCGCTGAATCGCATCGCATCGACCTGGTGTGCACTGGGTGCCGCTACCGCCAATATTCTTCATATCCACGAAAAAGTCGATATTCTTGGCTCGCCCTTCATGCTTGAGAATCTAAATGCCACCCTGAGAGAACTTTCAAAGCGGGCCATCAAGCAATTCGATCACGATGGCATTCCGGCACGCGGCCGGGAATTTACATTCTCCGTCGATATGCGGCACCGCGGTCAAATCAATGAAGTTGAAGTCTCCCTCCCCTCAGCTCGGGCTGCTGATCTCACGTTGAGTGAAAAGCAACTACGCGCCATTCCCGAGCAGTTTTATGAACGCTACGAAGCGATCTACGGCAAAGGGTCGTCCTACAGCGAATCGCGACTCGAGATGGTGACATTCCGTCTGCGCGCACGGGGCGTGGGCCGTACGATCGCCTTACCAAAGGCATCCCGACTGACCAAGGCAGTCAAAAAAGCAGCGCTCACCAGTCACCGGAAGATCTACTGGGCAGATCATCGAAAAACAGTCTCTACTCCGATTTTCGATGGCGCCAAACTTCTTGCCGGAAATCTGATTTCTGGGCCAGCAGTCGTTGAAACAACTGACACCACCATCGTGGTCCATCCAGAACAGCGTCTCACCGTCGATGCTTACGGTAACTTTGAGCTTCACTTTGATGCCAATCGAGGCTAAGGGGAATAGTCATGCCCAAAATCAGTGAAATTAAGAACGTGAAATTCAACGGCCGCGAGACCGGCTATGTGCCGCCGGAAAAGCTCAGCATCTCGCCACGTCTGAAACTTCAAACCACTGCCGCTAAAAAAATTGATCCGATTACCTACGAGGTGATTCGACATAGTCTGTGGAATATCAATGAAGAGCATGGCGCTACAATCCAACGACTTTCTGGCTCACCAGTGGCAATGTATGCACTGGATCTAAATCCATCCATACTTACCGAAAGCGGTGAGTTCGTATATTTCGGCCCCTACATGCAATACATGTCAGGAGTGACCGATACCCAGGTGAAATGGATTCTTGAAAACCGATCAGAGAATCCCGG
>RFRK01000172.1 GCA_009924525.1 Betaproteobacteria bacterium
ACAATTCGATCAACAGGATCTCACTATGACCGCCCAGGCCATGGTGGGTTATGCCGCGGGACTTGTGGGCTTAATCGCCATTAAGGTGCTCTTTTATGCGCAGCAAAATGTGAAGACCCCGGTGCGAATCGCAGTTTTTGCGCTTGTGCTTACGCAGCTATTGAATATCGTGTTTGTGCCGATCTTTGCCCATGCTGGACTCGCCCTAGCCACAAGCCTTGCCGCCTGCGCGAATGCCGGCCTGCTGTATTGGGGCCTGAGAAAAAAGAAGATCTACACACCGAGTCCCGGCTGGCCGGGTTTAATCCTGAAGATCCTGGCCAGCGCAATCATGATGGGCATTGCGATTGGTGTTATCGCAATTGAGCTGGACTGGTCTGGCCTATCCCATGCGCCGCTGCTGCGCGCAATCTGGCTGGGAATCATTCTTTTACTTGCTGCCATCGTATATTTCTCGATGCTGCGGATCTTCGGTATCCGCTGGGTTCAGTTTCTGAAAAAGGACAAGGCATGAATCTGTGTTTTTTGGGTGGTGGAAATATGGCCACCGCGCTAATTGGTGGGCTATTAGAAAGCGGCACAGCGATTGGGCGCCTGCATGTCATTGAACCTGAACTTTCCGCCCGCGACGGACTTCTTAAAAAGTTTCAGCAGGCCGCACAACATCGAAAAATTGAACTCACCCTCGATAGCCAAGACTACCCGAAGAGTTTTCTTGACGATTCGGCTGAGACTTGGGTCGTGCTGGCTGTAAAGCCCCAGCAGATGCAGCAGGCCTGCGTAAGCGCCCCAGAATCGCTTAAGCAACTTCTCTCGAAGGCCCGGCTACTCTCAGTTGCAGCAGGCGTCTCCACAGAAGCCATCAAAAACTGGTGCAAAAACACTCAGATTATTCGGGCTATGCCGAATACACCCGCCCTGGTGAATCGTGGGGTAACGGGACTCTTTGCCAATTCCAGCGTCAGCGCGGCTGATCGCGCCCAGGCAGAGCAGCTCATGGCCGCAGTCGGAAAAACCGTTTGGATTCAGGAGGAGCACCTGATGGATGCTGTAACTGCACTATCGGGATCCGGGCCGGCTTACGTATTTCGCTTCATTGAGGCCTTAACCTCAGCCGGTGAGCATCTTGGGCTTTCCAAATCGCAATCAAGCGCGCTTGCCTTGGAAACAATGAAAGGCGCCATTGCCCTGCTGGAGTCCTCCGGGGATGATCCGGCTGCTCTGCGGGAAAAAGTCACTTCTAAAGGGGGCACTACGGCCGCAGCGCTTGCCCAGCTTAATCAGGATCAGTTTATGGAGATCATCAAAGCGGCGCTTATCGCTGCACGGGACCGTGGGGCAGAGATGGGAAAAGAATTTCGCTAGTTAAAGCCAGCCGAATCCTCGTGCCATGATCCCAGACAGGCCCAGGGCAACAAAAATCAACGCCGCGAAATAGAGCCTTAAATTTGAATCTAATGCGTCGCGTATGCGGCGGATGTCAATCTTGATATCGGACATATCCCGCTGGACATATTCCACAGCGGCCTCAAACTCCATCATGCCCCTAGCGCTTACTCGTAGTAATCCATAGCCTTATAGCCATGATTCTTCACCAGCTCATCCCGCTCGGCAGAGCGTAAGTCCTCGCGAACCATCTCAGCGACCAACTCCGCAAACGTAGTTGTTGGCTCCCAGCCCAGCTTTGCCTTTGCTTTAGAGGGGTCACCCAGCAGGGTTTCGACTTCAGTCGGGCGAAAGTATCGAGGATCCACCGCTACCACTACCCGCTCGCCTGACGGCGCCTCGATGTAACCCTGCTCATTTACACCTTGGCCGCGCCAGCGAATTGTTAATCCAAGCTCGCCTGCCGCAGCATTGACAAAATCCCGAACGCTGTACTGAACACCGGTTGCAATCACGAAATCCTCGGGCTGATCCTGCTGCAGCATCAACCACTGCATCTCCACATAATCCCGAGCATGACCCCAATCCCGGCGGGCATCAAGATTTCCCAGGTAAAGGCAATCCTGCAAACCGAGCTTAATACGCGCAAGCGCCCGAGTAATTTTCCGAGTTACAAATGTCTCCCCCCGAACCGGACTCTCATGATTAAAGAGAATTCCATTACAAGCATAGATGCCATAGGCTTCGCGATAATTCACCGTAATCCAATAAGCGTAAAGCTTTGCCACTGCATAGGGGCTGCGCGGATAAAACGGAGTGGTTTCCTTCTGAGGAATTTCCTGCACGAGTCCATACAACTCGCTGGTGCTGGCCTGATAAAACCGAGTGTGCTTTTCCAGCCCAAGAATGCGAATCGCCTCGAGAATTCGAAGCGCGCCAAGCGCATCAGAATTCGCAGTGTATTCCGGCTCTTCAAAACTTACTGCGACATGACTCTGGGCCGCCAAGTTGTAGATTTCATGGGGTTTGGTTTGCTGAATGATTCTAATCAGACTGGAGCTATCCGTCAGATCCCCGTGATGCAGAAAAAACTTCACATTCTTCTCGTGCCGATCCCGATAGAGATGATCAATTCGATCAGTATTAAATAGGCTGGTTCTGCGCTTAATGCCGTGCACAACATAGCCCTTTTTCAAAAGCAACTCGGCGAGATAAGCGCCATCCTGACCCGTGATTCCGGTGATCAACGCTACCTTGGACTGGTTGCTCATCATTTCTTCCTTTTTATTGATCAACATGATGTTTAAGAAAATCTTGATAGGCTATCTTCAAGCCTTCCTCAAGATCGATGCTGGCCCGCCAGCCGAGAGCATTAAGCCTTGAGCTATCCATCAGCTTTCGGGGTGTTCCGTCAGGCTTTGATGC
>RFRK01000173.1 GCA_009924525.1 Betaproteobacteria bacterium
CGCGAGCGCGGCTATGACACGGGCCGGTTCTCTTTTAACGTCAAGGGCGGCCGGTGTGAAGCCTGCCAGGGCGATGGCCTAGTGCGCGTTGAGATGCATTTCCTGCCCGATGTTTATGTGCCCTGCGATGTCTGCCATGGTCTACGCTATAACCGTGAGACCCTCGATGTGCGATATCGCGGAAAAAATATTGCCGAGGTGCTCGGGCTCACAATTGATGAGGCCATGGAATTTTTCCGTGCAGTTCCAAATATCTCGCGACGGCTACAAACGCTAATCGATGTTGGTCTGGGCTATATCAAGCTTGGGCAGAGCGCCACCACATTGTCGGGTGGCGAGGCACAGCGCGTAAAGCTCTCACAAGAGCTCTCCAAGCGCGACACCGGGAAAACACTTTACATTCTTGATGAGCCTACAACTGGACTGCATTTTCATGACATCGCCCTGCTGCTCAATGTTTTGCAGACACTTCGTGATGGGGGCAATACCCTAATCATCATTGAGCACAATCTCGATGTCATTAAAACCGCAGACTGGATTATTGATCTCGGCCCCGAGGGCGGCGATGGCGGTGGGCAGCTGGTGGCCGCCGGCACGCCCGAGGCTGTCGCCCAGTGTGCCGAGAGTCATACAGGGCGCTATCTGGCCGAGGTCCTAAAAGGCAATCGCAGGGGCCAATAGTTTGAGTGGTCTCGCAGGGCCATCATAGGATACGACCAGCATTTCCCCCATCGCTACAGACTGGCCAGTCAGGCCGGTGATCGTGACCTGGTGCGTGATCCAGACCTCAAAGCCTAAGGCTGCAGGCCGCTGCGCCAGGCCACGGGCTGCCTCAAAGGCCTGCTGCAGCTGTCGCTCACGATCACCCTGCCCCTGAAAAAATGAATTCAATGCTGGCCAGGGTTCAATTGGAATCTCTGGCCCTGGACCGATTGACCGAAACGCCTCTTGCGCAGTCTCCAGACATCGGCACCATTGACTCGACCGAACCCGATCGGGCCGAAGGCCGCGCTCCGAAAACCAGCGGCCAATCGCTCGTGATTGTTCGCGGCCCTCTCGCGAAAGGTTGCGTTGGGTGTTGCAATCATCAAGCCTAAAGTTCGGTGGATCACCAACACCAGGAAAAGTGATGGCATGACGAATCAAGGCAAGGCCGCCGGACTGTAGCGCCGCAATCGCCTGCCGATCCTGGCCGGGTGCGGCACGCTGCTGACCGAAGGCAGGACATACCAGGCCGACGAGGGGGGCCGCAACAAGCCTCATCACGGCCTGCCGGCGCCCATCACGCTGGCGGTCTGAGCGGCTCGCCATCCCTGTGGCGGTAGCGATACGGTCGGACTTTGAATCAGCCAAAGAGATCGTTAAGTTTTTTTTGGGCTGTCTCGGCATCCGCGCTCGACTTACCCCGGGCCTGGGGGTATTCCTCGGCGATACGATCCTCCCAATAAGTCGTGGGATTGGGGGCATTACAAAGACGTCGGAAGACCTCATTGGGAACCGACTGATAGCAACGAAGACTGCCATCGTGAAAATGCAATACGAGCTGCCGATCGCGTGCCTCGTAGTCGGCACGCTGAATTCGGCCGATAGTGAATGTTTTGGTTTCCATAGCGGCAATTGCAAGAAAAGTGTTTTATAGCGCAACCGTGGGTAGGCTACGCATGGCTTTACGCAAAATTTTATAAACATCAAGATCAAATGCAGGAGTGCCATGGGCAAGCAGGTCGTATATTTCATCCTCTCGGCTCGCCGAGCCGAGATAGCACCAGGCATCCACCACATGCACCACCGAGGCCTCGCGCAGGCCGATCGGACCCTGATGCGGCCAAGCAGGCAACCGATACTTGGACATGGCCATCAGCAGTCGGGCGTGGTGTAGCGCCGCGCGCTCACGGCCGATACAGCTACCACGGCAGGTCTTTAACTGAAAGCCAAAGCACGATGCGCCTGCCGAGGCCTTCTCAAGCCCAAGCAGCACCTTGCAGAGACTCTCTTTACGTGCAATCTCAGTGAGCATCTCCACGGCATCGCGCTGACTGCGAAAAATCCCATACAAATCCGGCTGGGCCCCAAGATTTAAGTCTCTGGCCCAGACCAGCTCCGCCTGTGCGGCGTTGACCCCGTCAGGTACAGACTCCGGCTGAGGCGCGATTCGCCAAGAGCAGAGTTCTTTGTTGCGCCGCAGGCGCTGGTTGTGTGTGGGCAATAATTTCTTCACAAGCGATGATTCCAGCAGCAATGCCGCGATCTCGCCAGCAGTCTCGATCCAATCGACACGCCGAACCTGCATCGATAGGCTCATTTCTTTGCCCCGGGCATGATCCGATGCGAAGTGCGAAAGCACCCGTTTACGCAGATGATTCGACTTACCGACATACAGTGGCAGACTGTTCTCACCGAAAAAGATATACACCCCATGGCCTTCGGGAATCTGCTCAGGAAGATCGGGATCGAGATGTGGCGGCAAGGCGGGCCGGGCGGTCAATGCCGCGATCGTTCGCTGCAACTCCTCGGCCGAAAATAGCTCCGAAAGCTTTTCCCAGAATTGAAAAATCAGATCCGCATCTGCTAGGGCACGATGCCGGCCCGACGGAATCAGGCCATGCCGCTCAATCAGCGCATCAAGATTATGCCGTGGCGCACTGGGAAACAGGGCGCGAGAGAGTTTCACTGTACATAAGACGCGGGCCCGAAAATCAATGCCGCATCGCTTAAATTCATTTTTAAGAAAACCGTAATCGAAGCGGGCGTTGTGAGCGATAAAAAGCTTTCCATTTAGCCGATCCATCAGGTCTGCGG
>RFRK01000174.1 GCA_009924525.1 Betaproteobacteria bacterium
TCGGCAAGTATAGATTTGCTTAAAAAAAGTTTCGCCCGAGTGAAGGCGCCCAAGCGTTACCTGATTGAGGCATTTAATCATTGCGTAAAAGAGTCTGAGAGCATTTTCAAAGCCCGCGGCGGTGTTTCAGAGCCTGCCTGTGTGAGCCATAACGACTTCCGGCTAGGCAATCTGATGATCGACGCAAAAGCGGTAAGGCTCACCGCAGTGCTGGATTGGGAATTCACCTCCTGGGGAGATCCGCTTGCAGATATCGGCTGGCTCACAGCCCCCTGCTGGCGGTTTGGTGGACAGGCTGCGGTGGCGGGCTTCGGTGCAGTTGATGACCTGCTGGCAGGCTATGCCTCAGTTGCTGCAGATGGATCTTCAGTGCAGCGACTACATGAGCGTGCCTCCCGCGAGCTTGATTTCTGGCAGCGTTATGCCCATCTGCGTTGGGCCATCATCGCGGCACAGCAGGGAGAGCGTGCGATCAGCGGAGACAGCGAGGCCCTAGAACTTCTGCTGACCGGGGCAATGGTGGCAAGTATCCTTGAGCCAACACTTGGGCATTACTGGGGGGAGATTCCTAAGACAACGCTTCAAGAGCCTGGCCCGGTTGAGTCTGAATTGGATCGGCTGCTTGCCGAAGCTGGACTGCACCTGAAAGGCCACCTTGCCTCTGGCCTATCGGGTGCGCAACGCTACAGCGCCTTAATGTCAGCAAATGCAATTCGACTTGCCCGGGGTGCTCTTCGACGCCCAGAAAAAATTTCTATGGGGGTCAGCAGCTCAGAAACTCAAAATTCTGATCTCGCCAAGCAAGAGTTAGCCGCCGATCTCGCAGTCTGGAATTTCCGCAGTTAATTCCTGGCGCGAAGTTTTTGAATCGTCGTTCGGCTGGTAATTTGATGAGGATCCACAACCAGCTCAATGATTGATGGCTTTTGGCTGGCGATCGCACGGTCCAATGCCGGCAGAAATTCTGCGGTCTGCTTGACCGTTTCTCCATGGCCACCATAGGCCCGAGCCAGCGCGGCAAAATCCGGATTCACTAGATCAGTACCCCAAACCCGCATGGGGTACTCACGCTCCTGATGCATACGGATCGTGCCGTACATGCCGTTATTTACGACGAAAATCAACACATTGGCCCCGTACTGGACAGCGGTTGCAAACTCCTGGCCGGTCATCAGAAAACAGCCATCACCCGCAAAGCACACCACATTGCGATCAGGATATTCAAGTTTGGCTGCAATCGCAGCTGGCACACCGTAGCCCATTGCGCCACTGGTCGGGGCAAGCTGAGTTCTAAACCCGCCGTAGCGCCAGAAGCGATGGACCCAGCCGGTGTAATTGCCCGCGCCATTAGTAACAATGGTCTGGTCGCCAAGCTTGGATTCAAGCGCGGTGATCACCGCTGCTAAATCCAGAGATGCTGATGCAGGACTAAGCTGGGTATCGGCCTCGAATTGCGATCGGCCATGTTGTGCCCAAGTCTGCAGGCTTGCATTGCCGGATACCGCAGGCAAGGCGGGTAATGTCGCAAGCAGTTGCGCGAATTCCGGCATGCCACTGTTGATCATTAAGTCTGCCTGATAGACACGGCCAAGCTCTTCGGCACCCGCATGGATATGAATCAATCGCTGATCGGGCTTTGGCGCGCGAATCAGGCTATAGCCGCCGGTGGTCATCTCACCAAGCCTCGGACCAATTGCAATTAAGGGATCCGCCTGGCGAATCATCTCGGCAAGGCCGGAGGCAATACCAATTCCTGCATGGCCAACATAAAGCGGGTGCTGGTTAGGAACTAAGTCTTGGCATCGAAATGAAGTGCAAAGTGGTATTCCGTTTTTCTCTGCCCAAGAGAGAATGTCACTGCAGGCCCGGGCGGTCCAGCCACTGCCGCCCAGCATTGCCAGAGGCCGCTTGCCAGTGGCGACCAACTCTTGAAATTGATTGAGCTGCGCAGCCGAGGGTGATGCAGCGATACGCTGATAGCGCGAAAGATTGGCGGGTGCGGCCTGTGCAATCAGCATGTCTTCGGGAAGGGCAAGCACCACAGGGCCAGGCCGGCCTGAAGTTGCAAGATGAAATGCGTGACTCATCATTTCTTCGACCCGGTCGGCCCGGTCAATCTGCGCGACCCATTTCGCGCTTTGGCCAAACATCCGGCGGTAATCGACTTCCTGGAATGCCTCGCGCTCTACGAAATCCGACCCCACCTGGCCGATTAAGAGAATCATGGGGGTGGAGTCCTGGTAGGCGGTATGAAGGCCAATCGCGGCGTTCGAGGCGCCTGGGCCGCGGGTGACCATGCAGATGCCGGGCTCGCCGGTGAGCTTGCCGAAGGCCTCGGCCATATTGGCCGCCCCGCCCTCTTGCCGGCAGACGATGAGTTGAATCCGGTCGCGGGCCTCATAGAGGGCATCTAGCACCGGCAGATAGCTCTCTCCGGGCACGCAATAGACGGTCCGCACCCCATGGGTGAGCAGGGCATCTACGACCAGCTGGCCGCCGGTTTTAAGAGTTTCGGACGACAACATGGCCCGATAGTAAAGGGGCTGCAGCGGTCACGCTTTTGAGGTTTGACCTAGAAAATTGATCTGTTATACTTTCGTAATACATTAGTAATAACACTGCCATGATCAAAACGCTAAGCGCCATCGGTAACAGTCTGGGCTTGATTATTGAACGTCCAATCCTGGAGCTGCTCCGAATCGATAAAGATACCGAACTTGAAGTCCGAACGGACGGAGATGCACTCATTATTCGGCCGCTTCGAAAAGAAAAACTCGAACGCGTGCG
>RFRK01000175.1 GCA_009924525.1 Betaproteobacteria bacterium
GTTCGGAAGAGGGCAGAACCCCCGCAAGCGGATTGGAAAAATTCAAATTTGGTGCCGAGGGAGGGACTCGAACCCTCACGCCATCACTGGCACCGGATTTTGAGTCCGGCGCGTCTACCAGTTCCACCACCCCGGCGGGAAGCAAAGGCGCCTAGTATAGCGGCGATGGAACTTCGCCGTATCTCACTTAGCCTCGAGTCCACCCGCGTTCTCAACGATTTAAGCCTCTCGCTAACTGAGTGGCGGATTGGTTTGATTGGCCCCAACGGGTCCGGTAAAAGCTCGCTGCTGCGGTTAATTAAAGGATTGATTAATGCCGACAGCGGGGAGATCGAGAATCGCCCCGCCCGGATTGGTATGGTGTTCCAAAACCCTGAGCATCAGTTGCTGTTTCCCACCGTGATGGAGGAGCTCTGCTTCGGGATCATCGAACAGGGACATCGCGCCGAATCTGCAGAGCAATCGGCTCGCGATCTGCTCGCCAAACACAAACAAGAGGGTTTACTTAATAAAGCTGTCCACGAATTGAGTGCCGGACAGAAACAACTTCTTTGCGTGCTATCAGTTCTTGCCGATGGCGCAGACCTGATCCTGTTGGATGAGCCCTGCGCGAGCCTAGACCACGCCGCCAAGCGAGCGGTCATGGGCATAATCAGAGGGCTACCGCAGCAGGTAATTATGGCAACCCACGATTTTGATCTGCTAAACGACTTTGATCGGGTGATCTGGCTCGACTCGGGAAAAGTCCGTGAAGATGGCAGGCCCGATCAGGTAATTGCCGAGTATCTGCGCAGCCTCAGCGGTCCGGGGCTCACATGATTTCGCTCTACATCTCATCCAACACCTGGCTGCATCGCATCCCCGCATCCGCTAAGCTCCTCGCGCTGCTACTTTTATCGATGGCGATGTTCCGACTAGACGACTCGAGATGGTTAGCGATTGGGTTGCTCGCCGCTTTTGCCGCATATGGCTCAATCGGGAGTCCGGGCCTGTGCCGGCTCATTGCTCTTGGGGCTCTGCTGCCGGTCATTATCGGTATTGCGATCTTTCAGGCTTTCGTCATGGGCTGGGAGCTGGCATTCAGGTCTGCGATCAAGCTCATCCTGATGATCATTTTTGCCGATCTCATCACTGCTACAACTCCAATGCAGGCCATGCTGCAGGTGTTTCAGAAATTGCTAGCGCCGATAATCCGACTGCTGGGATTTTCGGAAAAGAAAATAAGTCTCGCTGTGGCGATAATGATCCGATTCATTCCGGTGTTGGCGGCTCAGTGGCAGCAGCAGCAGCAAGCCTGGACGGCCCGAACACATAGAAAACCGGGGTTTCGCCTGCTGGTGCCGTTCATCACCACAGCGTTGGCGCGCACGGATCAGGTGGCAGAGGCCTTAAGCAGTCGCACATCCCATTCGTCGGGCAACCCCGAGAATCGAAAGGGTTTGGCTCAACGATAATAAGGGCCATGCTTTCCACCCGAGATCTTGTCCGCATAGCGCTTTTTGCCGCCCTGATTGCCCTGCTGGGCCTAATTCCAAAGTTTGATCTGCCCTTCACCGCAGGAGTTCCTATCACTGCGCAGACGCTGGGTGTGATGCTTGCAGGCCTGATCCTTGGGGCCCGAAATGGCCTGCTGTCTGTGCTATTGCTACTGTTTGTGGTTGCACTCGGCGCACCAGTGCTCTCTGGGGGCCGGGGCGGTCTGGCTGTTTTCTTTGGCCCAACCGTTGGCTTTTTGGTTGGATGGGCCCTTGGTGCCTGGGTATGCGGCGCAATCTTCGCGGGACTTCGCAGGCACTGGCCCAATAAAACTTTTGTAGCTGCCCTGATTGCAGCGGCCTTTGGGGGCATAGTCGCGATCTATGCCTGCGGCATACCGATGCTTGCATTGATTGCCAAGATGCCGATTGAAAAGGCTGCTCTAGTCAGCCTGATATTTGTACCGGGCGATCTGATCAAAGCCACAATCGCCGCATGGCTCGCCACCCGCATTCTTGCTATCAGGCCGCTTGATTGAAAACCGATTTCACGCTTTCTGACTTTGACTTTGATTTACCCACCGAGCTGATTGCCCAGCATCCCAGCGATGAGCGATCGGGCAGCCGACTACTTATTGTTGATGATCCGCTTCAGGATCGAAAATTTACTGATATTGCAGACCTGCTCAATCCCGGTGACCTTCTGGTTTTTAACAATTCAAAGGTCATTCCCGCAAGGCTTTTTGGCACCAAGCCCACAGGCGGAAAGGTCGAGATGCTGGTGGAGCGGCTGCTGGATTCCAATCGGGCATTAGCCTTGCTGCGCTCAAGCAAGAAGACTGGGCCGGGAACTCAGATTTTGATTGGTGCCGAATCCGGGACCTCAGTTACGCTTATCGATCGCGATACGCAGGCTGCCGATCGATTCTTATTGCAATTCCAGCAGCCCGTGCTCGATGTATTGCATGCTTTTGGCGAGATTCCCTTACCACCTTACATCGCGCACAAGCCTGATAGTCAAGATAAGGAGCGCTATCAGACCGTGTATGCCCAGGTTCCCGGCTCAGTAGCTGCGCCGACGGCAGGGCTTCACTTCGATTTGCCGATGCTGCAGGCCTTGGCAAGCAAAGGAGTCCATCGGGCTGAGGTCACCCTGCATGTCGGAAGCGGCACGTTCGCTCCCGTGCGCTCTGAAAATATTGATGCGCACCAAATGCACTCGGAATGGTGTGAGATTCCAGCAGCTACTGCCCAGGCGATAGCTGAGGCTCGTAGCCGAGGCAGCCGA
>RFRK01000176.1 GCA_009924525.1 Betaproteobacteria bacterium
ACTCAATCGCAACGCCTGAATGCTTTGTTCGTCATCGGACACAATGCCGACTAAAATCTGGTCTGATGATTTACTGGCTTTGAATGCGGCAAATTTCATTGCGGAATCTCGGTGTCAGAAAGAGTCGCGATTCTAAGCCAGCCATGCCGTTTACTCGCTTATCCCGATCAGGAGAGGACTCATGACGCCCCGTCATTCCGCTAAACAGTTTTTCAGTTTATTTATTGCTGCAGCCCTTGGGCAATTCGCGTTTTCGGCAGCCCTCGCACAAGAACCATTCCCTTCCCGCCCGATCACGATGGTGGTGCCCTTTCCGCCTGGCGGAGTAGCAGACACCGTGGGCCGGCCCATGGCAGAGGCGATGGGCCGCATCCTGAAGCAAAGCGTGGTTGTTGAGAACCGCGCTGGTGCAGGCGGCGGCATTGGCTTTGCTCATGTCGCCAAGGCTAAGCCTGATGGCTATACGATTTTGATGGCGCTGTCTTCGGTTTCGGTGATTCCTGAGGCTGACAGGATTTTGGGCAAGGCGCCAAGCTATGAATTAAATCAACTCAAGCCCATCGCTCGGATTACCGCGGATCCAACTGTCTTGGTGGTGCGGGCAGAAACGCCCTGGAAAACTTATAAAGATTTCGTGGCAGATATGCGCAAGAATCCAGCGAAATTCAATTACGGGTCGTCAGGCAACTACGGCACCATGCATGTGCCAATGGAGCAACTTAAGGCCGCCGAGAAATTTTCAATTACACATATTCCTTACACCGGCGCTGGCCCCGCAGTGATTGGCCTGCTGGGTGGGCAGGTCGATGCCTTAGCCACCGGCCCTGCCTCGATTGTGAGCCACATTAAATCCGGAAAAGTCCGCGCACTCGCGCATTGGGGTGAAGGCCGGCTTGCTGCACTGCCTGACGTGCCAAGCTTTAAAGAGCTGGGCATTGCTGCTGAGTTCGCGCAGTGGTCAGGAATCTTTGTTCCGGCCAATACGCCCGATGATGTCGTAACGCGGCTTCGCGAGGCTGCAAGGCAGGCCGCCAACGATGAAAAAGTGCGGCAGATCATCAGCAATAGCGGCAGCCCAATTCAATTTCTGGATGCCCCTGACTTTGGCCGATATGTCGACACCGATGCCAAGAAACTGGCTGAGGTCGTTAAACGGATCGGCAAAGTACAGTAGAAATGATTTGTCCCTATTTCTGGGAGATTTCCTCGAGGGCTAGCCGCTCGGCCAGCCCAATATAGGTCGCTGGGGTGAGCGCCAGCAGGCGCTCTTTATCTGCCCCAGGAAGGGCCAGAGAGCCGATAAATTGCCTCATAGAGGCCTCGGTCATGCCCTGGCCTCGGGTGAGTGCCTTAAGTTGCTCATAGGGCTGCTCAAGTCCATGGCGACGCATTACGGTCTGGATGGGTTCAGCCAGAACCTCCCAGGCAGCGTCCAGGTCTGCGGCAAGGCGGGCCCGATTGATCTCAAGCTTCCCCAATCCCTTCAAGGCAGAGTCGTAGGCCAGGAGGCTATGGCCCAAGGCAACGCCCAGGTTTCTGAGCACGGTGGAGTCGGTCAGATCCCGCTGCCAACGGGATACCGGGAGCTTTTGGCTGAGATGACTCAGCAAGGCATTGGCAAGACCGAGATTGCCCTCGGCATTTTCGAAATCAATCGGATTGACTTTATGCGGCATGGTGGATGAGCCGACCTCGCCCGCTTTGAGTTTCTGGGAGAAATATCCCAGCGCGATGTAGCCCCAGAGGTCACGCGAAAGATCGAGCACGATGGTGTTAAAGCGCGCGATTGCATCAAGGTATTGGGCAATCCAATCATGCGGCTCGATCTGTATGGTGTGGCTCGCAAACTCAAGGCCTAAACCTTCGACCACGCGTTTTGAAAATGCGGGCCAGTCCACCCCCGGCGCTGCCACGATGTGCGCATTGTAGTTACCGACTGCCCCATTCATTTTTGCACGAGGCTTGATTTGCGAAAACACATCGCGCGCAAGACGCAGCCGCTGACGAACATTGGCAAGCTCCTTGCCCAGGGTGGTCGGTGATGCGGTCTGTCCGTGGGTTCGGGAAAGCATTGGGATTGCAGCACTCTCTTGGGTCAAAGCGGCCAAGCGATCGATCAAGGCCTGCATTGCGGGCAGCAGGCATGTGCTGCGCGCATCCCGCAGCATAAGTGCATGAGAGGTGTTGTTGATGTCCTCTGATGTGCAGGCAAAGTGAATAAACTCAGCGGCCTTCGCAAGCTCCGGCAAATCGGTCTGTTCAGCTGCCTTTTCCTTTAGCCAATACTCCACCGCTTTTACATCATGGTTGGTCGTGGCTTCAATTGCCTTAATCCGCTCGGCATCAGCCTGCGAGAATTCATCCGCCCAGCGCGACATTGCCGCCTGGGCCTTCGCACCAAACTTGGGCAGCTCGGCAAGGCCCAGTTCGGATAGGCCCTGCCACCAGGCGAGCTCCACGCGGACCCGATGCCGCATAAAACCATACTCGGAAAGTAGTGGCCTTAAGCCATCGACTTTGCTGCAGTAGCGGCCATCGAGCGGGGAGAGTGCCGTTAGAGCTTTCACGACAGTCATTCTATACTTCGAGCCCGAAATCGGAAGAGATGAAGATGAAACTGATTGGCAACCATACCAGCCCCTATGTCCGCAAGGTGCGCATTGTGCTTTCCGAGAAGAAAACGGAATGCGAGTTTGTGATCAACGATGTCTGGTCAGCTAATACCGATATTGA
>RFRK01000177.1 GCA_009924525.1 Betaproteobacteria bacterium
CCACCACTGATCACTATTGCCCTGAATTAAAAGCCGCACCCGGACACCCCGCTGGGCGGCCCGAAGCAGGGCCTGGCGAAAACGAAAGGTCGGCACAAAATACGCATTGGCAATCAGGATCTCGTTCTGGGCCGAGACAATACTCAGCAAATACCAGCGTTCGATATCACGGCGATGCCGCAAATTGTCCCGCAGTAACAGCCGGACACGCCGAGACATCCAGCGCCGTGCCCGCGGCGCACGCCAGCGCAAATGTCGTCGCGTACGACGCCAGGCTTCACGCAGTCGGGCTAATTCCGTCTGACGACGGTCAGCACGCATTAAGCGGCCGAGGCTGCCGCGAAAGGCGTTACGCAGACTCACGCGCCACCATGTCCGACGCATCACCCGAGAAATCGCTGCGACCGGCACCGCTGAAGCCACCCGAATCGCAAAATCAAGCCGAGGCCTTGAGAGCTGGCCGTGGGCCAGATCGAAATGATCACCAATCAAATTGATACCGCCGACAAATGCCGTCTTTTCATCGATTAATACCAGCTTACGATGCAATCGGCGCCAAGTATTCGGCGCTCGCCACTTCACTCTTGGCCGATAAAACTCAATCTGGATCTCATGCGCCATCATGAAGGCCTTGACCCAGCCCATTTCCGAGGCGGCCCCAAAACCATCGAGCAGAACAAACACCGCGACCCCGCGCTGTCGCGCCCGAATCAAGGCCTCAAGGACACGTCGGGTCGCAGGATCATCATGAATCAGATACGACTCGAGATAAACCGTGGTTCGGGCCTCATCGATGGCCACAATCAGTTTCGGAAAATATTCGTCGGACCCCTGCAGGAGCTCAATGGGGGGCCGGATTGATGCATCCGGCATGCTTAACCCCGAAGCAATCGGGCAGGCAGCTCGCGAATAGCTCTCGCGTTGCTCCAAGAGAAACAACGCTCTGCTGCATCACCATAGGGTAGCCACTGAAAACGGGTGTGCTCACGACTCGATAAGTGAATCGGGGTGTCATACGGAACGCAAACGCTAAAGACATGCTCGACATTCTCGGTGACGCCAGGGGCGTAGCGATGCCGCCAGTGGGGATAGATTTCATAGGTCTGCGAGAAATTCCAGTTCATCAGCGCGAGGCCCGCCCCATGATTGGCGGTGATTCCTGTTTCTTCGAATAGCTCCCGTCGGGCGGTCTCTTGCAGCGGCTCATCCAGGGTATGGCGGCTACCTGTAACCGACTGCCAAAAGCCGGGGTGATCCGCACGCTCAATTAACAGTACGCGAAGATCTGTCGTATGAATCACTACCAGAACCGACTCGGGTATTTTGAATCCTGTCATTTTCTGCAGCGCAATCTGAGCGTGATCTCAACGAAGCATCAATATGGCCGGTAGCACCAACGCAAGGGTTAGGACCACCATGAACAATCGAATCGATGCAATGAGCATTCTGGCCGCATCTTGCATCTGATCGCGCAGGGCAAGACGACGGGCCTGCCACGCAGGAATCACTGCGCTAACCACCCAGAATGCTGCTGGCGGGAGACTTGTCAGCAGCGTAGAGAGGGCGATAATTCCCGCCGCAAGATAAAGCAGTAGCACCCGAATCCGATAGGCTGAAGACGACAGTCCCATCGGTTCCGCCGTGAGCCCTGCCGCGACGCCGGCGCCACAGCCCGCAGTTATGCCGGCTGCAGACGGCCAGTCCAAAACCAGAATCGACTCACTCGCAAGCACCAAAACAGCAATCGGCAGGCCAATTGCGAGTGCCGCATGAAACTGCCGCTGGGGACTAGGAGCATCAGATTGCTGTGCGGTGCGGCTGGCTTTTCTGCCAAAAACCTGGGCGGCCGCAGCAGCCAAAAACGGAATTAGCAATACAGCAGGGTTGACCGCGATCGCGGCCGGGCCGCGCAGCAAACCCAACGCACCACCCATGAGCACGGCCGATGCCAAGTAGCCGAGGCTACTGAGCGGCCGAATCATCCGGAGACTCGCGGAGCCTCCCGCAGCCGAATGTGCAACTCTTTAAGTTGCTTTTCGTCGACCTGCGATGGGGCCTGTGTTAACAGGCATTGGGCACGCTGTGTCTTCGGAAATGCGATCACATCACGAATGCTCTCAGCACCAGTCATCAGTGTAACCAGCCGATCCAATCCAAAAGCGATGCCGCCATGAGGTGGTGCGCCATACTGAAGCGCATCTAATAGAAAGCCAAATTTTGCGCGGGCTTCTTCTGCGCCAATATTCAAAGCACGAAAGACCTTGCTTTGGACTTCGGCCCGATGGATTCGCACCGAGCCACCACCCAGCTCCCAGCCGTTGAGCACCATATCGTAGGCCTTAGCCAGGCAGGCGCCAGGGTCTGTATCCATGAGATTTTCGTGGCCATCTTTCGGCGCTGTAAACGGATGATGGACCGCTGCCCAGCGCTTGGCCTCATCGTCATACTCGAACATTGGGAAATCAATCACCCATAGCGGACGCCATCCTGCTTCAAACAGGCCCTGCGACTTACCGAAATCACTATGGCCTACTTTTAGCCTAAGGGCGCCAAGGGCATCAATCTTGGCTTTATCAGCACCAAAGAAAATCAGATCGCCATCCTGTGCACCTGAGCGCTTCAGAATTGCAGCCAGGGCCTCATCGTGGAGATTCTTCAC
>RFRK01000178.1 GCA_009924525.1 Betaproteobacteria bacterium
AGATGCTTTTGAATGAGCTCGCGAGGCCGGCCTTCAGCGATTTTTCGGCCATGATCAATCACCAGTAGGCGATCACAAAGCCGCTCGGCCTCGTCCATAAAATGTGTGGTGAGAAGAATCGATTTTCCTTGACCCAATAGCTGCAGCAGCCGCTCCCACATCAAGTGCCGAGCCTGCGGATCTAAGCCGGTGGTGGGCTCATCTAGCATCAGCAACTGTGGGTCATTAATTAAGGCGCGAGCAAGCGAGAGCCGCCGCTTCATGCCGCCAGATAGCTCACCTGGCCGCGCCTGGGCCTTATGCGAAAGTGCAGCAAACTCCAGTAGCGTCGGAATCCGGCTGCGAATCAGCGTATCGCGCAGCCCAAAATAACGGCCATAAACCAAGAGATTTTCGGCGCAATTAAAGTCAGGGTCCAAAGCATCAAACTGGCTGACTACCCCCACCTGCGCCTTAATCGCTAAGGCCTGCTGCGGCATCGGCAGGCCGAAGAACTCAATCGACCCCTGATCGGGCTCGCTTAATCCTAGACACATCCGAAATGTGGTGGTCTTACCGGCACCGTTGGGGCCAATCACGCCCAGACACTCACCCGGATAAAGCTCAAACGAGAGCGCATCCACGACGCGCTGCTCGCCATAGCGCTTGGTGACCTGATCAACTCGGAGTTGGGGCTGCTTAAGCAAAGTGCTCATAGAAACTGCAATTTTGCCAGCCGTGCGTATAACCCGTTTTGCGCAAGCAGTGACTCATGGCTACCCTGCTCGACGAGACGGCCTTGATCTAAAACTAAAATTTGATCCGCGCGTTGGACTGTAGAGAGCCGATGGGCAATGGTGAGTGACGTACGACCCGGCAAAATTTCATCTAAAGCCCGCTGGACCTCCTGCTCAGACTCAGCATCCAAGGAAGAGGTTGCCTCATCCAGCAGCAGAATCGGTGGATTTTTTAGAATGGCACGTGCAATTGAAATCCGCTGCCGCTGGCCGCCGGAGAGCCGCACGCCGCGCTCCCCTAGAAAGCTAGCGTATCCATCCGGTAATGCCGAAATGAAATCGTGAGCATGGGCACTTTTGGCTGCAGCGATGACCTCGGCATCGGAGGCCTTAAGCCGACCGTATCGGATATTTTCCATTGCGCTCGCTGCAAAAATGACAGGTTCTTGCGGCACGATCGCCATCTGTTCTCGTAGCGAAGTGATCGGCCAATCCCGCAGGGCTGTCGAGAAAAGCGCAATGTCACCATGAGCAAAATCATAAAAGCGCAGCAGCAATGCGAAGACGGTGGTCTTTCCAGCGCCCGATGGCCCCACTAGCGCTACGCGGGCACCCCGTGACACCGAAAACGTTAGATGATCGAGCGCCAGAGTACCCGGACGGGATGGGTAGGAAAAGCAGACCTGATCAAAACGAATCGCATCACCCCGCTGGGAGTCAGCCACACTTGGCGCTGACGCCCGCTGAGGCAAATCTTTAATTTGCGGCTGAGCCTGCATGAGCTCAACTAAGCGCTCTGTTGCGCCTGCCGCCCGCTGCAGATCGCCCCAGACTTCAGAAAGCGCACCAATCGATCCAGCAACCAGCACGATACATTACAAACTGGGTGAGCTCGCCCAAAGACATCTGACCCACCGAGACCTGACGGGCGCCGATCCATAATACAAATACGATCACCGAGAAAGCCATCGTGATTGCGACAGCGGTAAGCAGCGATCGAAATCGGATTCGGCGCTTTGCTTCATCAAAGGCCGCCCTGACCGCCTTTGAAAACCGGTCACGCTCGTGCAACTCACGCGCAAATGCCTGCACTGTTGGCATGGCATTAAGCACCTCGCCAGCCATCGCGCTTGTATCAGCGACCTTGTCTTGGCTGGTGCGTGACATCTTTCTGACATGCCGGCCTAAAGCCCAAAGCGGGAGCACCACTAATAAAAGCAATACCAACATCGTACCGGCCAGCCAAGTGCTGGTCGCAAGCATCATGATCAGACCGCCTAAGAACATCACCCCACTGCGTAGCGCCACTGAAATGCTAGTGCCCACCAGGGCCTGAATCAGTGTGGTATCACTGGTGAGCCTTGAGAGCACCTCACCGGTTTGCAGAGTCTCGAAATAAGCAGGGCTTTGCTTGAGCATATTGTCATAGACCTGCTCACGAATATCGGCGACCACTCTCTCGCCTAGCCATGACATCAAATAAAAGCGACTCGCAGTCACAATGGCCAGAAAGACTGCGAGCAGCAACAAATTTAAGAATTTCTGATTAATTGCTTCGTTGGTCAGGCCAGTATCCACAAGATCTCGAAACGCAAGCGGCACAGTGAGTGTGGCCGCAGCGGCCAAAAGCAAAAATACAATCGCAAGAATCCAACGCGTGCGTAAGTACGTGATACTGCGAAAGCCATCTGGAAATCGCACCAAGTTTATTAGCCATGGATCTCCTCTTGGCCAGAGACCCTTGTGATTTGATTACCACCTGCGGCCTTTGATTGGTAGAGCATGCGATCAGCTGCTATCAGAAGTGTGGTGCTATGAGCCGGTTCAAACATCTCAGTGGCAGAGACTCCCATGCTTACCGTTAATTGAACCTCGACGCTACGATGCGAGTGATC
>RFRK01000179.1 GCA_009924525.1 Betaproteobacteria bacterium
ACCACGATGCACTGGGCACCAAACTTATCCGAGCAGTCCCGAATCAGATTAGGCTGCTGAATTGCAGCGGTGTTGATACTGATTTTGTCAGCGCCTGCATTTAAGAGCCTGCGAACATCCTCGACAGAACGAACACCGCCGCCCACAGTGAGAGGAATAAAGACCTGGTCGGCGACCGCCTCAATCACCGGAAGGATGAGATCCCGATCATCACTTGAGGCGGTAATATCCAGAAACGTTACCTCATCAGCGCCTTGCTGATCATAACGGCGTGCAATTTCAACCGGATCTCCAGCATCACGCAAGGATACGAAATTTACGCCTTTAACAACCCTGCCTGCATTGACATCCAGACAGGGAATGATGCGCTTAGCAAGCATTGGATTTATTTTTTAGCAAACTCATCGGCGCGCTTTTGGGCCTTTTTGAAGTCGATATGGCCTTCGTAGAGCGACCGGCCGAGAATTGCCGCAGTGATGCCCTCGGGCTCAAGCTTGCACAAAGCATCAATATCTTTCAGGCTGGCGATGCCGCCGCTAGCAATAACCGGCACACTCACGCTTTCGGCCAGTTTTAGCGTTGCCTCTATGTTGACCCCCGTGAGCATGCCGTCGCGGCCGATATCGGTGTATAGAATCGATTCGACGCCGTAATCTTCGAATTTCTTGGCGAGATCGATGACTTCGTGGCCCGACAGCTTGCTCCAACCATCGGTGGCAACCTTGCCGTCTTTTGCATCGATCGACACAATAATATGACCCGGAAAAGCCACGCAGGCATCCTGCAGTAGGCCCGGATTTTTCACGGCTGCTGTGCCAATCACCATGTAGGTTGCACCATCATCAAGAAAGCGTTCAATGGTGTCGAGATCACGAATGCCGCCACCAATCTGAACCGGAATCTCGCCGCCAAGAGCCTTCATGATGGCCTTAAACGCGGGCTCGTTTTTCGGACGGCCTGCGACCGCACCATTGAGGTCCACCACATGCAGCCGGCGGGCTCCCTGGTTTTTCCAGTGGGTGGCCATTTCACCTGGCTGATCTGAAAACACGGTCGCCGCCTTCAGGTCTCCCTGTTTTAAGCGCACGCACTGGCCGTCTTTTAAATCAATTGCGGGAATTAACAGCATGGCTGAGGTCTAAGGATTCCAGGACACAAAATTCGACAGCAGTTTCAAACCAGAGTTCGCGCTTTTTTCGGGATGGAATTGGGTGGCAACGATGTTATCCCTGGCTACCGCGCAGGTAAAGCGCGTTCCGTAGTCGCTCTCGCCCAAGACCAGAGCCGCCTCTTTCGGCTCGGCATGAAAGCTATGGACAAAATAAAACCAGCTGCCGGTCTGAACGCCGCTTACAACCGGATGCTCACCGGACCAATGGACCTGATTCCAGCCCATGTGCGGCACCTTCAGGGGCCGCCCCCCCAAATCCACCGCACCGCGGTCTGACGAAAACAGGACGACCTCGCCCGGCAAGACTCCAAGGCCGTCGGTGTAACCCTCCTCGCTGCGATCAAACAGCATTTGCTCGCCAACACAAATGCCAAAAAAAGGTTTGGATCGGCATGCCGCAAGCACCGCATCACGCAAGCCGGAGCGGGCAAGGCTCGCCATACAGTCATGCATCGCACCCTGGCCCGGGAATACGACCCGATCCGCCTGATCAATCTGCTTGGCCGAATCAACAATCTGAACATTCGCCTGCGGCGCGACTGCGCGAAATGCCCGCAACACACTGCGCAGGTTTCCTGATCCGTAATCAACAATGGCAATCAACTGATCACGTCTTTGCTTTTAAGCATGGCGGTTTCGCCGATCGGTTGCTTAGAGGCTTCCCTTGGTCGACGGAATGACATCCTGCGACAGGCGAGGATCCGCTGTCACCGCCATACGCAACGCCCGAGCGAAGGCCTTAAAAATCGTCTCGCACTGGTGGTGGGCGTTATCGCCTTTGAGATTATCAATGTGAAGCGTGACTTGGGCATGATTCACAAAGCCTTGAAAAAACTCATGAATCAGGTCCAGATCGAATTGGCCCACCATGCTGCGCTTCCATTTCACACCAAACTCAAGGCCGGGACGGCCCGACAGATCCACGACCACCCGAGACAGGGCCTCATCCAGCGGCACATACGCGTGGCCGTAACGGCAAATACCGCGTTTATCGCCCACAGCCTTTGCAAACGCCTGGCCCAAGGTAATGCCGATATCTTCAACAGTATGGTGGGCATCAATCTGAAGGTCGCCTTTTGCATGAATCACCAGATCAATGAGCCCATGCCGCGCAATCTGATCCAGCATATGGTCCAAAAACGGCAGGCCTGAATCCAGGCTGCGCTGGCCCGAGCCATCGAGATTCAGGCTAACCTGAATCTGTGTCTCGGCGGTATCGCGACGGACTTCGGCAACTCTCATAACAGCTCCTTTGTTGCAATGATACATTTCTGCGCATGAGTAAATTTTGGAGTTCATTGGTGCGGGAGTTGTCGCCCTACACCCCCGGCGAGCAG
>RFRK01000180.1 GCA_009924525.1 Betaproteobacteria bacterium
AGTTGGGCGCGAAAGGCCGCAAAGAATTGGTCGGCCATCTGCTTGGCGGCAGCGTCGATCATTCGCCCCCCCACCTGACCGAGTTTGCCGGCTACCGAGGCCTGCACGGTGTATCGCAGACGGGTCCGCTGGTCTGCTTCGTCAAATAGCTGAACTTGAGACTTGCCTCGGGCCATTCCGGCAGCGCCGCCCGAACCTTCAAAACTCATCGAACAGCTTTCAGCATCGACAATATCCGACAACACAATCCGGCCCGAAAAACGGGCGCGGACGGGGCCCACCTTGATCATCACGCGGGCTGTTTTCTCCGTCGGACTCACGACCTCGACAGACTCGCAGCCGGGGATACACGCCGCGAGCACTCCAGGATCGTTTAACGCATCCCAGACCGGCCGGCGCGGCGCATCAAGCGTGATCTCTCCGGTCAGATCCATAACGATCGAGCCTGAGGGCCGCTCTGCGGCCCATCGAAGTTCAAAGCAGTGGGGGTTTTCACGGAGATTTTTTTTTACCAAAAGGTAAATAATACGGGCCAATTGATCGTTCGGTAAATAGCGTGCCCATTCAGAAAAACCCTGATCGTCCCCGCGCCCGCAAGGCCGTCCCCCTTGCACCCGCGTTGGATGCGCCCAAGGCCCGGCGGCGGCTCGGTGTGGCCGAGCGCGAGCGCCAGATTCTTGATGGTGCCATTCGATTCTTCGCCGAGAAGGGCCTCGATGGGCAGCTGCGAGATCTAGCCAGCAGCATCGGAGTTACGCATGCCCTGCTCTATCACTATTTCCCGACCAAGCAGGCCCTGATTGATTCCGTCTATTTAGAACTCTTCGAGAGCCGCTGGCAGCCGGGCTGGGAGGCGCTGCTTGACGATCCGCTGCGATCCCCGGAGGACAAGCTGACATCCTTTTACGTGGAGTATGTCAATTCGGCCTTGACGCGAGAATTCGTTCGCATCTTTGTATTCTCGGGCCTGACCGACCACACCATCACCGATCGGTTCTTCTCGCTACTCCGTCAGCGACTATTCCCGCGCCTGATTCGCGAGACCCGGCGCTTCAGGGGCCTGAGCAGCCGCGCCCGCGCTACCGAGCGCGAGACTGAATTGCTCATGGGCCTGCATGGCGGGTTCTTTTATATACCCATGCGCCGCTGGATTTATGTCCAAGGCGTAGCGAGCGATGCTGCCCCCGAAGGCTTTAACGAATCCCTTGTGCGCGATCGCGTACGCGGGTACCTTGTGGCGAGCCGGGAACTCTTTGCCGCCGAGGCAGCAAGCGCAGGCCAGGGCGCTGAGTATCCGTCGCAACGACAGAGGCGGCGGGCATGAAAGTCCACGCATCAGTCGGAGTTCCGTTTTTTTTACCGTCGCGGCCATTTAGCTGCGACATCACCCATCGGTGGCCGACTACGGCTGCCTATAACCACTAGGAGATCGCATGAAGCTTATCAACTTCGCCCTGTCAGGGCTGATCGCACTCTGTGGCGCATTTGCTGCCGGCAGTGCTGCCGCACAGCAGGCCATCACAGTCAATATTGGGTCAAGCCATCCTACGGCTAACATCTGGGCCTATGCCATGAAAGAAGTTTTCCAGCCCGAAGTCGACCGAATTCTTCGAGAAGGCGGAAATAAGTTCCAGATTCGTTGGCGTGAGAATTACGGCGGCACGCTTTACAAGTTCAATGAGACACGCGCTGCCGTCAAGGACGGCATTGTCGATGTCGGCATGGTGGGCACCGTCTGGGAGAACTCCTCGATGCCATTGCAGAATGTCACCTACTTCACGCCATTCGCCACCACCAACCATGAACTGCTTATCGAGATCTTCGATAAGCTGAATTCGACTCACCCAGCACTTCGGGCCAGCTGGACCGCTCAAAACATGGTTCCGCTCTCTTCGCTGATCACGGACAGTTATGACATCTACGCCAACTTCCCCGTGACCAACATGGCCGCTCTGCAAAACAAGAAAATCCATGCTCCAGGAACCTCAGCAAACTGGATGCGTGACACCGGAGCAACTCCAGTTGAGGGTGCGCTGACCACTTACTACACCAACATCCAAACTGGCGTAACCCAGGGCGCACTGAGTTTTGCCAGCGGTATCGCTCCAGCCCGAGTACACGAGGTTGCAAAGCACCTCACTCGCGTCGACATCGGTGCGATGTACTTTGGGAGTGTTGCAGCCAACAAGAGCTTTTTCGACAAACTGCCTAAGGAAGTGCAAGACGCGTTCGTGAGAGCGGGCCGCGCTACCTCGGTTGCACATGGCAAGCATGTCACCGCCTCAGCAGCGAAAGCCATGGAGACGATGCGCGCAGCTGGACTGCAGATTACTGACCTTCCGGCTGCCGAGCGGGCCAAGTGGATCAATGGCCTTCCCGATATCGTTGGGCCATGGCTGCAGACGACAGGCGATGCTGGCCGCTCCGTACTGCGTGCTTACTTTGATGAACTGCGTGCACGCGGCATCAAGCCGCTGCGCGATTGGGATA
>RFRK01000019.1 GCA_009924525.1 Betaproteobacteria bacterium
CGAATCTCTTCAATATTGACATGGACGGGCACGCCCATCATTCCCGCAAGCTGGGTCTTCAGGTTCTCGATATCCTCGCCTTTTTTGCCAATCACCACACCGGGCCGAGCGCTATAGATGGTAATGCGGGCATTCTTGGCTGGCCGCTCAATGAGGACCCGGCCGACCGCAGCCGATTTCAAGCGGCCACGAAGAAACTCGCGAACCTTGATGTCCTCGTTGAGCATGCGGCCAAACTCGCGATGGTTCGCAAACCAGCGGGAAGCCCAGTTACGGGAGACCGCAAGCCGAAAGCCGGTGGGATGAATTTTCTGACCCATAGTATTCCTTGTATTCTTTTCGCCGCCGAGTTAACTGCCCACAACAATCGAAATGTGGCAGCTCGGTTTTTCAATCCGAACGCCACGGCCTTTAGCGCGGGCATCAAAACGCCGCAGTGAGGTGCCTTGTTCAACGGTGATGGTTTTCACCTTCAGCTCATCAATATCAGCGCCATCGTTGTGCTCTGCATTGGCGATCGCCGACTCCAAGACCTTCTTCACGATGGAGGCCGCTTTTTTCGGGGTATACGTCAGGGTGTTGAGCGCCTGCTCCACAGGTTTGCCCCGAATCATATCGGCCACTAGCCGGCCCTTCTGGGCAGAGAGGCGCACACCTCGGAGTACTGCACGGGTTTCAATTGCCATTTCGTTTGTCCTTTACTTCTTCACGGCCTTCTTATCAGCCGCATGGCCTTTGAAGGTTCGGGTGAGCGCAAACTCGCCAAGCTTGTGGCCCACCATGTTGTCGGTGACGTAGACGGGCACATGCTGCTTTCCGTTATGGACCGCAATCGTGAGGCCAACAAACTCCGGCAGTATGGTGGAGCGGCGTGACCAGGTCTTGATCGGACGCTTGTCATTAGTCGATGAGGACTTCTCCACCTTTTTAAGCAGGTGGTCATCCACAAACGGTCCTTTTTTCGTTGAACGTGACATGAGAGGTTCCCTTTATCTACCGCTTATTTGCGCTTGTGACGGCTGGTCACGATCATGGAAGTTGTGCGCTTATTGCGACGGGTTTTGTAGCCCTTTGTCGGCGTGCCCCAGGGGCTAACCGGTACGCGGGCCTCGCCCGTGCGGCCCTCACCACCACCATGCGGGTGATCAATCGGGTTCATTGCAACACCCCGAACCGTCGGACGAATGCCACGCCAACGGATGGCGCCCGCCTTGCCGAACTGGCGCAGGTTGTGTTCTTCATTGCCGACTTCACCAATCGTCGCCCGGCACTCAATGTGGACTCGACGAATCTCGCCGGAGCGCAGCCGCACCTGGGCATAGCTGCCCTCACGAGCCAGCAGCTGGGCCGAGCCCCCCGCAGAGCGGGCGAGTTGGGCGCCCTTGCCCGGCAGCATCTCAATGCAGTGGATTGTGGATCCGACAGGAATATTTCTAAGCGGCAGCGCGTTGCCTGGACGAATCGGCGCCTCGGCACCGCTCATTAAGCTCTGGCCAACAGCAACGCCCTTCGGCGCAATGATGTAACGACGCTCACCGTCGGCATAGCACAGCAGTGCAATATGCGCGCTGCGATTAGGGTCGTATTCGATCCGCTCCACCTTGGCGACGATGCCATCTTTGTTGCGACGGAAATCGATGATCCGGTAGTGCTGCTTGTGGCCACCACCCCGATGGCGGTTAGTGATGTGGCCGTTGTTATTGCGGCCAGCAGTTTTACTCTGGGCCTCAACCAAGGCCTGATGGGGCCGGCCTTTATAGAGGTTTGGGTGTACGACCTGGACAACTGCACGGCGTCCAGGCGATGTGGGTTTAAGTTTGACGACAGGCATGATTACGCGGCCTCCCCACCAAAATTAATTTCTTGGCCAGGTGCGAGCGACACATAGGCCTTGCGCACATTCCGGCGGCGGCCCTCAGTGCGGCCGAAGCGTTTTGCTTTTCCTTTGGCATTGAGCACAGACACGGACTTCACCTGAACCTTGAACATGAGCTCCACAGCCGCTTTGATTTCGGGCTTGGTCGCATCCTGCAGGACACGGAAGGCCACCTGGTTATTTTTTTCGCCAATCGCGGTGCTTTTTTCCGAAACAATCGGAGCCAGCAGCACCTTCATGAGACGCTCCTGATTCATGACAGCATCTCCTCTACTTTGGCCAGCGCACCACGCGTCATCAGCACGCGATCGAAATACACCAGCGATACAGGATCGGCATATTCCGGCTCCACAATGGCAATACTCTGAAGGTTGCGCGATGCAAGGTGAAGGTTTTCATCAAATGCATCGGTAATCAGCAACACCGACTCCAGACCCATTTGCTTGAGCTTTGACGCAATCAGCTTGGTCTTCGGGGCCTCGACTTCAAACTTATCGACCACTGCAAGACGGCCTTCGCGGGCCAGCTGCGAGAGGATCGAACGCACACCCGCCCGATACATTTTCTTGTTGACCTTGTGCGAAAAGTTCTCTTCCGGAGAATTCGGAAAGATCTTGCCGCCGCCACGCCACAGCGGACTGGAGGCACGGCCTGCACGCGCGCGGCCCGTGCCCTTTTGACGCCAGGGCTTTTTGGTTGACTTGTTGATCTCTGAGCGGCCCTTTTGCTTGCGGTTCGCACTACGGGCATTCGCCTGGTAGGCGACCACAACCTGATGAATCAGGGGCTCGTTGAAATCGCGATTAAAAATCGTGTCGTTGGCCTGAACACTGCCGGAGGCCTGACCCGAATCATTCAATAATTTGAGTTCCATGTTCCTCGCCCCTTACGCCTGTTTCGCCGATTTGGCGGGGGTGCGAACAGCCGGCCGAATCACGACATTGCCACCCTTAGAGCCGGGCACTGCGCCCTTGACCAAAAGCAGCGAACGCTCGGCATCGACCCGAGCGATCTCCAGATTCTGGGCAGTGCGATTGAGCACGCCATCGTGGCCGGACATCCGCTTTCCGGGAAAGACCCGGCCAGGATCCTGGGCCATACCGATAGAGCCTGGAACATTGTGCGAACGGGAGTTACCGTGAGAGGCGCGATTAGACGAGAAGTTGTGCCGCTTGATCGTGCCGGTGAAGCCCTTGCCCTGCGTAACACCGGTGACGTCTACTTTTTGACCGGCCTCAAAGATGCCGGCATTAATAACCTCACCAGGCTTGAGGCTGGCAAGCTGGTCGGCGCCCACGGTGAACTCCCGCAGCACGGAGGCGCCCTGGGCGCCTGCCTTGGCCAGGTGGCCTGCGAGGGGTTTGGTCACGCGTCGGGCCCGCTTGCTGCCAAAGGCGAGCTGGACGGCGGAATAGCCATCCGATTCAGCGGATTTGATTTGGGCCACGCGGTTGTTTGACACGTCGATTACGGTAACCGGCACTGTTTCGCCGTCGTCCGTAAAAATACGGGTCATGCCAACCTTGCGACCGAGCAGTCCAAGGCTCATGTTTTCTCCGTTCCCGACTTCGATTAAATTCAAATTTTTCCCGAATTCGGGAAAGCCTTCCATTTTACTTCTGCTTTTCCATTCCTTGCAAATTTGATTCGGAATGGGTTTACATAATTTTTACTGCAGCTTGATTTCGACATCCACGCCGGCTGGCAGATCAAGCTTCATCAAAGCATCCACCGTCTTATCGGTTGGGTCCACGATATCCATCAGCCGCTGATGGGTCCTGAGCTCCATCTGATCCCGCGATGTCTTATTCACATGGGGGCTACGCAGGATGTCAAAGCGGCGAATCGAAGTCGGCAGAGGCACGGGGCCACGGACTACAGCACCTGTGCGCTTGGCGGTATCCACGATTTCCAGGGCGGACTGGTCAATGAGTTTGTAATCAAAGGCCTTGAGCCGGATTCGAATTTTTTGCTGCATGGTTCAGATCTCCAAAGAACGAATAAAGAACACAGGGGGAAGGACACTGCTGCAATCCGATGGGCTCCCCCGTGGGCCCGCCGGCTGCTGTGTGCTGAACCGCTTACTCGATAATCTTCGCCACCACACCTGCACCCACGGTGCGGCCGCCTTCGCGGATCGCAAAGCGCAGGCCCTGCTCCATGGCAATGGGGGCAATGAGGGCGACTACGTTATCGCCAGGCATCACCATCTCGGTGCCTGCGGGCAGCTCCACGGCACCGGTGACATCGGTGGTGCGGAAGTAAAACTGCGGGCGATAGTTATTGAAGAAGGGGGTGTGGCGGCCACCTTCTTCTTTTGAGAGCACATAGACCTCGGCTTCAAACTTGGTGTGCGGGGTGATCGAACCCGGCTTGGCTAGGACCTGGCCGCGCTCGACTTCTTCGCGCTTGGTGCCGCGAAGCAAAATACCCACGTTGTCACCTGCCTGGCCTTGGTCCAAAAGCTTTCTGAACATCTCCACGCCCGTGCAAATCGTCTTGGCGGTGGGCTTGATGCCCACGATCTCAATTTCTTCTCCCACTTTCACAACACCGCGCTCCACGCGGCCGGTGACCACAGTGCCACGGCCGGAGATGGAAAACACATCTTCAATGGGCATCAGAAACGCGCCGTCAATGGCACGCTTGGGCTCAGGGATATAGGTATCTAAGGCCTCGGCCAGCTTCATGATGGCGCCTTCACCGAGCTCGCCTTTATCGCCTTCGAGTGCCAGCTTGGCGGACCCTTTAACAATCGGGGTGTCATCACCAGGAAAGTCGTACTTCGAGAGCAGCTCACGGACTTCCATCTCCACGAGCTCTAAAAGCTCTGCATCATCGACCATATCGCACTTGTTCATAAACACGATGATGTAAGGCACGCCCACCTGGCGGGCCAACAAAATGTGCTCACGGGTCTGGGGCATGGGGCCATCAGCGGCTGAGCACCAGGATTGCGCCATCCATCTGGGCCGCACCGGTAATCATGTTTTTCACATAATCGGCATGCCCCGGGCAGTCCACGTGGGCGTAGTGACGATTGGCGGTCTCGTACTCCACGTGGGCGGTATTAATCGTAATGCCACGCGCTTTTTCTTCTGGCGCCGCATCAATGTCGTCGTATTTTTTTGCCTCTCCACCGAACTTGGTGGACAGGACCGTGGTGATGGCCGCCGTGAGTGTGGTCTTGCCATGGTCCACGTGACCAATCGTTCCAACGTTCACATGCGGTTTGGTGCGCTCAAACTTACCCTTGGCCATGTGATTGTCTTCCTTTGAAAATCAAGTGTGGTTAATCAACTTATTTGGTGCGGCTTGTGATCACAGCTTCCGCAACATTCTTCGGTGCCTCGCTGTAGTGCTTAAACTCCATGGTGTAGGTAGCGCGGCCCTGAGTGAGAGAACGCAGCGTGGTCGCATAACCAAACATCTCCGACAGTGGCACTTCGGCCTTGATTGCCTTGCCACCACCGACCATATCGTCCATGCCCTGCACCATGCCACGGCGTGACGACAGATCACCCATTACCGTGCCGGCATAGTCTTCGGGCGTCTCAACCTCGACCGACATCATTGGCTCCAGCAGCACGGGATTCGCTTTTCGGCAGCCGTCTTTAAATGCCATCGAGGCAGCCAATTCAAAGGCGATCTGCGAGGAGTCCACATCGTGATAAGAGCCATCGAATAGCGTGACCTTCACATCGACCACGGGATAGCCAGCCAGCACGCCGCTATTCATGGTGTCTTTCACGCCCTTATCGACTGAGGGAATAAATTCACGCGGCACGACACCGCCTTTAATGGCATCAACAAATTCATAGCCCTTGCCCTCCTGCTGGGGCTCGACTTTCAGCCAGACGTGGCCATACTGGCCTTTACCGCCAGACTGCTTGACATACTTGCCCTCAATCTCGGTAGGCTTGCGAATAGTCTCGCGGTAGGCCACTTGCGGCTTACCCACGGTGGCCTCGACACCAAACTCACGCTTCATCCGATCGACAATGATCTCAAGATGCAGCTCACCCATACCCGAGATGATGGTCTGGCCCGACTCCTCGTCAGTGCGGACGCGAAACGAAGGATCCTCTTTCGCGAGACGGCCTAGGGCAATGCCCATCTTCTCTTGATCGGCCTTGGTCTTGGGCTCCACGGCCTGCGAGATGACCGGCTCAGGAAAGACCATGCGTTCCAGAACGATCTCGGCATCCGGATCGCACAGGGTCTCACCAGTGGTGACCTCTTTTAGGCCCACGCAGGCGGCAATATCGCCAGCGAGAATCTCGTCGATCTCTTCACGATTATTGGCGTGCATCTGCAAGACCCGGCCGATGCGCTCTTTTTTGCCCTTAATCGGGTTGTAGACCGTATCGCCTGATTTCAAAACGCCGGAGTAGACCCGAACGAAGGTCAGCTGACCAACAAACGGATCCGTCATCAGCTTGAATGCGAGCGCAGAGAACTTTTCTTTGTCATCGGCCTTACGGCTGGCAGGCTGCTCGCGAATGTCGGTGCCCTGCACCGGGGGAATATCAATGGGCGAAGGCAGAAAATCGACCACCGCATCAAGCATGCGCTGCACGCCTTTATTTTTAAATGCTGAGCCACAGAGCATCGGCTGGACCTCGGTCGAGATAGTCCGGGCACGCAGGCCTTTCTTGATATCGGCCTCATCAAGATCGCCGTTCTCAAGATACTTATTCATCAGCTCTTCATCGGCCTCGGCAGCGGCTTCAAGCATCTTCTCGCGCCACTCTTTCGCGGTCTCCACGAGGTCTGCGGGAATATCCTGGTAATCAAACTTCATGCCCTGAGAGGCCTCATCCCAGATGATCGCCTTCATCTTGATCAGATCGACCACGCCTTTGAAGTTTTCCTCCGCACCGATCGGAATCACCACTGGCACGGGATTCGCGCGCAGGCGGGTTTTCATCTGATCGACAACTTTAAAAAAGTTCGCGCCCGTGCGATCCATCTTGTTGACAAACGCTAAGCGCGGTACACGGTACTTATTGGCCTGACGCCACACGGTTTCAGACTGGGGCTGAACACCGCCGACGGCGCAATAGACCATGCAGGCGCCATCCAGCACGCGCATGGAGCGCTCCACCTCAATGGTGAAATCGACGTGGCCCGGTGTATCAATAATATTGAAGCGATGCTCAGGAAAAGACAGATCCATGCCCTTCCAAAAGCAAGTCGTTGCGGCAGAGGTAATCGTGATGCCACGCTCTTGCTCCTGCTCCATCCAGTCCATGGTAGCGGCGCCATCATGGACCTCACCGATTTTGTGATTCACGCCGGTGTAATAAAGGATTCGCTCGGTAGTGGTGGTCTTACCTGCATCAATATGGGCGCTAATACCAATATTGCGATAGCGCTCAATGGGGGTCTTACGGGCCATAAAACAAACCTGCTTTCGATAACGTCAAATCAACAATTAAAAACGGAAGTGCGAGAAGGCCTTGTTATGCGATGGACTTCATCGCGTTTTTTGACTGCGCCACCGCGGCCCTCGGCGGCCTCAAGAAGCTCGCCCGCAAGCCGCAGGTTCATGGACTTTTCGCCACGCTTTTTCGCAGCTTCGCGCAGCCAACGCATCGCCAAAGCTGAGCGACGTGCGGGCCGGACTTCTACCGGGACCTGATAGTTTGCGCCTCCCACTCGGCGGCTTTTTACTTCCACCGCGGGCTTAGCGTTATTGAGGGCCTGATGAAAAATATCCATCGGGTTTTTGTTGGCTTTTTTCTCGATGAAATCGAGCGCGCCATACACAATGCGCTCCGCAACGGCTTTCTTGCCGTGAAGCATCACCACATTAATGAATTTAGAGACTTCTTCGCTGCCAAATTTTGGATCGGCAAGCACAAGACGTTTCGGTACTTCGCGACGACGGGGCATAGCAATTTTCCTTATTCAGTTGATTCAGTGAACTCACCTGTTGCGAAATCACTGACTCAGCCCGGCACGTGTTTCTTTTGTCCGGGCCCTTACATGACACCGCCGTTAAGCGGCATCGGGAGTGAAGGCAGTTTTCTAAAGGCGGCGGACCGCCTTTGTGTTACGCCGCCTTCGGGCGCTTAGAACCGTATTTCGAGCGTGACTGCTTGCGGTCTTTCACACCCTGCAGGTCCAGTGAGCCACGCACGATGTGATAACGAACACCAGGCAGATCTTTCACCCGACCACCCCGAATCAGAACCACCGAGTGCTCTTGCAGGTTATGGCCTTCACCACCGATGTAGCTGATCACCTCAAAGCCGTTGGTTAGCCGGACCTTGGCCACTTTTCGCAGCGCAGAGTTCGGCTTTTTTGGCGTGGTGGTATAGACGCGGGTGCAGACGCCACGACGCTGCGGGCTGCCTTGAAGCGCCGGGCTTTTGCTTTTGATGTCTTCAGAGGTCCGAGGTTGGCGGACCAGCTGGTTAATGGTGGGCATTGCGCTCTGTCTTTCTTAACTTTGGGTCAATTTGGATTCGCAAAAATGCGAAAAGCCTTCGATTTTCAAGGATTTAGTTCCGCTCTGTCAATTAAAGCTCCCGAACAAGCGGGGCGCCCGACCAGCCCCGGCCAGGTAGACCGGGGCTGATTCGAGACTTTTATTGCGCTGCAGCATCTCCTTCGGTCTGTCCTGTTCCGGCAGCCTCGCCACCCTCCGTCACCGACTCTTCCGGATCCGGACTCGAGAACAGGGCCTCTGCCTCGATCGCAGCCTGCTGGGCTGCGGTCTGGGCCTCGGCGGCCTCGATCGCCTCCCGCTCTTTTCTGGCCTTGTGATACGCAAGGCCTGTTCCAGCCGGGATCAGTCGGCCGACGATCACGTTCTCCTTCAGGCCACGAAGCTCGTCGCGCTTGCCCATGATGGCCGCCTCGGTGAGCACACGGGTGGTCTCCTGGAAGGAGGCCGCCGAGATAAACGAGTCGGTGGACAGCGAGGCCTTGGTAATGCCGAGAAGCTTGTTCTCGTACATCGCAGGACGCTTATTCTCGGCGGTGGCACGATCGTTCTCATCAAGTAACTCAGAACGCTCGACCTCTTCGCCGTTAATGAAGCGGGTATCGGCAGCATCGGTAACACGAACACGGCGCAGCATCTGACGCACGATAACTTCGATGTGCTTGTCATTGATCTTCACACCCTGCAGACGATAAACATCCTGGACTTCATCCACGATATAGCGTGCAAGGGCCTCGACACCGAGCAGGCGCAGAATGTCTTGCGGATCGGCTGGGCCATCAACAATCAATTCGCCTTTGTTCACGATCTGGCCATCATGAACCAGCACGTTTTTCTCTTTTGAAATCAGAGACTCGTGCTGGACACCATCCATGTCGGTAATGATCAGCCGCTGCTTGCCCTTCGTATCTTTACCGAAGGACACCGTGCCTGTGACCTCAGCAAGCATGCCAGCATCCTTCGGCGAACGGGCTTCGAAGAGTTCGGCAACACGTGGCAGACCGCCGGTAATGTCGCGGGTCTTCTGCGATTCCTGGGGAATACGGGCTAACACCTCACCGACAGCAACCTCTTGGCCGTCACGAACCGTAATCAGGGCGCCCACTGGGAAGGAGATGTTCACACTGTGGTCGGTGCCGGCGATCTTGACTTCCTCGCCTTTGGCATCGATGAGCTTCACCTGTGGCCGCACGCCCTTGACCTGGGCACCCCCACGGCGCTTCGCATCGATCACCACGAGGGTGGAGAGCCCGGTGATCTCATCGATCTGCTTAGCTACGGTCACGCCTTCTTCGACGTTTTCGAACTTAACCCGGCCGCCATACTCACTGATGATCGGGCGCGTCAACGGATCCCAGGTCGCCAGCAGCGATCCGGCTTTCACTGACTTTCCGTCCATCGACAGCAGCGTGGCGCCGTAAGGCACCTTATGACGCTCACGCTCACGGCCGTTGTCATCGGTAATCAGCACCTCGCCCGAACGCGAGATCACAATCGGTTCACCCTTGGCATTGGTGACATAACGCATCGTCGGAGTAAACCGAACGGTGCCATTGGATTTCGCTTCCACACCACTAGCGGCTGCGGTACGCGATGCGGCACCACCAATGTGGAATGTCCGCATGGTCAGCTGTGTTCCCGGCTCACCAATCGACTGGGCTGCGATCACGCCGACTGCCTCACCCACGTTGACCAGATGGCCACGTCCGAGATCGCGGCCATAGCACTTGGCACACAGACCAAAGCGGGTATCGCAGGTTAAAGGCGTGCGAACGCGTACTTCATCAATACCCAAACGATCGATCTCATCTACCGCATCTTCGTCGAGCAGTTTGCCTGCCTCAAATAAAGTTGCCTGGCTCTCGGGATTGACCACCTCGGCAGCGGTCACGCGGCCCAGAATACGATCGCGCAGGGCCTCAATTACTTCTCCGCCTTCCACCAGGGCCTTCATATTGATGCCATTGCTGGTGCCGCAGTCGTCTTGAATGACCACCAAGTCTTGGGTCACATCCACCAGACGGCGCGTGAGATAGCCAGAGTTCGCTGTCTTCAACGCCGTGTCCGCCAGGCCTTTACGTGCGCCGTGGGTGGAGATGAAGTACTGCAGAACGTTTAAGCCCTCGCGGAAGTTCGCAGTAATCGGGGTCTCGATGATGGAGCCATCGGGCTTGGCCATCAGGCCTCGCATGCCCGCCAACTGACGAATCTGTGCTGCCGAGCCGCGGGCGCCCGAATCCGCCATCATGTAAATCGAGTTAAACGATTCCTGACGGACTTCTTTGCCTTTTCGGTCTTTAACGGGCTCCGTTGCGAGCTGGGCCATCATGGCCTTACCCACTTCATCGCCAGCACGACCCCAGATATCCACCACCTTGTTGTAGCGCTCACCCTGGGTCACTAAGCCCGATGCATATTGCTGCTCGATTTCTTTAACTTCTTTTTCTGCCTTGGAGAGAATATCGTGCTTCTGCGGGGGCACCAGCATGTCATCCACGCAGATCGAGATGCCCGCACGGGTCGCCAGCGCAAAGCCAGACTGCAGCAGCTTATCGGCAAAAATCACGGTATCGCGCAGGCCGCAGCGACGAAACGATGCATTAATCAGGCGTGAGATTTCTTTTTTCTTCAGCGCCTTATTCATATGCACAAACGATAATCCCGGCGGAAGAATCTTCGATAACAGGGCCCGGCCAACGGTGGTTTCGTAGCGCGTGATCTTGGGGGTCTTGGTCCGCGTTACCGGATCTAGATCCACTTCCTGAATCCGGACCGTAATCTTGGTACCCAATTCGACTTCGCCATTGCCGTAAGCCCGTTCGACTTCAGCAACATCGGCAAAGAACATGCCCTCGCCCCTGCCGTTAATCCGCTCACGGGTGGTGTAGTAAAGGCCCAGCACGATGTCTTGCGACGGCACAATCGAGGGCTCGCCATTTGAGGGAAAGAGCACGTTATTGGAGGCCAGCATCAGCGTCCGCGCTTCCATCTGGGCCTCGATGGACAGGGGCACATGCACTGCCATCTGGTCACCGTCAAAGTCAGCGTTAAATGCAGCACAGACTAAGGGATGCAGCTGAATCGCTTTGCCCTCAATGAGAACCGGCTCGAAGGCCTGAATCCCCAGACGGTGCAGCGTTGGTGCGCGATTCAGCAGCACGGGATGCTCGCGAATCACTTCCTCGAGAATGTCCCAGACCTCTGGCACCTGCTGTTCGACAAGCTTCTTAGCGGCCTTGATGGTTGTGGCCATGCCGCGTAGCTCAAGCTTATTGAAAATAAAGGGCTTGAATAATTCAAGGGCCATCAGCTTGGGCAGGCCGCACTGATGCAACTTCAGCGTCGGGCCAACCACGATGACCGAACGGCCTGAGTAATCCACCCGCTTACCCAGCAGGTTCTGACGGAAACGGCCGCCTTTGCCTTTGATCATGTCGGCCAGCGACTTCAGCGGACGCTTATTGGCACCCGTCATCGCCTTACCGCGACGGCCGTTATCCAGAAGTGAGTCCACCGCCTCCTGCAGCATGCGCTTTTCATTGCGCACAATGATGTCGGGCGCCTTCAGCTCCAGCAGACGACGCAGACGGTTGTTGCGGTTGATCACGCGACGATACAGATCATTAAGATCCGAGGTCGCAAAACGGCCCCCATCCAGCGGCACCAGCGGACGCAGTTCGGGCGGCAATACGGGCAGCACCTCGAGAATCATCCAGTCGGGCTTCACACCCGATTTATCAAAGCCCTCAAGAACCTTTAAGCGCTTTGCGATTTTCTTGATCTTGGCCTCAGATGAGGTTTCAGCAAGCTCAGAGCGCAGTTTCTCGATTTCATTTTTTAGATCGATCTCGCGCAGTAGTTCACGAATGCCTTCGGCGCCCATCATCGCTACAAAACCGTCGCCGTACTGCTCTTGCTTAGCGAGATAATCATCCTCGGTCATGATCTGGCCGCGCTTTAACGGCGTGACATCCGGATGGATCACCACATACGCTTCAAAATACAGCACCCGCTCAATATCCCGCAGGGTCATATCAAGCACCATGCCCAGACGCGAAGGCAGCGACTTTAAAAACCAGATATGGGCGACCGGACTGGCCAGATCGATATGCCCCATGCGCTCACGGCGGACCTTGGTTAGGGTGACTTCAACGCCACACTTCTCGCAGATTACGCCACGATGCTTTAAGCGTTTGTATTTACCGCACAGGCATTCATAGTCTTTCACCGGGCCAAAAATCTTGGCGCAGAAAAGGCCGTCCCGCTCAGGCTTGAACGTGCGGTAGTTGATCGTTTCTGGTTTTTTGACTTCGCCATACGACCACGAGCGAATCTTCTCCGGCGATGCCAGCCCGATTTTGATTTTGTCAAAAACCTGGTCCTGCTGAACCTGCTTGAATAAGTCGAGTAGTGCCTTCATGGATCTACCTCAATAAATGTGTTCTTGTGAGCCTGCGCCCAAATCCTTTGTGTTCCGAGTGCCGGTCAATCAGCCTCGCTCCAGGTCGATATCAATGCCCAACGAACGGATCTCCTTGACCAGCACATTGAACGACTCGGGCATGCCCGCATCAATGGTGTGCTCGCCTTTGACTAAGTTCTCGTAGACCTTGGTACGTCCGCCAACATCATCGGATTTCACCGTGAGCATTTCCTGCAACACATAGGAAGCGCCATAGGCTTCCAGTGCCCAGACCTCCATCTCACCAAACCGCTGGCCACCAAACTGGGCTTTGCCGCCCAGCGGCTGCTGCGTCACCAGCGAATAAGGGCCCGTGGAGCGCGCGTGCATCTTGTCATCGACCAAGTGATGGAGCTTGAGCATATGCATGTAGCCCACCGTGGTCTTGCGATCAAATGGCTCGCCCGTGCGACCATCTAAGAGCTGCACCTGGGTGCGGGTCTCGGTCAACCCAATGCGCTTGGCGATCTCAGCGGGATAGGCCAGCTCGAGCATGTTGTGAATTTCCTTCTCCGCCGCACCATCGAAAACCGGTGTTGCAAAGGGAACGCCATCGGTCAGATTCGAGGCCAACTCAAACACCTCTTTATCAGCCAAATGCTTCAGGTCCTCGGGATGGCCGCTGCTGTTGTAGACCTTTTCCAGATACTTGCGGACCTCATTGGCAGACGCCTGCGCCTCGAGCATATCGCCGATACGCTGACCGATGCCTTTGGCTGCCCAGCCTAAATGGGTCTCCAGAATCTGGCCCACATTCATACGCGAAGGAACGCCCAGAGGATTCAACACGATATCCACCGGGCGGCCGTCGGCCATGTAAGGCATATCCTCCACCGGAACAATCCGCGAGACTACGCCCTTGTTGCCATGGCGGCCCGCCATCTTGTCGCCCGGCTGCAGGCGGCGCTTCACGGCCAGGTAAACCTTGACCATTTTGAGCACACCCGGCAGCAGTTCATCGCCCTGTGTCAGCTTTTTATGCTTTTCCTCAAATGCCAGGTCGAACTGATGACGCTTGGACTCGATCGATTCTTTCAAGCTCTCCAGCTGCTTGGCCGACGACTCATCGGATAAGCGGATATCGAACCACTGATACCGGTCTAAATCGGCCAGATACTCGGCAGTGATTGATGAGCCCTTTGTGATCTTCTTCGGCCCGCCGTTGGCGGCCTTACCGATCAGCAGCTTTTCGATCCGCTGGAAGGTATCAGTCTCGACAATACGAAGCTGGTCGTTAAGATCCAAGCGAAAGCGGCGCAGCTCATCATCGATGATCTGCTGGGCCCGCTTATCGCGGGCAATACCTTCGCGGGTAAAGACTTGTACATCAATCACTGTTCCGCTCATGCCCGAGGGCACGCGCAGTGAAGTGTCTTTTACATCCGAGGCCTTCTCGCCAAAGATTGCACGGAGAAGTTTTTCCTCTGGGGTGAGCTGAGTTTCGCCCTTGGGTGTGACCTTGCCAACCAGCACATCACCAGCCTGCACCTCCGCACCCACATACACAATGCCCGACTCATCCAGACGGCCGAGCTGGCCCTCAGAGAGATTCGAGATGTCACGTGTGATTTCTTCGGGGCCGAGCTTGGTATCGCGGGCGAGAATCGATAACTCCTCGATGTGAACCGAGGTATACCGATCATCGGAAACCACACGCTCAGAAATGAGAATCGAGTCCTCGAAGTTATAGCCATTCCAGGGCATGAAAGCCACCAGCATGTTCTGGCCGAGCGCGAGTTCACCGATATCCGTTGAGGCGCCATCGGCAATCACATCGCCCCGGGCCACGACATCGCCGCGCCGAACGATCGGTCGCTGGTTGATGTTCGTATTCTGGTTGGAGCGGGTGTACTTCTGAAGGTTATAAATATCAACGCCAGACTCACCTGACTTGGTCTCGTTGTCATTGACACGAATCACCACACGACGCGAATCCACATAGTCGACGAGGCCGCCACGGCGGGCCTGGACTACGGTGCCGGAATCGACGGCGCAGGTGCGCTCGATGCCCGTGCCCACCAGCGGTTTCTGCGGACGCAGACAAGGCACGGCCTGGCGCTGCATATTGGAGCCCATCAGCGCACGGTTTGCATCGTCATGCTCAAGGAAAGGAATCAACGAAGCCGCGACCGACACGATCTGCGAAGGCGCAACATCCATGTATTCCACCTTTTCAACCGTCGACAGTGTGGTCTCGCCATTGACGCGGACCGAGATGAGATCGCCCGTTAGTTTGCCTTTGGCATCGATCTCAGCATTGGCCTGGGCAATTACATAGCGGCCCTCTTCAATCGCCGACAGATATTCAATCTTGTCGGTAACCTTGCCATCCTCGACCTTGCGATACGGTGTCTCGAGGAATCCGTATTCATTCAGGCGCGCGTAAAGCGCAAGAGAGTTGATCAGGCCAATGTTCGGGCCTTCAGGTGTCTCGATCGGGCAGACGCGGCCATAGTGGGTCGGGTGCACATCGCGAACTTCAAAGCCTGCGCGCTCACGGGTCAGTCCGCCAGGGCCGAGGGCCGCCGACACACGACGTTTGTGCGTAATCTCGGACAGCGGATTGGTCTGATCCATAAACTGCGACAGCTGAGAGGAGCCAAAAAACTCACGAATCGCAGCGGTGATTGGCTTACTGTTGATTAGGTCATAGGGCTGAAGGTTATCCGCCTCGGCCTGACCAAGGCGCTCACGCACCGCCCGCTCAACCCGCACCAGGCCCGAGCGGAACTGGTTTTCAGCCAGTTCGCCAACGCAGCGCACGCGGCGATTGCCAAGGTGATCGATATCATCAATCTCACCCCGACCGTTGCGCAAAGAGACCAGCAGCTTGATGGTGTCGAGAATGTCCTCGTTGGTCAGCGTCATCGGGCCCGTGACTTCCTCACGGCCCAGGCGGCGATTAAATTTCATGCGGCCGACTGCCGAGAGATCGTAAGAGTCCTCATTAAAGAAGAGCCGATCAAAGAGCATCTGAACAGCATCCTCGGTTGGCGGCTCGCCGGGGCGCATCATGCGATAGATCGCCACCCGGGCAGTGATCTGATCCGGGGTCTCATCCATGCGTAGCGTGGAAGACATATAGGGGCCATGATCCAGATCATTGGTGTACAGAGTCTTGAATTCACGAATCTTCGCGCTACGCATCTTGGCGAGTAGCTCGTCGATGATCTCCTCGTTAGCCTTACCAATAATTTCACCAGTCTCGGGATCCACCACAGCATGGGCCAGCATCCGGCCCAGCAGGTAATCATCGGGAACACTGATCCGCTTCAAGCCTGCCTTTTCGATATCTCGGATGTGCTTGGCATTGATCCGCTTATCGCGGCCTACGATGACATTGCCGTTTTTATCGGTGATGTCAAAACGGGCCTGCTCACCTCGCAGACGATCGGCCACCAGATCCATTTGTGCACCTTCCGGATGCAGCGAGAAATGATCGAAGTCGAAAAAGTGGGCCAGAATCTGCTCAACATTGAGGCCAATCGCTTTGAGCAGAATCGTGACCGGCATCTTGCGTCGACGGTCAACACGAAAATAAAGAATATCTTTCGGATCAAATTCAAAATCGAGCCAGGAGCCACGATAAGGAATCACCCTCGCCGAAAAGAGCAGCTTGCCCGAGGAATGCGTCTTGCCGCGATCATGCTCAAAAAATACGCCAGGAGAGCGGTGCAGCTGGCTAACAATCACCCGCTCAGTGCCATTGATGACAAAGGAACCGTTATCGGTCATGAGCGGAATATTGCCCATGAAGACTTCTTTTTCGCGGATTTCTTTAACGGTCGGCTTCGCGGCTTCCCGGTCATAAATCTTTAGGCGCACCTGAGCGCGGATCGGAGCCTCGAATGTCTGGCCACGCAGCTGGCACTCGCGAACATCGAAGGCCGGCACGCCAAGCGTGTAATGCAGAAACTCGAGCTCGGCCATACCGTTATGGCTTTTGATGGGAAAGATCGACTGAAAGGCTGCCTGCAGGCCTTGGTTCTTGCGGGCCGGGGGGGCAATCTCTTCTTGCAAAAAAGCACGATAAGAGGCCAGCTGGGTATCCAATAAATACGGGATCTCCAGTACAGGCTTACGTTTGGCAAAGCTTTTACGAATACGTTTTTTCTCGGTGAAGTTATAGGCCATCACGGCTCCTGTTGAGAAACTCTCAAAAAAATTCGATCTGACTACCACAGCCCACTGCACTGCTTACCATTCCGAGCTATGCGATAGCGACGCGGACCACATCGTGTGTGCATCGCCATGGCGTAGCCCGCACCCCGAAGACCGCCCCGATCGGTGCGGTCTTCGAAAATGCGTGGATTAATTACTTCAACTCAACCTTAGCGCCAGCCTCTTCAAGCTGCTTCTTCAGGGCCTCGGCGTCGGCCTTATTGATGCCTTCCTTGACCGGCTTCGGCGCACCATCAACAAGATCCTTGGCTTCTTTCAGGCCCAGTCCGGTCGCAGCACGCACCACCTTAATGACTTCAACCTTCTTGTCGCCTGCGGCGGCCAGCACCACAGTGAAGTCAGTCTTCTCTTCCGCGGCTGGGGCAGCAGCACCGCCGCCACCTGCAGCAGGGGCAGCTACTGCAACTGCTGCTGCAGCGGCCGACACGCCAAATTTTTCTTCCATGGCCTTGATCAGCTCGGAGAGCTCCAGCACAGTCATGGCGCCAATTGCGTCTAACACTTGATCTTTACTCATGTTCTTGCTCCAAAAATTTCTGTTCAGTTGATTTGAATCCGACAGCCTTGATGACTAGGCCGATTCCTTTTCGCGCTGATCACGCAACGCGGCCACCGTGCGAACAAACTTCGACGGGATCTCGTTAGCGGTTCGCACAAACTTAGCAATCGGGGCCTGCATCGTGCCGAGCAATGTCGCGAGCAGCTCATCGCGTGAAGGCATTGCCGCCAGCGCTTTCACGCCAGTCGCATCCATCACATAATTTGGCATCGCGCCCGCCTTAATGACGAAAACCTCATTGCCTTTAGCAAAGTCTTGCATGACCTTTGCTGCAGCGACCGGGTCTTTCGAAATACCGTAGATCAGCGGACCCGACATCTTGTCGGACAGCGGCTCAAACGGTGTTCCTGCAACGGAACGGCGAACCAGAGTGTTTTTCAACACCCGCAGGTATACGCCGGCGTTGCGCGCCTTCTTGCGGAGATCGGTGATGTTGGCCACATCAAGACCACGGTACTCCGCCAGGATGATGGACTGAGCCTGGGCCACCTGGGCCGAGACTTCATCAATCACCACAGCTTTCGCTTCGCGGTTTAGTGCCACATTTCACTCCTTCTCAATGTTTCTTGTTCCTTGCGGAACTTGAAACGGTTGAAACCGGCGAGACCAGAAAACTTCGATGCATCACAACCACACTGAACATCGACTTCTTTCGGGATCGCCATCTGCGTTGGGTGCTGCCCCGAGAGGCTGCGATTAAGCGCTCGACAAATTGAGCGCCCCAACGGTCTTTGACAACCTGCAGCTCCCGGTCCACTGCCCCGGTAGCTACAGCCCAAAGTCTTTTTATTGCGCTGGCATGATGCTCGCCTGATCGACACGGATACCCGGGCCCATCGTGGTCGAGATCGCCACCTTGCGCAGATACACTCCTTTTGATGACTGGGGCTTAGCCCGATTAAGCGCATCAATCAGCGCCACCAGGTTCGTTTTCAGGGCATCCACCTCGAACGAGGCCTGACCAATTGAACAATGCACAATGCCTGCCTTGTCGGTTCGATACTGCACCTGGCCGGCCTTCGCATTTTTCACAGCCTGAGCGACATCGGCCGAAACGGTGCCGACCTTTGGATTCGGCATCAGTCCGCGGGGGCCGAGAATCTGGCCAAGCGTTCCCACAATCCGCATGGTGTCGGGCGATGCAATCAGCACATCAAAATCGATGTTGCCGCCTTTGATGCGATCAGCGAGATCATCCATGCCCACAATGTCGGCGCCAGCGGCCTTGGCCTGCTCGGCCTTTTCGCCCTGAGCGAAGACCGCAACACGCTTAGTCTTGCCCGTGCCCGCGGGCAGCACGATCGAACCGCGAACCAGCTGGTCTGATTTTTTAGCATCAATACCGAGCTGGACCGCGACATCGACTGATTCTTTAAATTTTGCGGTTGCGCAGGCTTTGGCAAGCTCAAGGGCCTCCTGGGCGGTATAGAGCTTGGCCCGGTCAACCTTGGATCGGGCGGCTGCATAACGCTTGGAGCCTGGAATTTTTGTTGATTTTGTCTGGCTCATGACAATCACACTCCTTCAACGGTCACGCCCATGCTGCGGGCGCTACCGGCAATCGTTCGAACAGCCGCATCAAGATCCGCAGCAGTCAGATCGGGCATTTTGCTTTTTGCAATTTCTTCAGCCTGCGCACGCGTAATCTTCCCAACCTTATCGGAATGCGGCTTTGGAGAGCCCTTATCGAGCTTGGCTGCCTTCTTGATGAGCACCGTTGCGGGCGGTGTCTTCATCACAAAGGTAAAAGTCTTGTCGGCAAATGCCGTGATCACCACCGGAATGGGCAGACCCGGCTCCATACCCTGGGTCTGGGCATTGAATGCCTTGCAAAATTCCATGATATTTAGTCCGCGCTGACCGAGCGCGGGGCCAATCGGTGGAGAGGGATTGGCCTTGCCTGCAGGCACCTGCAGCTTGATATAACCAACGATCTTCTTTGCCATAAGGGCTCCTTAGTGAGTTCAATCGCGGCAGCCTTAAGCAGCCGCTCCTCGGTTTACTGCAATCACAACAACATCAACTTCACAATCGATCAGAGCTTTTCGACCTGACCGAATTCAAGCTCTACCGGTGTGGCACGGCCAAAAATAGTGACCGACACCCGAAGACGATTTTTTTCGTAGTTCACTTCTTCAACGCTGCCGTTAAAGTCAGTAAACGGGCCTTCTTTCACACGCACCACTTCGCCAACCTCAAAGAGCACCTTCGGACGCGGCTTCTCCACACCCTCTTGCATCTGGGCCATGATCTTGTCGACCTCAGCCTGTGAAATCGGGGTGGGCTTGCTGCCTGAGCCCCCAACAAAGCCTGTGACTTTGTTGGTGTTCTTCACCAGATGCCAGGTCTCATCGTTCATTTCCATCTCAACCAGCACATAGCCCGGAAAAAAGCGGCGCTCAGAGATGGCCTTCTGGCCACCACGGATCTCCACCACCTCTTCAACAGGCACAAGAATCTGGCCGAAAAATTCCTGCATGTCCGCCCGGTCGATCCGTTCTTGGATAGCCTTGGCAACACTTTTCTCCATGCCCGAAAAGGCATGCACCACATACCAACGCTTCGCGGCCATTAACGCTTCCATCCCAACAAGAGGTCGTAGAGGACCCACTCTAATAACTTATCGGCAAACCATAAGAAGATCGCCATGACCAACACAAAGGCAAACACAATCAGCGTAGTCTGAATGGTTTCTTTTCGTGTGGGCCAGACAACTTTACGGGTCTCATCAATCGCATGCTGCGAAAAACCAATAAACCGACGGCCCGATTGCGACATCAATGCCACTACCAAACCAATAACAATGCCCGCAATCAGCACGCCCGCACGCAACCAGACCGAGGACTCAGCCAGGGAGTGAAACGCAACAATGCCTGCCAGCAAAGCAAGCACCGCCCCGGCCAACATTGCCTTATCAACTGCCCCGGATGACTGAACTTGATCAAGCTGCGACATGGTGTCTTTCTGCGTTGATGGCAGGGGCAGAGGGAATCGAACCCCCAACCTTCGGTTTTGGAGACCGACGCTCTGCCAATTGAGCTATGCCCCTTCTGCCCTTAAGCCTGTGATCCCCGCTTACTCAATAATCTTCGCCACCACACCTGCACCCACGGTGCGGCCGCCTTCGCGGATCGCAAAGCGCAGGCCCTGCTCCATGGCAATGGGGGCAATGAGGGCGACT
>RFRK01000181.1 GCA_009924525.1 Betaproteobacteria bacterium
ATGTTTGGGCTGCCTGGGCAGCGCTTAAGCGACCTTGAGCAGGAGCTCGATCGGCTACTTAGCTTTCCGATGGCCCATGTGTCGCTGTATCAGCTGACACTTGAGCCGAATACGCTGTTTGCTACACGGCCGCCACAGGGCCTGCCGGACGATGACTGTCTTGCGGAAATGCAGACGCTGATTATCGAGCGGCTCGCCGCCCGGGGCCTTCGGCGCTACGAGGTCTCGGCCTATGCGGCAGAGGGCCAACAGTGCCGGCACAACCTGAATTACTGGACCTTTGGGGACTACCTGGGGATTGGGGCAGGGGCACACGGAAAAATATCGCTGGCCAATCGCATTTTTCGAACGGTGAAGACGCGAACGCCAGAAGCCTATTTGAGTGCCACAGGGATTGCTGTCAGGCAGTCTGATGTCAGTATTGATGATCTGGGATTTGAGTTCATGCTCAACGCGCTTCGGCTTGTCGAGGGGGTGCCCATCGGCCGCTGGGCCCAGACAACCGGCATGGCAATCGGTGAGCACCCATTCCTGCTGGAACGCCTTGCAAGTGCCCAGTCGAAGGGCCTGATGGTCAGGCGGCCCGACCGGTTTCAGGCCTCTGCCCGAGGGCTCGAATTGCTCAATGACTTGCAGGCCAGCTTTCTTCCCTAGAGGCCGAGTAAGCCCAGACTTGGTGCATCAATTTTGGGCCCCTATCCTGTAGCACTATAATGGTGCATTAAATGCACCAAAATAAATTTAAATTTTAAAAAATTTTCGATAATTTTTTCATAAGTCATTGATTTTTCGTGACTTACGAACGGGCACGCTTTTCGCTCAGAGCATCCCAACAATGGGTCGTTTTATTGTCTTAGATCGTTTTTACATAAGGAGATGTTGATATGCCCACCCCTCAAGAAGTCATGAAGATGGTGTCAGATAACGAGGTGAAGTTTGTTGATTTCCGCTTCACCGATACCCGCGGCAAAGAGCAGCACGTGAGCGTTCCTGTTAGCGCCTTCAGCGAAGATAAATTCGAGTCTGGCCATGCCTTTGATGGATCCTCCATCGCTGGCTGGAAGGGCATCGAGGCCTCGGACATGCTGCTGATGCCGGACGCCAACACCGCCGTTTTAGATCCCTTCCGCGAAGAGTCGACCCTGAATCTGACCTGTGATGTGGTGGAGCCTTCAGATGGGAAAGGCTATGACCGCGACCCGCGCTCAATTGCTAAGCGGGCAGAGGCCTATCTGAAGTCAACTGGCGTGGGTGACACCGCCTACTTTGGTCCGGAGCCTGAGTTTTTCATTTTTGATGGCGTGACTTGGAATGTGGATATGTCGGGCTGCTTTGCCAAGATTAAGTCTGAAGAGGCGAGCTGGTCGACCGGAATCGACTACGAAGGCGGCAATCTCGCCCATCGTCCCGCAGTAAAGGGCGGCTACTTTCCGGTACCCCCGGTGGATTCATTTCAGGACATCCGCTCAGAGATGTGCCTGATTCTTGAGCAAATGGGTGTGCCCGTCGAAGTTCATCATCATGAGGTGGCAGGCGCAGGCCAGTGCGAGATTGGCACCAAATTCAGCACACTGACCCAGCGTGCTGACTGGACGCAGATCCTGAAGTACGTTGTGCACAATGTGGCTGCCAGCTATGGAAAGACCGCAACCTTTATGCCCAAGCCTGTGGTGGGCGATAACGGCTCGGGTATGCATTGCCATCAGTCGGTCTGGAAAGATGGTCAAAATCTCTTTGCTGGTAACGGCTATGCCGGACTCTCAGAGTTTGCGTTGTATTACATCGGCGGCATCATCAAGCATGCGCGCGCCTTAAACGCCATCACCAACCCGGGTACCAACAGCTATAAGCGCCTGGTACCGGGATTCGAGGCGCCCGTGAAGTTGGCCTATTCCTCGCGTAACCGCTCGGCCTCGATCCGTATTCCACATGTGAGCAGCCCCAAGGCGCGCCGTATCGAGGTCCGTTTTCCCGACCCCACGGCTAACCCCTATATGGCATTTGCCGCGATGATGATGGCGGGCCTTGACGGCGTGATGAACAAGATTCACCCCGGCGAGCCCTCGGATAAGAATCTTTATGACTTGCCGCCCGAGGAAGACAAGAAGATTCCTACGGTCTGCTCGTCTTTGGACCAAGCGCTTGAGGCACTCGATAAAGACCGTGAGTTCCTTACCCGTGGTGGCGTATTCAGCAATGACATGATCGATTCCTATATCGCGCTGAAGATGGAAGAGGTCACGCGTTTCCGTATGACCACCCATCCGGTGGAATTCGACATGTACTACTCGCTGTAAAAAAGGGGCTGCTGCGGACGTTATCGCACTCCCGCCGAATGTGATCGCTCGGCATCTTCGCAGCCTTGATCTGCTTGCCACTGCGGTGGTGATTCTGGATCAAGAGCTGCGGGTCGTTCACAT
>RFRK01000182.1 GCA_009924525.1 Betaproteobacteria bacterium
AATTTTCTGGGGCTCATTCCCCCAGAGCTCATTTACGGAGTGCTCGATCGGGCCAGCTCCGCCGCAATTTCTCTTGGTCTGATGTGTGTGGGCGCAGGACTCAGCTTTGCTGGAATGAAAAGTACCGCAGCCCGTTGGCAAGGGGTCTGTATCACCGCCATCAAGCTATTGATCACACCACCTGTGGTCTGGGCCGCCTGTAAGTGGATGAATATTGAAGGCCTACAGCGGGATATCGCGATTTTGTTTGCCACCATGCCGACCGCCAGCAGTGCCTATATTCTTGCCGTCCGAATGGGTGGCAATGGGCCGCTCACTGCTGGCCTGGTGTCAATCTCAACCCTTGCATCAATGGTGACGATCACGCTCTGGGTGACGGTCTTGCAGGCCCTGGGCTAGCGCCCAATCGATATGCTCCACCACCAAATCGCTTGCGGATCGGCGATGTAGCCTCAGCGATGTCATCAGAGCGGATTTCATCTCGGCCGGACAATCAGCCGAACTCAGTGCATTACCGGCGGCGACTACAAGATTGCGTAGCCATCGCTCATAGCCAATCCGCAGAATCGCACTGCCCTGATGACGTTCGAAGAACTGGGCCTCGGTCCACTGCAGCAGCTCCAGCAGGGTAGCGCGATCTAGGCCGTGACGGACATCAAAATCTGACAATGCTGCCTGCTGCGCATACTGATTCCACGGACAGACCTGCTGACAATCATCACAGCCATAGACACGATTACCAATTAAAGGGCGTAGCGCAGTCGGGATGCTGCCCTTCAGCTCAATGGTTAGATAAGAAATACAACGGCGCGCATCAAGCTGATACGGGCCGACGAAGGCCTGCGTGGGGCAGGCCTGCAAGCAGGCGGTGCAGGTTCCGCAGTGCCCATCAGGCGCCTGAGGCGGGTCCATGACCGCGTCCATTGGCGCAATCGGTAAATCGGTTAACAGAACCCCGAGAAAAAACATCGAACCTTGCTCACGATTAAGCAGCAAGGTATGTTTTCCGCGCCATCCAAGTCCGCACTGACGGGCAAGCTCAACCTCAAGCACCGGTGCAGAGTCGACACAAGCCCGAAACTGGGCCTCTTGATGCCGCCATTGCTTGCTTAAGGCTCGGGCCAACTTCAGCAGCCGCTGTCGAATCACCTTGTGATAATCGCGGCCTCGGGCATACACCGAAATCACTGCGCGCTGCGGGATTCGCCTTGCCATGCTGTGATTCTGCTGCCACTGCTGGGCAGCCTCATGCAGATAATTCATCCCCACCACAATCGCCCGCAATGCCTCCGGCGGCCGCGGCATCAACCTTGCAGGATCCTCACGAAGATCTGCATGCCGACTCAGATATTCCATCTCGCCGGCATAGCCTGCCGAATACCACCGACGATACTGGGCCATCGCAGGTGCTAGGCGGGCGGCGGCCTCGCCCGAGAGATCGACCACGCCAACATGGCTAAATCCGCAAGAGCGGGCGATTAGAATCAGCTGTTCATGATCAGGCAGCATGCACCAAAGTATGAGCCAAAACCCTAAGCCACTGCTGCGGAAAGAATTTCATCAGCTCAACGAGCAAGGATGCGAGCGGGTTGCTGCAGCGACCGCAGAGCTGGTGCTCAAAGCACTCCGTCTAGACCATCAAAACAAAACGGCAGTACAGATTGCTTTACGCGGCGAGCTAGGGGCTGGCAAGACCACTTGGGTCCGGGCCTTTCTGCGGGCCTGCGGCATCCGAGACCGTGTCAAGAGCCCGAGCTTTAGTGTGGTGGAATCCTATGAGATCGACCTAGATGGCTGCGCCCTTCCCGTCCATCACATTGATTTTTATCGGCAGACTTCACCAGCGGAATGGTCCTCTGCCGGACTGCGTGATCTCTTTGCGCAGCGGGCGATCGTGCTTATCGAATGGCCACAGCGGGCGGCAGGGCTTCCGCCCCCCAATATTGAACTGGCCATTGCGTGGGAAGGCGACATTCGCGGTGAGGCGCCTCGTCGCATGACTATTGAATTTTTCAACCGCCCTTTGGGGCCGGCATTTGACGGCCCGCTTCGCCAATGGATCGCCGACGTCGACAAATCCTAATTCACGCCGGTAGCACGCTGCTTATCAGCCTGATAGCCCAGCCCGGCTGGGCTGCTCAGGTGATCGGTGTTCGGCTTTGGCCAGCGCCTGCCTATACTCGAATTACGATCGAGCATGCGCCCGAAGGACTTGTCTACAGCACACAGCTATTGAAAGAGCCACTTCGTTTTGTGCTTGACCTTGAGGGCGTGACGCTCAATCCTGCGTTGCGCGAGCTCACAGCCCGGGTCACCAACGATGATCCCTTTATTCGTGCGATACGTGTTGCACAATTTCAGCCCCGTGTGGTGCGGCTTGTATTTGAGCTCAAACAAGAAATTAATCCTCAGG
>RFRK01000183.1 GCA_009924525.1 Betaproteobacteria bacterium
ACCTTCACCGATGCATTAAATGGTGAGCAGCTGACACTGCGGCCGGAGAATACTGCTGCGGTCGTGCGCTCGGTGATTGAACACAATCTTCTTTACGATGGCCCGAAGCGGCTCTGGTATGTGGGCCCCATGTTTCGACATGAGCGGCCTCAGCGTGGCCGCTATCGGCAGTTTCATCAGTTCGGCATCGAGGCACTGGGCATACCCGGTCCGGACATTGATGCTGAGCAGCTGGTCATGATCCATCGGCTCTGGCAGTCCTTGGGGCTTCAGGGTGACCAGGCGCCGCGGCTCGAGCTGAATTCCCTCGGCGCCCTAGAGGAGCGTCAGGCCCATCGCAAGGCCTTAATTGCGCACTTCCAAACGCATGCATCGATTCTCGATGCCGATGCCCAGCGGCGGCTGCTGACCAATCCGCTGCGGATTATGGATTCAAAAAATCCTGCCATGCGGCCAGTGATTGATTCAGCACCACTTCTCAAAGATTTTCTCGGGGATGCCTCTCGGGCACACCTGGCCGCTGTGATGGAGATTCTGGAGCGCCACGGCATTGCCTACACGATTAATCCGCGGCTTGTTCGCGGACTGGACTACTACAATCTCACGGTGTTTGAGTGGATTACTGATCGGCTTGGAGCACAGGGCACGGTCTGCGGTGGTGGTCGCTACGATAGCCTCATTGAGCAGATGGGCGGTTCCCCCGCCCCGGCCTGTGGTTTTGCGATCGGAGTTGAGCGGCTGGTTGCTTTGCTGCAAGAAGTCGCTGCACCCGAACTGCCATCAGCGTTAGATGTCTATGTGGTGCACTGGGGTGAGGCTTCGACCAGCTTTGCGATGCAGATTGCAGAGCAATGCCGCAGCCAAGGGCTACGGGTCCAGATGCACTGTGGCGAGGCAAGCCTGAAGTCGCAGATGAAGAAGGCGGATCAGAGTGGCGCACAGTGTGCATTGCTGATTGGGGAAGATGAGCGGGCGCAGGGCGTGGTTACCGTAAAGCGGCTTCGTGCAGACGGTGGCCTAATTCAGCAAGACCGCGTTCCGCTTGCCGATGTGGCGGCAGTCATTAGTGGGCTATTGAGACGGAATTAGAAAAAGGGCTTTAAAGCAATGCGTGAAGATCTTGAGCAGCAAGAACAGCTAGATGCAATTAAAGGATTCTGGAGCGAGAACAAGAAATGGATTGTTCCGCTGCTGGCATTACTTCTGATTGCCGCAAGCAGCTATAACGGCTGGAATTGGTGGCAGAACCGTCAGGCAGTAAAAGCCAGTGAGGCCCTGACTGCGATGGAGGGTGCCTTGGGTGAGCAGAGCTTGGAGAAGGCCCGTGCAGCCTACAAGGCGCTGTCATCTGATTTCCGTTCATCCACTCAGGCGGCACTAGGCGGATTGCAGATGGCAAAAGCCTTGGTGGTTGCAGGCGAGCTTGCTGAGGCCCGCACCGTGTTGCAGCAGGTGATCGATCACAGCGCGTCTGAGTTTGCTTGGATGGCGAGAATTCGTCTGGCGGGCGTGATGCTGGATGAGAACAACGCCAAGGCCGCCTTGGATGCGTTAAGCGGAAAGCCGCCAAAGGAATTTGCGGCCTTAGTTGAGGACCGCAAAGGGGATGCCCATGCCGCGCTTGGAAACAAAGAAGAGGCCCGCAGTGCGTGGAAGACGGCCGCCGATGGCCTGCCTGCAGCATCGCCTTCGCGTGAATTGATCATGCGCAAGCTGCAGACGCTGGATGCTTTCGGGAGCGCGAAGTCATGAGCTTGAAACAACTGATGGCTGCAATTGCGGGCGCGCTGCTGCTTGCTGGCTGCACGGGAACACCTAAGCCGAAGCCAGCAACACTGAAGGATTTCAAACCATCGCTTAAGGCCTCGGTCGCATGGAAAGTGGATCTCGGCAGGGCCGCAAAATCGGCCGGTGCTGTCGGCCAGTTCGTTCCCGTAGTAAGTGGTGACGCTGTCTATGCAGCCTCGGCGGCAGGCACTGTCTCAAAAATTTCTCTTGCCGACGGAAAGTTGATTTGGCGTGCGCCGATTGGAGCGCCGCTAGTCAGTGGCATTGCAGTCGGAAGCGGTAGCGCCGAAGGCGTTACGGCCGTGGTGAATGACCGCGCCGAGTTGGTGATCATTTCAGCAGAGGGAAAAATTGAGCGTCGCATCCCTCTGGGCGGTGTCGTATTGGAGGCGCCGGTGATGGCTGGCTCCACTGCGGTGGTACGGCTTGCCGATAATCGTGTCGCTGGCTTTGACATCGTGACCGGAAATCGCCGCTGGGTCCTGCAGCGCAATCTTCCTACCTTGGTTTTGCATGGCCAGTCGGGTATGCGGGTGCAGCCTCGGCCCGCAGAGGAATCTGCAAGCACGATATTGGGCCCCGCTGATGTGTTGGTGAATATGCCAGGCGGCCGACT
>RFRK01000184.1 GCA_009924525.1 Betaproteobacteria bacterium
CGAGATGGATCGTAAATCGATCAATGTCAGGCGGTGACATTTGATGAAGAATACGGCCGACACGCTCTATTCGATCCTGTGCGTACACGCCCGGCGTAGACAAAAAACGAACGATGAGCTCAGTATTTTGTCGCTCGATAGTTTCGACTCTCCATAGGGATACCCGCTCAATCTCGACGGAAATTCCCCGCCAATCTGGCTGGCGATTATCGGTCATTGATTCTGCCGAGCGACTGTTCAGCGGCGGAGAACCCTGCACGGGCTGGGGAGTTATTACCGGCAACGGCCGATCCAATATTTTCGGCAGCGGCTTCTTGTTCAAAGAGGTGTGGAGATTTAGCCCCGCAATGAACTGATATCCCCGCTCAAGCCCAAATGAAAAATCCACCCAGTCGTTCATCTGATAGACCAGAGCAGCGTTCACCCGTGATCGTTGCGGCTGGATTGAGCGAATAGTGCCTGAGAGATAAGGCTCTAAACTACCGTCGTTTGCAGAGTATTCGACTTTTGCGATCCAGTTTGGCCAAGGCGTAAGCCACTGGACCCCAAAAAAAGGGCTTGCCTGCCCCGTAAACCAAGTAGTTACAGCTGGTTTGCCACCTTGACCAACATCCGAACGACGACGATTTTTAAATCGGTCAGTGAATACACCCAATGGATTGGAAACATTACCCCCGGCTCCGATCACGCCGAATGCAAGCCCGCCCGAAACATCAAAATCGCCAAATCGCTTAGATGCGACGATGTATTCGCTAGAAAATAAACCGGTCCCCACTGCATCGATCATTCCTATAGCAATCTGCGGCCGGTAGTCGGTTTCTTCAATCAGCCGAAACTTGAGATCGAGCGACTTGTCGATATATGTCTGATCTCCGCTAAAACTTGCCGGACCATAAAGCCGATTTCGAATATCTGTGTACCGAAGTCCATACTCAAGCCATGGAAGAGCCTGCATTTGGATGTTGATCCGTCGGTAAGGCTCTGAAAAAGTGCGTGATACGCTGAGAGTGCCCTCGGGACTCATCCGTGCTGATGGCATCTGAATCAACCCGACCGAACCAAATTGAGATCGAGTGATCGGCACAGGCTTTTTTCGGATAACCGGCTGCACCTCTGGTTCGGCAAGTGAGCGGACATAATTTCCGGCAGGGCCTTGAGCGGCCAAAAGCTCGGCCAGGGCCAAAGAAAACCACTCCTCCTGCTCAGCCCATCCCTGTGGCACCCAAATCCAAGCTCCAGGGGCTGGCTCCGGCGATAGAAAATCTTGGGTAAGGTCGAGGAAAGCAGTAAATACCTGCCCGTCAGGCTGTCCGATCCAAATTCGAGAACTGTCTCGTATTCTGCTAAGCAACCGAGACTGCTCTTCAGTGTCGCCAAGACAGGCCATTGCATAAGCCAGTGCTGGCTGGCCCGCCCGATGGGCGATATTGCAAACCTTGCCGCTACTCAAGACCACGGATACGGTAAGGGGGCGCCGGTAGCTAACGAGCCGATCTCCAGGCAACAAGATCGGATCAGCATCCTGGTTCGCCTCAAGCCAACGGGCGTCGGTACTCGGTAGGGCGATACGGCCCCGATACGGAAGCGCTTGAACCAATGCCCGAAGACGACTCGCCCCGAGTGGATCGCCAGCAGCCATCAACGATCGTTCGGTCAAATAGGCGAGTAATTTCTCACTTCGGTCGATATCCGGCTGCCTCTGAGTCGAGGAAATCCAACTTAGCGCGACATCATAGGGAAGTCTGTTTGATCCCTCGGAAGAGAGTAGCCAGTCATGCAGGCGCGTCGGCGTCTGTATTAAAAACTCTTTACGATCTTGATCCTCGACTTTCTGCGCATGCACGATAAGGGGGAACAGCGCGATTACGAGGAAACTGATTCGGCTGGGCATCAATAACTGCCCGAAGCCCGCCAGCGTTGCAGGGTGAGGCATAAATCTGCTGCAATACATTGCTCGGAATAAACCACCTGCGCCCCCTCAGCGACAAACAAAACCGCATAGATAGATCGCCGTTGGTGAGCATTTGGAGTTTGGTCAATTTCTTCAAACCACTGCAATGAAAGCGGGCTTAATCCCTCGAGCCTGAGATTCCCGGGTGGTTTTGGCAAGGGTCGAAGCAGCAAACTACGCTGACTCGAGAACAAATATCCTGGGCGCATATCGGTCTCGATTGCGAAGACCGCCTCCTTGGCGATATTCCAAGGGGGGAATTCCGGAGAGGGCCTGACCACAACGTGACGCTGGCGGCTGGAGAATTCCACTATCCGGCCTGATGACAACTTTAAAACCTCGCCTTCAGCACTAAAGAATACCCGCAGATTCTGGCCTTCGCGCTGATCGGTTGCCCCCTGAGCTAGAAACGCGAGCCGGCCCTGTGCCGTGACCCTGAGATATTCGAA
>RFRK01000185.1 GCA_009924525.1 Betaproteobacteria bacterium
ATGCTGCACTTTCACGAATATCTTCGTCGACAGGTCCGCTATTAATCCGATTGTTTCCGTCAAAGAGTTGGTCGGCATTCGCGAGTCCGTTTTACTCGTGGACTGCCGGCATGATCTGATGAATCCCGATGCTGGCGCACAAGCCTACCGCGAGGGACATCTGCCGGGAGCCGCATTTCTAAGTATCGATCACGATCTCGCGGCAGAGAAAAACGGCTCCAACGGCCGGCATCCGCTTCCCTCGCCCGAGGCATTCGCGGCCTGTCTGGCGTCGCTCGGTGCAAATGAGAACACCTTGGTAATTGCCTACGATGCGTCGGGCGGCATGTTTGCCTCCCGACTCTGGTGGATGTGCCGATGGATTGGCCATCTGAAGTGCGGTGTGCTCGATGGCGGTATTCAACGCTGGATCGCCAGTGAAGGCCCGCTCTCCACCGAGCCATTTAAAACAAAATCTAAGGGGCGTATTTCAGTGCGCCCCTCGCTGGCACCGCTCTGGACTGTCGAGCATGTCCAGGCCTGGGTCGCCTCGGGCTCGGCTCGCGAGATTGCAACACTGCTCGATGCTCGTGCACCAGAGCGCTTTCGTGGTGAGGTCGAGCCCCTTGATCCGATTGCCGGACACATTCCGGGCGCGACGAACCGTGCTTTCGCGGAAAATCTCGACAGTCAGGGCTGCTTTAAATCGCCCCAGCAATTACGTGATGAATTTCTAAACTTAATCGGCGAGCAGGATCCGATGGATGTTGTTCATATGTGCGGGTCGGGAGTAACAGGCTGCCACAACATTCTGGCGATGGAAATCGCCGGCCTTGCCGGCAGCTCACTATATGCGGGCTCATGGAGCGAGTGGTGCAGCGATCCCGTAAGGCCCGTTGCTACAGGCGCCTAGACTGCGCCACTTTACGGCGCAACCGCGATCTTCGAGTCTTTTTTCCTTGCCGTGAAGGCCCGCTGTCCCCTGGCTGACACGAGCACAGTGCGAACCTCTTGGAGCCTTCGGAACTGACTGAGTGCGACCACCTCAAGGCTGGCGAGCCGATCCGGCGCGCCACACTCAAAAGAGAACCGAAACTCCAGATCACTGTGCTCACCCTTCGCCATGCCAGTAAAAAGCGATGAAGTCGCCTCGACCATCCGGGCCGAGCATTCTGCCTCTCGGTTTGGCAGCACGATTGTTGCGGGGCTTTTCAGCTGTTGACGCAGGTCATCTAAAGCCTTTCGCTGGGCCTCGTTTTTAGGCAGATACTCAAAGCCCAACAGACTCTCCATCGGAACGCGAAAGGCGCCCCGAATCGCAGCGCCTTGAATCGTGATTTCGAGCTCACCCTTGCCATGCGCATGGGGGCCATGAGCAGAGGCATACTCCGAGAACATCAGCAAAAAAAGTGTCTTGGTGATCAGCGCTCGCATCTTAGTCATGATGATGTCGAACGCTTCCGAAGCCAAGAACAAGTTGCAGCAGCAAGACATCTCGAACCGGGTTCGGAAATACATCCGCCACATCAGGGCCTGAGGCCTGCTGGCGGCTGTATTGAAGCCGAAGCGTCCGCCCGTGGTCGGGACGATAAGCAATCATGAGCGCCTGCTCACGCAGTCGGGCTGCCCCAAATTCAAGTGTCGATGCGGTCGCTGGATTGCCGTCATCATCATGAAGCCCAGGCTGATGAACACGCAGCCAGTCTGCCTTGACGCCCATCTCCCAGCTCGGCCGAAAGCGCCAGACGGCTGCCAGCGCTGAAGCTGAGTGCTCTCGAGCGCCCCCTTCGGGATGGATTCGGCGCGCTCTCGCATGCTCCCAGGTCAGCTTAAATTCCTGATCCGTCGGGCGGCCGTTAGGTGCCCAACGCAGCGTCAGATCGCTCACCCAAAGCTGTCGGCCGCTGAACTTTGCACCATGTAGATGGTTATGCGTATCGCTGGAGATCGTGTGATCGTGTGGCTGTGCCTGGCGTCGATTATTCAGCAGTGCCAGGCCGAACTGCCAGCTTCGGGTTTGATTCAGGATTGAACCGGTCTTCATCGAAATGACGTTGGCGCCAATTACCGGTGCGGCCTGAGAGTCCTGAATCAGCTGCCGGCCTGAGAATATCTCCGCACCGAAACGAAAATAAAACGGTGCAGGGGCTACCCAATTCAGTCGCAGCCCATCATCAAACCAGTGATTGCCTAAAAATCCACGATACAAGAGCGGCCGCTCAGAAAAATCATCCTCGTGAGGATGCTGCTCGTTAATTGCCCCGACCTGAGAGGCAAATCGGCCTAGCCCCAGGATCAGTCCGCGATCTTGTAATTCGTGGGTAAGCAATAAACGCTCGGCATGCGTCAGCAGCCGCCCATCTGCCGTATGGCCGGAAACAATCGCCTCGAGATGGAGTGCTCGGCCAAGCGGTCCCGC
>RFRK01000186.1 GCA_009924525.1 Betaproteobacteria bacterium
TTCATTGCTGCAAACGTAGGAGTTGCACCTGTAGGACCAGTAGGACCTGTTGCGCCTGTAGCTCCCGTAACTCCTGTAACACCAGTATTTCCTGTATTTCCAGTATTACCTTGAGCGCCAGTTGAGCCAGCTGCACCTGTAACACCAGTATTTCCAGTATTGCCTTGAGGTCCTGTACTTCCTGTAGGTCCTGTAGGTCCAGTGTTACCTTGCGCGCCTGTTACACCTGTATTTCCAGTCGCACCTGTTGCGCCTGTTAGGCCAGCAGGACCAGCAGGTCCAACTTCACCAAGAGCTGAGCTTGAAGCTTCTAGCCAGAAACCATCATAGTAAATGTAAAGTGTTGCAGTTGATGGATCAAACCAAGCGTCACCAGTTTCTGCTCCAGTTGGCGCTGTCTCTTGAGCAACTGAGAATACTCCGTTATCTCCTGTTGCACCTGTTGAGCCAGTTGCTCCTGTCGCGCCGTCATTTCCTGTTGCGCCTGTGCTGCCAGTCGCGCCGACGTTTCCTGTTGCTCCAGTTAATCCTGTTGCACCTGTTGCGCCATCAACACCAGTTGCACCCGTTAGTCCTGTTGCGCCGGTGTTTCCAGTCGCGCCAGTGTTTCCAGCTACTCCTGTTAAACCAGTAGCTCCAGTTGCTCCTGCTGCGCCAGCTTCTCCTGTTGCGCCTGTGATGCCAGTAGCTCCTGTAGACCCTGCTGCACCAGTCGCGCCAGTAACACCAGTTTGGCCAAGTTCTGAATGAATAACTGGAGTAACTGTAAGAATGACAGAAGGAATCTCGGGGCGAGACGGGTTATTTTGCGTTGCCTGCGCAAGAATACGCATTCCAGCGTCTGCTGAAGACCAGTAAAGTTCGTAGTAGTCATTTGCGTTAACGTCGACTAAGAAGTTCCATGCTGGAACTGCCTTCCAGTTATTTCCAGTTAATGTTAACTTTGTGTTTGAGTTAGATACATTTGTGCCATTTTTCTTAAGCCAGATGTCAACTTCATCAGTGCCTGAGTCTGTCTTATCAAACTGTGCAGAGAATTGAAGGTTATATGTTCCTTCATAGTCAAACGTAATTCGAGAACCTGACACAATGCGAACACCATTGGAGATAGGATCAGTATTGTTAAAGGTCATGGCGTTTGCGCCAGTAGGACCATTTACGTTTGTCTGTGTTGTTGTGTCATAGAACGAGCCAAAGTACGCAACTGTTCCACCTACGCCTGTCGCGCCTTGTGGACCTGTTGCACCAGTCGCACCGGTAGCTCCCGCACCGGTGGCTCCTGTTGCGCCTGTAGCTCCTGTAGCACCAATTGCACCTGTAGCACCAATATCAGTCGGGCTAAGAAGCTCGATAAAGTTATCTGTACTTACCAGTGTTCCTTGAGGGGAAACTGGCGCTGAGCTTACGTTTGTTCCGACCTTTGCATATGTAAAGGTAGTGGAGGTTGGAGTTGATGCAACTGTGTATGTTCCATCAAATGGAACGCCAACTCCGTCAATAACAACTGTTTGTCCAGTTGTTAGTCCGTGAGCAGTTGTAGTTTGAAGTGTTACAACTCCACTGAGAAGTTCTTTATTATTAACAAGTAAAGGATCAACTGCAAAGATGTATGTCTTTTGCTCGTCTGTTCGTACTACAACATCTCCGCGCTCAAGAACAAGCTCAAGCATCTGTGTTTCAGTTGTTGCAATATACGTATCTGTAATCGCGAGGCCAGGAAGTTGATCAATTGGAATCTTTGCGGAAGCATCAAGAGTTGCAACGCCGTTAACTGCTGCTTTTTCAGTTAGTAATATGTAGTCGCCAAGAGCGCCTGTCAATGCGTCTGTTCGAACGATATTGTCAGGAAGTTGCTCATCAGGAACTACGCCTGATGCGTTAAGAGTTGCTAAACCTCCTGGGACGCCTTCGTCAAGTGAGAGTATGCCAGTTCCAGTGTCATAGTTAATTGAACCTGAAACACCAAGAACTCCTCCAGGGCCAGTTGGACCAGTGGCGCCAGTGTTGCCTTGCGCACCTGTTACACCTGTTTGTCCGTTTGCACCGGTTGGACCAGTAATTGAATCACCAGTTGCGCCTGTAACACCGGTAGCTCCGTCTGCTCCAGTTGGACCAGTTGCGCCATCTGCACCTGTTACACCAGTTTGTCCAATAGCGCCTGTTACACCATCTGCACCTGTAACGCCAGTGTTGCCTTGAGCGCCAGTATTTCCAGTTGCACCAGTATTTCCAGCTACTCCTGTTGAACCTGTTGCGCCTGCAGCTCCAGTAACGCCTGTTACACCAGTAGCGCCCGTAGGTCCAGGAACTGTTGAATCAGCTCCCGTTGGACCAGTATTTCCTTGTGCACCTGTTGAACCAGTTGCACCCGTAGGTCCAGGAACTGTTGA
>RFRK01000187.1 GCA_009924525.1 Betaproteobacteria bacterium
ACCCCCTATCCGCTTTGCCAGCTCAGGCGCAGGCGCCTCAAACGCCTGCTGTCCAGCCCAAGGTGGTGGTGCAGCAGCCTAAGAGCGCGCCTGCTGAGCAAAAAAAGGCCCCCGAGGTGAAGGTGGATGCTGCCGGTGAGGCAGCAGCTGCCGCAGCCAAGGCCAGAGCCGAGGTCAATGTTGAGCAGTACGCCCGTGCCACCAAAGAGGTGATGCAGGTGGCTGCCCAGCAGATCCAGGGCTATCTTCGCGAGTCGGGCAGAAACTTAAACGTCACGTTAGATGAATCCACCGGCAAGTACGTTGCTAGAGTGGTCAATCCCGAGACAGGTGACGAGACAGGTGAAGTTGTCCGCTCACTTCCTTCTGAGGAGACACTGCGCATTGCCCGCAACATCGATCAGATGCGCGGCATGCTTGTGAATCAGAGGGCGTAACCGTTTCCTGGCAAAAGTTGCCGTAACCATCCTCAACCTAAGCCCAGCGCATCGGGCTGACCCAACCCCGCCCTGGGCTAGATCCCTGGGGCGGGGGTTTTTCTATTGTTTCAGCGGTTTTTGGCCGTTTACCTAGGTGTCAGGACAAAAAAGGTTGAGGAACCTAAGAAATGACATCGGTAAGACCGGGACTATTTCCGTCGGTTAGCGGAGGTGATTTTCAGCGCACGCTAAGTGAGGCAGTCATGCAGCTCTCAAGCGGCCGCAGAATTAATCGCGCCGCAGACGATGCGGCCGGCCTCGGAATCTCCCAGCAGATCATCTCGCAGGCCAAGGCGGCATCCATGACAGTCCGCAGCCTGAATGACAGCATCTCAAAGTTTCAGGAAGTCGATGGCCATTTAGGTGTGATGTCCGATGTGCTGTTGCGTATGAAAGAGCTTGCAACTCAGGCGGGTAACGACTCGCTAAGCTCCGGGCAGGTTAAGGCGATCTACGATGAGTTCGCACAGCTGCTCTCTTATTACAACTCCGTCGATACCCAGACCACATTAAACCCATCCTTTGATGCATCAGAGGGTTTCGGTACTGGCGAAGGCCAAACGATTCCTGTCACAACACCAGCACTCAACACTTCTAATGCCCCAGCCTGGCGGCCCCGCCTTGTAGTGGGCGGCATTGACTGGCAGACCGCAACCACGGTGCTGCCCGAGGATGAGGAATACATCACACCCGCCGGCACTGTGCCATGGGCCAACTATTCTTCTCAGCTTGTTTTGGGCAGCAAATTTCTTGAGGGTAACGGTAGCGTGAGTGCCAATATCTCGGGTGTTGCCGGAGTAACCGAGGCCTACTTCGAGGTCAACTTGGTTGCAAATCAAGAATTCGGTTTTTATTTCAACGCGGGGACTACCTCATTTGGTGGTGGAATCTCACTGAGCGTCGTTAATGGCGCTGGCCAGACGGTCAGCGGCTCGACTTCTGGAGGAATTCATTTTGTTACTCCGACCGAGACCGGAACTTACTACGTAAAAGTCAGCTCACCCGGTGGGGTAGGCCAAGTGAATCTTGGTGCTTATAAGTTTTACCCAGCGATTCCTGATTCGGTGGGCGATTCGAACTTCGATGCGCTGCTGATGGGGGACTATCGTTACTGGCGTGATGTGGATACTGGCCTATCGATTACTGGGCCGCAGATTAAAGATGGCGTACGGGGGCTCTCATCGACCAGCTCAAAAAGAACCATCACCTATTCGCTGCTCTCTTCAGCCCCAGCGGCTGGTGCACTCGGCGGAAGCGCCTCGGATTTAAATGGCTGGCAGGCGATGGATGCGACCCAAGCCGCTGGCGTAAGGGCAGCGTTTGCATACTACGAAAAAATTCTTAACGTCGACTTTGTTGAGGTTGCGTCTGACACCGGCAACATTAACTTTGCGATGAACACCCAGGCAGCCAGCGCGGGCTATGCCTATTCGCCGCAATCGCTTTATGGAAAAACCTATGTGTATCTGGCTAAAAATCAGCCTACCAATTCAAACTTCGCGGAAGGCAGCTATGGCTGGCTGACCATGATTCACGAGATTGGTCATGCGATGGGCTTAAAGCACCCGGGCGATTACAACGCAGGCGGTGGCGGGGGAGAACCCCCATTTTTGCCGGCTGCGACTGACTCTAGGCGTTATTCGGCGATGTCGTATAACCAGCCTGCGGATATCCCCGGAAATATCCATGCGCGTACCATGATGCTCTACGACATTGGGGCGTTGCAGTACCTCTACGGCACCGGCACAAACGCTAACCAGACCTTCACCTTTGGTGACGCAGATACAAGCACCTTGCAGACGCTTTGGGCGAGCGGGGATGGCAATACGCTGGATTTTTCTGCGACCACATCTGCGACTGGCCTGACTATCAATTTAAACGATGGTGAGT
>RFRK01000188.1 GCA_009924525.1 Betaproteobacteria bacterium
TTCACAATAATGCCGCACCTTGCGTATGTGCTTTTTCCAAGGCAGATCGTTAAGACACTTCTTGGAATTCGAAAGTACTCCACTGTGCGCGCCAGCGCGAATGAGTTCGGTGGAATCACACAAACATCGCCTTTGAAATCCACAAACGAGGCGCTATCGGGCGCACCGCAGACCGTCAATGAGTCCCCTTATGAGACCGGCTGGCTTTTCAAGCTTCAGCCCGCCAGTGCCGGAGCAGAGCAGGCCTTGCTGACCATGGAGCAATACACCGCCGGACCGGGGGCCCACTGATATGCATGCCTTCGAACCGATCGACAGTATTGAGGGGCTCTTTGCCCGCGATGAATTCCATGGCCGGCATATCGGCCCCAGCCGCGCCCAGGAAGATGAAATGCTCACGCGTGTTCACGCAGCATCGCGGGCTGAGCTCATCCGAGAGACCGTACCTGCAGCGATTTTGCGCGAGGGGCTTCTCAATCTTCCCGAGCCTGCAAGCGAATCCGAGGCGCTCGATGAGCTGAGAACAATCGCAAACCAGAATCAAGTCTGGCGCTCATTTATTGGTGCGGGGTATTACGGCACCTTTACTCCCGAGCCCATTCGCAGAAATGTTCTAGAAAACCCCGGCTGGTACACCGCCTACACGCCCTATCAAGCTGAAGTTGCTCAAGGCCGGCTTGAGGCGCTGATGAACTACCAGCAAATGGTGGTGGATCTCACTGGCATGCATACATCGAATGCTTCTTTACTCGACGAAGCGACGGCGGCCGCAGAAGCCATGGCAACAATGAAGCGCGCCCACAAAGGGGCAGCCGCCAACAAAATTTTTATCGATGTCCAGGTCCACCCGCAGGTTATTGCTGTCATCAAGACACGGGCCCATTGGATGGGATTGGAATGTGTAGTGGGTGATGCGGAAGCTTTTTCGCCAAGCGCTGAATTTTTTGGCGCCCATGTGCAGTCCCCCGATACCCGCGGTGCACTCCGTGATTTCAGCGGGCTAGCCAGCGCGCTACATGCTGTTGGCGCCCGAATTTGCATCGGCACGGATCTTTTGTCTGCGCTGCTTGTGAAGTCAGTCGGCCGCATGGGTGCTGATATTGCAATCGGAAGCGCCCAACGCTTTGGTGTGCCGATGGGCTACGGCGGCCCGCATGCAGCATTCATGGCCGTAAAGGAAGATCTTGTGCGGGCCATGCCCGGACGCATCATCGGTGTATCAGTCGATGCCAGCGGAAAACCCGCCTATCGGATGTCGCTGCAGACCCGCGAGCAGCATATTCGGCGCGATAAGGCCACCAGCAACATCTGCACCGCCCAGGCGCTGCTCGCGAATATGGCCTCTTTTTATGCGGTCTACCACGGGCCGCAGGGCCTGCACCGGATTGCATTGCGGGCAAACGCGATGGCACGGCTTTTGATTAAAGCCACAGGCCTTACTCCAAAGCATGCCGCATTCTTTGACACGGTTGTATTTTCTGCAGCAACGCTCGCCTCTGTAAGCCCCACAACTGCAATCAAGTCGCGCGCCGATCGAAAGCAGATCAATCTGCGCTACTTTGCCGATGGCGATATTGGTATTGCCTGCGATGAGACTACTGGATTGAACGATATTGCAGACTTGGTGGAAGTGCTCACCGGAAAGCCCACCTCGACAGAAGCGCTAAAAGCGTTGCGACTGACCACGCAGCCCGAGTCGATTCCCGCAACGCTCGCTCGAGAAGATGCAGTGCTGACCCATCCAGTCTTTAATAGTTATCACAGCGAGACAGAATTTGTTCGCTATATGAAGCGCCTTGAGAATAAGGATATCTCGCTGGTGCATTCAATGATTCCCCTGGGCTCCTGCACGATGAAACTTAATGCGGCTGCCGAAATGGCGCCCGTAACCTGGCCAGAGTTCGCAGGCCTGCATCCCTTTGCGCCGGATCAGCAAGCCAAGGGCTATCGAATCATGCTCGATCAGCTCGGGCTGTGGCTTGCTGAGATCACTGGCTTTGATGCCGTGTCCTTTCAGCCCAATTCAGGCGCCCAGGGTGAATACGCAGGGTTGCTTGCGATTCGCTTTTATCAGCAGTCCCTTGGCCAAGGCCACAGGGATGTCTGCCTGATTCCATCATCTGCCCACGGCACCAACCCGGCCAGCGCGCAGATGATGGGAATGAAAATAGTGGTGGTGGCCTGCGACAGCCAAGGCAATGTGGATGTTGCAGATCTACAGGCAAAAATTGAAGCCCATAAAGATCAGCTCTGTGCGCTGATGGTGACCTATCCTTCTACCCATGGTGTATTTGAGTCTGCGATCAAGGATATCTGCGCAAAGGTTCATGATGCGGGAGGCCAGGTCTATATGGATGGCGCCAACTT
>RFRK01000189.1 GCA_009924525.1 Betaproteobacteria bacterium
AATCCGAATGTCAATGCCGAGACCCTGATCCAGGCGGTATCACGGCACAGCGAAGTGGTACTGCGCCACTATCTGACCGAAGTCCATACGCTCGGTGGCGAGCTCTCACTCTGCGAATCGCTTGCGGGCTGCTCAGATGCCCTGAAATTACTTGCGGAACAATCCGGCGATACCAACTTGCATCGTCAAGATGAGCCCTATCGCCGGGCCTTAATTGGAATTTACTCTCGGCTTGCCGCCACGCTCACAGTGCTTACTAGTACCGAGGCCTTACGCCACGCGGTGGAGCCATCCGAGCCCTATAGCCGCAGTGAGGAGTTCCTGCAGGATTTGGCCACGATCTATGAATCCTTGGTGACCCACCATGGCCAATCGCTCACCCGGCCGCGCTTACTGCCCCTGATTCGGGCAGTTGAAGTCTTCGGCTTTCACATGGCAACCACAGATTTACGCCAGAACTCATCCATGCATGAACATGTGGTGGCAGAGCTTTTGCGCGGCGCAGGCATTGAAAGCGGCTATGAGCACCTAGAGGAGAACAGCAAGATTGAACTGTTGCTGATACTTCTTGGGGATGCCCGAAGCCTGCGTTCACGCCATGTCAGCTACTCCGCGCAAGCTGAGGGGGAGCTTGCGATTTTCGAGGCCGCCTTTGATATCAATCAGCGCTTTGGAAGCGAAACCATTCGGCACGCCATTATCAGCCACACTGAAAGTGTGAGCGATCTGCTGGAAGTTTTACTGATTCAAAAAGAGACTGGGCTGATGTCCGGCACCCTGAATCGCGATGGCTTTGCTGGCTTAGTTGTGGTGCCGCTTTTCGAGACTATTGAAGATCTGCGCTTTGCAGCCCCCATCATACAGGCGTTTTATGATCTGCCAGGCATCACGGATTTAATCCGGCGCTCTGGCGGTGAGCAAGACATTATGCTGGGCTACTCAGATAGCAATAAAGATGGTGGTTTTTTCACAAGCAACTGGGAGCTCTATAAAGCCTCCACTGCACTAGCAGAATTGTTTAAAGATGTACCGGGGATCACACTGCGGCTCTTTCATGGCCGGGGAGGCACCGTCGGCCGTGGAGGTGGCCCCAGTTATCAGGCCATCCTCGCTCAGCCCGCGGGGACCGTAAACGGCCAGCTGCGGCTCACCGAGCAAGGCGAGATCATCGCCAACAAATACGGCAACCCTGAAATCGGAGCGAAAAATCTAGAGACCTTAGTCTCTGCGGTTCTGGAAGCTACTTTGCTTTCATCAAATCAACGAATCCCGCAGGAATTTCTGGCGGCGGCGGAAGTGCTTTCGGAGCAAAGCATGCAGGCCTATCGCAGCTTGGTGTATGAGACTGCAGGCTTTGAGGACTATTTTTTTGAAGCAACGCCGATTAGTGAGATTGCAGAGCTCAATATCGGATCACGGCCAGCTTCAAGAAAGGCATCGCGCAATATCGGCGACCTGCGGGCAATTCCATGGGGATTTTCTTGGGGCCAAAGCCGGGTCAATCTGCCCGGATGGTACGGATTTGGTTCCGCTGTCGAGCACCTGCTGAAAGCCGGACCAAAAAGCAATGCGGCTTTGCTGAAACGAATGTATCGCGAATGGCCGTTTTTATCGACACTGCTCTCCAATATGGATATGGTGATGGCTAAAGCAAATCTTGCTTTAGCGAAGCGATATGCTGAGCTTGTGCAAGATAAAAGGCTCGCAAAAGCGGTGATGTCTAGAATTGAGTCGGAGTGGGAAAAGACACTTTCTGCCTTTGAAATCATTACCGGGCAAAAGCATCGGCTTGAATCCAGCCCGGCACTTGCAGCGCTGATTACCCAGCGGATCCCTTACCTGGATCCCCTAAACCACCTGCAGATTGAGTTGATTCGCCGCTGGCGAGAAGGCCAGCACGATCCCCGTACTCAGATTGGAATTCATCTATCGATTAACGGGATCGCTGCCGCCCTTCGTAATACGGGCTAAAAGCGCAAACATGAAAAAGCATAGAGTGGAGAAATGGACCGGCGCCGCTTTCTGAAAAGCTCCTACAAAACAGGTATCGGCCTGGGGCTCGGGGCCGCATCTCTGAGCTTAATTCCGGAGGTCCGCCTCTTCGCGCAGGCCGTAGATGATTTTCTGCGGGGCCCGCCGATAAAAGATATCGCCCCGAAACAAATATCAAAACGTGTCTGGCTGATCTATTCGCCAGATAGTTTTCCCACACCAGAAAATCGCGGCATGATGTCCAACATCACCTTTGTGGTCACGCAAAAGGGTGTGCTAATTCTGGATTCCGGGGCCTCAGTCCAGATCGGTGAGATGGCGATCCGAATGATTAAGACTGTTACCACTAAGCCTGTGATCGGT
>RFRK01000190.1 GCA_009924525.1 Betaproteobacteria bacterium
CCGATCGACGGCCATGATGTGAAGGCTGTTAGTGATGCAATCGCCCAGGCCCGCGAGTGGGCAGTCAAAGGCAAGGACGGTCGATTGGCACCCACACTCATCATCTGTAAGACTCAGATCGGCAAGGGCTCACCAAATCGCGCAAATACGGCCAAGGCCCATGGTGAGGCGCTCGGTGAAGAGGAAATTGCACTCACCCGTCAGTCGATAGACTGGCCTTATCCGGCCTTTGAAATTCCGGAGGATGTGAAAGTAGATTGGAGTGCGAAGGCGCTTGGTGCAGAGTGTGAATCCAAGTGGAACGAACTGTTCTCACGTTATGCAGTCGCTTATCCCGAGCGGGCAAATGAGTTTCAGCGCCGGATGCGGGGCGACCTGCCGCAGGATTTCGCTGCAAAAACCCAGTCCCTGGTTGTGCGGTTGGCCGCCGAGAGGCTCACAGTGGCAAGCCGCAAGGCTTCTCAAATCGTGCTGGATGATTTTGGCCCGCGTGTGTCCGGCATGCTGGGCGGCTCCGCTGACCTCACGGGATCCAATCTCACCAATTGGAAGGGCGTCACCGCCTTGCGTGTCGATGCAAAAGGCGCGATGACGGCTGGCGAGCATATTAACTATGGCGTTCGTGAATTTGGCATGGCGGCAGTGATGAATGGCATTGCGCTTCATGGCGGGTTCATTCCTTATGGCGGAACATTTTTGACTTTCTCGGATTACAGCCGCAATGCGATTCGTATGGCTGCATTGATGAAAATTCGTGTAATCCATGTCTTTACGCATGATTCGATTGGCCTGGGAGAAGACGGCCCAACCCATCAGCCGGTGGAGCATCCCTCGGCCCTGCGGCTCATTCCAAATCTGCACGTCTGGCGGCCCGCGGATGCGGTCGAGACGGCGGTCGCCTGGAAGGCTGCAGTGCAAAGGCGGGATGGGCCGACAGCACTGCTGCTGTCGCGTCAGAATCTTTCGCCGCAGGTATCGGATCCCGAAATGGCGCAGGGAATCGAGAGAGGTGGCGAGAGGTGGCTATGTGCTGTCTTCAGATCGCCAGCCGGAGATTGTGCTGATGGCTACCGGATCAGAGCTCTCGCTAGCAGTCTCGGCAGCGGGCCAACTGCGCGAGCGCGGCATTAGCGTACGCGTAGTATCCATGCCCTCGACAACGGTGTTCGATCAGCAATCCGTCGCGTATAAACAATCGGTGCTGCCGCCGGAGATTCCGCGGGTGGCGGTCGAGGCGGGCGTGACTGATTTCTGGTGGAAGTATCAGCCGGCGGCCGTGTTGGGCTTAGACCGCTACGGCGAGTCAGCGCCTGCAGGTGAGTTATTCACATTTTTTCGAATTACGGCTAACGAGCTGGTTGCGACCGCTAATGCAGTGCTGGGCCGGCCATCACGATGATTGCATTAAGTTTTTTCTGAATGAACAAAGGAGCGTAAGGCAATGACGATTAGAGTCGCAATCAATGGTTATGGGCGTATCGGCCGCAATGTGCTGCGGGCCCACTACGAAGGGGGCAAGCGGCACGATCTTCAGATTGTGGCCATCAATGACCTGGGCGACCCGAATACCAACGCACATCTGACCCGCCACGACACCGCCCACGGAAAGTTTCCGGGCACGGTGGCGGTGGAGGGCGACAATATGGTGGTCAATGGCGATCGGATTCGCGTGTTCGCGAATCGCAACCCTGCTGAACTGCCGTGGGGTGAGCTTGGTGTCGATGTGGTGATGGAGTGCACTGGATTTTTTACCAGCAAAGAGAAAGCCGCGGCCCACTTAAAAGGTGGTGCAAAGAAAGTCATCATCTCAGCCCCCGGTGGAAAGGATGTAGATGCAACTGTCGTGTTCGGCGTGAACCAGAGCGTGCTGAAGGCCGGCCATACGGTTATCTCAAATGCCTCCTGCACCACCAACTGCCTGGCGCCGGTGGCTAAGGTCTTGCATGAAAAGGTCGGCATCGAGAGCGGATTGATGACCACAATCCATGCCTACACCAATGACCAGGTGCTGACAGATGTCTACCACGAGGATCTTCGTCGGGCGCGTTCTGCAACGATGTCGATGATTCCCACAAAAACTGGTGCCGCCGCGGCAGTGGGCCTGGTCTTGCCGGAGCTAAACGGCAAGCTGGATGGCTTCGCAATGCGTGTCCCGACCATAAATGTGTCGGTGGTAGACCTGAGTTTTGTTGCAAAAAAAGCCACCAGCGTGGATGAAATCAATGCCATGATGAAACAGGCTGCGGAAGGCGAACTAAAAGGAGTCTTGGGCGTGAATACTGATCCATTGGTATCGGTCGACTTTAACCATGACCCGCGTTCGAGTATTTTTGATGC